>NZ_JABWRV010000029.1:0-72561 GCF_014269105.1 Pseudomonas sp. SWRI77 | reverse complement strand
TTTCGGTGGCACAAGAAGGCCGAGGACATCCTTGCCTCAGTCGCTCGCGCGGCGCGAGCGCTGGGCAAATGATTTTCAGTGGTATTTCTGAAACACCACACTAGGCTCTGTACGAAAAATTTGTGGGAGCGGGCTTGTCCCGCGATGGAGTGCGAAGCGCTCCTGTACCCGATATTAAATAGTGTCAAAGACGCCGCGAATTCAGGCTTTGCTGCCGCGTTGCGGCAGATCGCGGGGCAAGTCGGATCGCCGCACCGCCGCTCCCACAATGATGAATGACCATACTTTTCGTACAGAACCTCGCTGATCGGCAAACAGAAAGGCACGGATCCGCGAAGCGCAGCCATAGGTCGAAAGCGCCCGCTCATGGATAACGGCTATCGACCCAGAGCAGACCCTGGGTGCTGGGGCACTTCACAGCCCACCGCCGGCAAGCCCAGCCCCCCGCATGCACAGCGCAGGCGTGTAAGCTGCTTCCATGTCATGGACGGCAGGTGTGGCTATTGCACGCTTGACTGGAACAGTGGATGCGACGCTGATCTGGCTGCAGAAAAAGGGAAGTAGCGACCATTCGCAATGCGTCAGGCGCAGGGCTGACAACGCACAGCGACGGGCGGGACACGGCCGTCGCTATCCACCCCAAGGCGTCTACGGCCGAAGGTCGGGCGCAGGCTGGCGGAAACCTCGTGTCAGCCAGGTGAGGAAGACCACGGGGTTGAGCGTGCCGAAAAATGCTTTGGGCGGTTTGTCGGCCCGGCCCATGAAGTCAAGCAGGCGGCTGGTGCACGGCCCCTGAAAGGCAAAATCTGCCGAGCCGGTCATGGCGCATTCACGGAAACAACAGCGATTCATCCTGTTTGGGCTGCTCCCAAGCGCTTTATGGAATATCCTTGCACCACGCAATCAACTTCGAAGCAGTGAATTGAACGATGGGTTTTGAACAACTAGCTGAGCTACGTGACCGCCTCAGGTCGGAAAAACAACAGGCCAAGGCCGATAGCGCGAAACACCCCAAGCGCAAGCCTTCCCCGCAGGCGAAGCCTCGTGCCCAGGATCCGGCAGTGGAAGCGATCTGGCCATTGCAGAAGCATTTTCCGTTGGCCTTCCCTGTCAACCCGGCCCCCAAGGTGCCGCTCAAGGAGGGTATCTTCAAGGATGCCGAGCAACACCTGGAGCTGCTGGGTCTGACCCGCGAGCAGCTTAAGCTGGGCATCTCTACCTGGTGTCGGGGGGCTCGGTACTGGGCAAGCATGGTGGAGAATGCGCCGCGCCTGGACCTGAACGGGCAAGTAGCTGGCACTGTGACCGCCGCACAGGCATTGCACGCGAAGCAACAAGCTTCGCGGCAACGCAGCCAGGGCCGACGCGATCGTGTGAAGCCAAAGGCGAGTGCCCCGGCACCTGCCGCCGATGCCACAGCGGAGCCGTCTACGGACTGAGTCCAGTCGCACGCTGCACTGTGCTTTTCAGCAAATCAGCCCAGGTGATGAAGCACGGCTGGCGAACATGCAGGAGGAGATGACAGCGATCTGTCATCTCCTCCTGCACTGCAGTTCCGGCGTCACAGCAGATCTGTAGCCGGGTACAACGTTAGTGCGTCTTTGCGCAAGCTGAATGATTTCGGCGTACGCTCAGGATTCCCCAGGCGACACCCAGAACGGCAGAAATTACCGATCCGCAAAGCACGCCTACCTTTGCTGCGCCGAGCAGACTGGCATCGGCGAACGCCAATGTGGCGATGAAGATCGACATGGTGAAGCCGATGCCCGCCAGCAAGCCGATAAGGGTGACGCCGGTCCAAGTGACACCCGCTGGCAATGTGCACCACCCCAGACGGACCATCAGCCAGCTCACGCTCAACACCCCGAGTGGTTTACCCGCCACCAATGCAATACCGATACCCAGCATCACCCAATGTGGCGCATCGCTGGACAAGTCAATGCCCTGCAGATTGACCCCCGCATTGGCCAGCGCAAACAGCGGCATGATCGCGTATGCCACCCAAGGGTGTAGCGCACTTTGTATCCGAACTACCGGCGGCAAAAGCTCGCGCTGAGCCAAGCGCAGTCGTTTGAGGGGATCAATCAACTCGTTGACGCCCTGCTCCGGTGCCTTTGCGCTGCCAATCAGCTCGCCAGTGAATCGTCCGATCGCATCCAGTGGGCGCTCGCGCATTGGCATAGCGACGACGGGGGTCATCATCCCGAGAATCACCCCGGCCAGCGTGGGGTGGGCACCGGTCATCAATATCCCGCCCCAGGTCACGGCGCCTGGAAGAATATAGGCATAGGCAGACCCGACCCCTATTTTTTGCAGGCCAATGACCATTGCCAGCCCCACTCCAGCCACTGCGAATCCTGAATAATCCAATCCGCCCGAGTAGAAGAAGGCAATGATCAGGACAGCAATGATGTCGTCGATGATGGCAAGGGCCAGCAAGAACACGCGGATATTCGATGGGATCGACTTGCCCAGTAGAGCCAACACGCCCACCGCGAACGCAATGTCGGTGGCGGTGGGCACTGCCCAGCCGTTTTGTTGCGGTGCTTGATGGTTGAACCCCAGATAGAGCAGCGCAGGGACTGCAACGCCACCCAATGCTGCAGCCATCGGCAAGGTCGCCTGGCGCAGGCTGGACAACGCCCCTTCATGGATTTCGCGGCGGATTTCCATACCTACAACCAGGAAGAAAATGGTCATCAAGCCATCGTTGATCCAAAAATGCAGGGACTGCGAGACAACGTGCGAGCCAATGCCGAATGACACCGCGGTATGCCACAAGGCTTCGTAGCTGGCAGCGGCCGGGGAGTTGGCCCAGACCAACGCGGCTATGGCACTAATCAACAGCACGACGCCACTGACCGCTTCGATATGGAGGAAGCGCTCCAGGTTGGCAAACGCTCGCTGGGCCAGTTGTTGAGCACGGGGCAATTCTACTGTTTGCATAGGCAAGGTCACTCGCGCGCGGCGGCCCGACCGGCGTTACTTTTAACCTGCCTCACCGCCCTATGCGGCTAGCACCCAGGCGAAGTCTACAGAATCATCCTAGGCGTTGCGAACCCCGGATACGCCTCAGGCGCTGGTCATTACCCTGCAACTTACGGTTTTCTGCCTAGACTGACTGTTGTTCTGATACGCCAAAGCGCGCACGGCGTAGAACCCTGGGAAAAATAAAAACGAGAGGATGCTCCTGATGTTCAAATCTCTATCCATCGTCTTCACCTGCGCGTTGGCGCTAGGCACCCTGAGCCTTGCCCATGCGGCAGATCCGGTCATCATCAAGTTCTCGCATGTGGTCGCGGACCAGACGCCCAAGGGGCAAGGCGCCCTGATGTTCAAGAAACTGGTAGAGGAACGCTTGCCCGGCAAGGTCAAGGTCGAGGTCTATCCGAACTCCTCGTTGTTTGGCGACGGCAAGGAGATGGAAGCGCTATTGCTAGGCGATGTGCAGATGATTGCGCCTTCCCTGGCCAAGTTCGAACAGTACACCAAGTCCCTGCAACTCTTCGACCTGCCCTTCCTGTTCAATGACATCGCTGCGGTCGACCGCTTTCAGTTGAGCCCACAGGGCCAGGGGATGCTGAAGTCGATGGAAAGCAAGAACATTACCGGCCTGGCCTACTGGCACAACGGGATGAAGCAATTGTCAGCCAACAAGCCACTGCATGTGCCCGCCGATGCCCGTGGCCTGAAGTTCCGGGTGCAGGCCTCTGCCGTACTCGAAGAGCAGTTCAAGGCTGTCCGCGCCAACCCGCGCAAGATGAGTTTTGCCGAGGTTTATCAAGGGTTGCAGACCGGTGTGGTGAATGGTGCGGAGAACCCCTACTCGAATATCTACAGCCAGAAAATGCATGAAGTGCAGAAGTACATCACTGAATCCAACCACGGTGTACTGGACTACATGCTAATCACCAACACCCCGTTCTGGAACGGATTACCGGCGGACGTTCGCAGCGAGCTGGACAAGATCGTTGTTGAAGTCACCGCCCATGTGAACAAGGAAGCTGAGCAACTCAATGAGAGTGACAAGCAACGCATCCTCGCGGCGAAGACCACTGAAATCATCGTGCTGACCCCGGCGCAACGCGAACAATGGCGAGACGCGATGAAACCGGTCTGGAAAAAGTTTGAAGGCGATATCGGACCTGAACTGATCCAGGCAGCCGAAGCCGCCAACAAGGCTCAATGATCGCAAGGCAGATGCTGCCGGGGCGGCGTCTGCCAGTCGCCCTCGACGTGAGATACCATCGATGAAAGCGCTTCGGCGAATATGGGAACACTTCGAGGAAGGCTTTATCGTCTTCCTTCTGGCCGCCATGACATTGGTCACGTTCATTTACGTGATCCTCAACAATTTCTACAGCCTTTTCTATTGGCTTGCCGATCGCTGGCCGAGCGCAAGCACCCCGTTGTTTGCCATTGGCGACGAAATCATGGGCATGGCTCAAGCGATGACCTGGAGTACCGCGCTGACCAAGGCGCTGTTTGGCTGGCTGATTTTTTTCGGGCTGGCCTATGGTGTGCGCACGGGCGGGCATATCGGGGTGGATGCACTGGTCAAGCTCACCCGCCGGCCGGTGCAGAAATTCATCGGCGTCGTGGCCTGCTTGTGCTGTCTGGCCTATGCAGGATTGCTCAGTGTCGCCAGCTTCGAATGGATTCAGACACTGATGATCGCAAGTATCGGCGCTGAGGATCTGGGCCACTTTGGCATCATGCAATGGCATATCGGGCTGATCGTACCCTTGGGGTTTGCCCTGGTTTTCATCCGTTTTGCCGAGATTCTTGTGCGCATCTTGCGCAACCACCAGACCGGCCTGGGCCTGGCCGACGAAGCCGCTGACGCGCTGAAGCTCGCCGAGCACGAGGATGACAAGCCATGACCATTGCGTTCTTGTTCGTAGCCCTGTTCGTCCTGATGTTCATCGGCGTGCCCATCGCGATCTCCCTCGGCCTGGCCGGCTCCATGACAATCATTTTCTTCAGCCCCGACTCGGTGCGTTCGCTGGCGATCAAGCTGTTCGAAACCTCGGAACATTACACGCTGCTGGCCATTCCGTTCTTCCTGCTGGCCGGTGCCTTCATGACCACCGGTGGTGTTGCCCGCCGCTTGATCGACTTCGCCAATGCTTGTGTCGGGCACATTCGCGGCGGCCTGGCCATCGCCGCAGTACTGGCCTGCATGTTATTCGCTGCCCTTTCCGGATCCAGCCCGGCGACCGTGGCTGCCGTGGGGTCAATCGCCATTGCCGGTATGGTCCGCTCCGGTTATCCGCAGGCCTTTGGTGCAGGCATTATCTGCAACGCCGGTACGTTGGGCATCCTCATTCCGCCTTCGATCGTGATGGTGGTCTACGCCGCGGCCACGGAGACCTCCGTCGGCAAGCTGTTCATGGCCGGTGTGGTGCCTGGCCTGCTTTTGGGAACAGCGCTGATGGTGGCGATCTATATCGTCGCCGTTAAGAAAAACCTGCCCGCCCTGCCGCGCGCGACACTGCGCGAGTGGTTGGGTACGGCGCGCCAGGCGATCTGGGGCTTGTTGCTGATGGTCATCATCCTGGGCGGCATCTATTCCGGGATGTTCACCCCAACCGAGGCGGCGGCTGTAGCGGCGGTTTACTCGGCCTTCATTGCCTTGTTCGTCTACAAGGATTTGACGTTTCGTGAAACGCCCAAAGTCCTGCTGGAATCCGCCAAGCTGAGCATCATGCTGATGTTCATCATCGCCAACGCCATGCTTTTCGCCCATGTACTGACCACCGAACAGCTTCCACAACAGATAACAGCCTGGGTGATCGACGCGGGCCTGACGCCCGTGACCTTTCTGCTGGTGGTCAACATCGTGCTGCTGATTGCCGGTGCCTTCATGGAGCCGTCGGCGATTATCCTGATCTTGGCGCCGATACTTTTCCCCATTGCCATGAAACTGGGCATCGACCCGATTCACCTCGGCATCATCATGGTCGTCAACCTTGAAATCGGCTTGATCACACCGCCGGTGGGCCTGAACCTGTTCGTCACCTCGGCAGTGACCGGGATGTCATTACCCGCGACCATCAAAGCGGCGATGCCCTGGTTGATGATTCTGCTGCTGTTCCTGGTGCTGGTGACCTATGTACCTTGGATTTCGCTGGTCCTGCCGGCCTGGCTGGGTATGAGCTGATGCTGACTGCCTGGCCCCTTCGGCGCTGCGATCAACTACAGTGCAATCACTCTGGATAAAAGACATAACAAGACGGAGAAGTTCCCCATGCGAGTAAAGACACGCTTCGCCCTGCTGGTCGCCGCTACCTTGGCAGTCAGCACCGCAGCTCAAGCCGCGCCAGTGTTCATCAACATTCTCACCGGTGGGACCAGCGGGGTTTACTACCCGATCGGTGTCGGCTTGTCGCAGATCTACAGCGATGGCATTGCCGGCTCCAAGACCTCGGTCCAAGCCACCAAGGCCTCGGTGGAGAACCTGAACCTGCTGCAGGCTGGTCGAGGCGAGCTAGCGCTCGCGCTGGGCGATTCGGTTGCCGATGCCAAAAACGGCGTGGAGGACGCAGGCTTCAAGACACCGCTGACCAAGTTGCGTGCCCTTGGCGGGGCCTACCCCAACTACATTCAAATTGTTGCCAGCAAGGAATCAGGGATCAAGACGCTGGCCGATCTCAAAGGCAAGACGATCTCGGTCGGGGCACCCAAGTCCGGTACTGAGCTGAACGCCCGTGCGATCTTCAAGGCTGCGGGGCTTACTTATCAGGACATGGGTAAAGTGCAATACCTGCCGTTTGCTGAATCCGTCGAACTGATCAAGAACCGGCAATTGGATGCGACCCTGCAATCGTCCGGGTTGGGCATGGCCGCGATTCGCGACCTGGCCTCTGTCATGCCCCTCAACTACGTCGCCATCCCGCCTGAGGTGGTCACGAAGATTGGCAACCCGGCCTATCAGAGCGAAATGATTCCGGCCAACACGTATGACGGGCAAACCGAGGCGGTGCCGACGGTTGCCATCACCAACATACTGGTGACCCGCGCAGACATGTCCGATGAAGTCGTCTACGAGATGACCAAGCTCTTGTTCGAAAACTTGCCACGGCTGGGTAACTCACATTCGGCAGCCAAGGACATCAAACTGGAAAGCGCAGCCAAGAATCTGCCAATTGCACTGCACCCAGGCGCCGAACGCTACTACAAGGAAAAGGGCGCGCTGTAGCTGCACGAGGCGCAGTGGGTTGTATTGCCACTGCGCCATCGATTCTTTCCAGTGTGGCCATGAGGCAGGCAATCAATGAGTGACGAGCATCAGGGTATTTCCGCGAACCCGCGGGACTGGCCAAGAACCTTGTTTTATGTAGCGTTGCTGTTTTCGATTTTCCAGATCGTCACCGCAGCCTTCTCCCCCATCTCAAGCCAGGTGCTGCGTGCAGTACACGTCGGTTTCCTGCTCTGGGTGGTATTCCTCAGCTATCCAGCCCATGGCCAGGCCCGCCCCTGGCAACCGCTGGCCTGGCTGCTCAGCCTGGCTGGCATCGTCACCGCGCTGTATCAATGGGTGTTCGAGGCAGACTTGATCCAGCGCTCCGGCGACCTGACGCCAGCTGACATGGTGATCGGCGTGCTGCTGATCGCGCTAATCTTCGAAGCCGCTCGACGGGTGATGGGCATTGCACTGCCAATCATCTGTGGATTGTTCCTGGCCTACGGCTTGTTCGGTGAATACTTGCCCGGCGAACTGGCCCACCGAGGCTATGGTTTCGACCAGGTCATCAATCAACTGTCCTTCGGCACTGAAGGGCTCTATGGGACACCCACCTACGTTTCGGCTACCTATATCTTCTTGTTCATCCTGTTCGGCGCCTTCCTGGAGCAAGCAGGCATGATCAAGCTGTTTACCGACTTCGCCATGGGCTTGTTCGGTCACAAGCTGGGAGGACCGGCCAAGGTCGCCGTCGCTTCATCCGCGTTGATGGGGACCATTACTGGCTCAGGCATTGCCAACGTGGTGACCACGGGGCAATTCACCATCCCGCTGATGAAGCGCTTTGGTTATCGGGCCGCATTTGCCGGCGGCGTGGAAGCTACCTCCAGCATGGGCAGCCAGATAATGCCGCCAGTAATGGGCGCGGTTGCCTTCATCATGGCCGAAACCATCAATGTGCCGTTCGTGGAAATTGCCAAAGCGGCGTTGATACCCGCCATGCTGTATTTCGGCTCGGTGTTCTGGATGGTCCATCTGGAGGCCAAGCGTTCCAACCTCAAAGGCTTGCCTAAAGACCAATGCCCCAGCGCTTTCGGCGCGGTAAAGGAAAGCTGGTACCTGCTGATTCCTCTAGTAGTGCTGGTTTACCTGCTGTTTTCCGGGCGTACCCCGCTGTTCTCCGGCATGGTCGGGTTAGCCTTGACCGCCATTGTCATTCTCGGCTCGGCGATCATTCTCAGGGTGCAGAGCTTCGGCTTGCGCTGTGCATTCTGGATTGCGCTGGGTATTCTCTGCACAGGCTTTTTTCAACTCGGTATCGGTGTGATTTTTGCGGTCGTTGCCGTGCTGATGGTGTTTTGCTGGTTTATCAAGGGCGGCCGGGAAACCCTGACCATTTGCCTGCACGCGTTGGTCGAAGGTGCACGGCATGCGGTTCCGGTAGGGATCGCCTGCGCGCTGGTGGGGGTGATCATCGGCATCGTCTCGCTCACAGGCGTTGCTTCAACCTTTGCCGGTTACATATTGGCGATCGGCCGGGAGAACCTGCTGCTGTCACTGATATTGACGATGATCACCTGCTTGGTGCTAGGCATGGGTATCCCAACCATCCCCAACTACATCATCACCAGCTCGATCGCAGCCCCTGCGCTGCTGGAA
Organism: Pseudomonas sp. SWRI77; assembly: GCF_014269105.1. NCBI lineage: Bacteria > Pseudomonadati > Pseudomonadota > Gammaproteobacteria > Pseudomonadales > Pseudomonadaceae > Pseudomonas > Pseudomonas sp. SWRI77. The sequence goes on along the minus strand of NZ_JABWRV010000029.1, from coordinate 63,716 downwards.
CTGGGCGTGCCGCTAATTGTGTCGCACATGTTCGTGTTCTATTTCGGGATCCTCGCCGATCTGACCCCACCGGTCGCCCTCGCCTGTTTCGCCGCAGCCCCCATCGCCAAAGAAAGCGGATTCAAGATCAGCCTGTGGGCGGTACGCATTGCCCTGGCAGGTTTCGTCATCCCCTTCATGGCGGTCTATAACCCGGCGCTGATGCTGCAGGGCGATAATCTGTGGATGACGGCCTACATGTTGATCAAGACCCTTCTGGCAGTCGGCCTCTGGGGAGTAGCGTCCACCGGTTACCTGCAACAGAAAATGGCCATCTGGGAGCGCTTGTTGAGTTTGGGTGCGGGGGCCTTGTTGATCGTGGCGCTGCCGCTGACCGACGAGATCGGTTTCGCGCTTGGGATTCTGGTATTGCTGCAGCATGTCTGGAGGTCCAGGCACGCAAGGACGGCGAACGCATGATCGGCTTGTGCCTGGGGCTGGATGGCGGGGTCTGGGCGCAACTGCCGGTGTCCCATTTCACCCTGGCATGGAATCACAGCATCGAGAAGATACGCTGGGAGGAAGACTATCGCCTCACCCGCGAAGGCCTGGTGTTGGAAGGCGCCAGGATTCGAGGTAATGGTGCAGGCATGGAGATACCCGATGATGCTCGATTGGAGCTGGGCAGTTGGCATTTCAAGCGCACGTTGCCGCCCCTGCAACCTTTGAAACTAGGACGCACCCCCGAAGCTGGCGACTATCAGCTATGCCTTGAGCAGGTGTGTCACGCCATGAGCCATTGGGTTGGAACGCCCTCTACCAACCAGCCCTTCATACAGCTGTGGAGTTGCGAGACAGATAGACATCCGGTACAGAACACCAATTCCTATCGAGCCACCTACTGAAAGCCGCCGCGCTGTAGCAGGCGCTCTGCACTGGGCGTCTTATCGATCGTACTGATGATTACTATCGAGCCGCGCGCCTGTGTGGTGGCGCCAACCCCCTCGTATAATCGCCTTCAATTTTCGCCCTCTCCTCGCCTGCTGCAGGCGACATCCCCCTTGGAACCCAGCATCATGCCAAGCGACAGCCAGGCCCCTAGCGGCCTTCCCGAACATAACCAACAAAGCGTCAAACAGCAGTGGCTGGCGATTCTTTCGGTCGCCGTGGGTGCCTTCGCCCTGGTCACCAGTGAGTTTCTGCCGGTGGGCGTGCTCAACGACGTTGCCAGCGACCTCGGCATCAGCGCAGGCCAGGCCGGCCTGATGGTGACCCTGCCCGGCATCATGGCCGCCCTCGCCGCCCCTTTGCTGTCGGTGGGCATTGGCGCCATGGACCGCCGTTACCTGCTGATCGGCCTGACGCTGATCATGATCATCGCCAACGCGGTGGTGGCCTACGCCAGTGACTTCAGCCTGCTGCTGTTCGGCCGCGTCCTGCTGGGCGTCAGCATCGGCGGCTTCTGGGCCACGGCCATTGCCCTCAGCGGCCGCCTGGCACCCAAAGGCGTGGGCGTTGCCCAGGCCACCTCGATCATCATGGTCGGGGTAACCCTGGCCACCGTGCTGGGCGTGCCCGTGGGCACCTGGCTGAGTGGCCTGATGGGCTGGCGCATGACCTTCCTGGTTACCGCGCTGGTGGGTGTACCGGTGCTGCTGGCGCAGGTCCTGCTGCTGCCGCGGCTCAACCCGGACAAGGCCATCCGCATCAGTGACCTGCCGGCCCTGTTCATCAACCCACAAGCGCGGGTTGGGTTGATTGCGGTATTGCTGATTGGCCTGGCGCACTTTGCCGCGTACACCTATGTGGCACCCTTCTTCAAACAGAACGCCGGCTTCGATGGGCCGACGATTGGCTCGCTGCTGTTGCTGTATGGCGTGGCCGGGGTAATCGGCAACATCTTCGCCGGCTTCGCCGCCAACCGCAGCGTGCGCCACACCCTGATGCTGGTGGCCGTGATGATTGGCGTCAGCACCGCCCTGTTCCCCCACTTCGCCACTGGCATGACAGGCGCTGCAATGTTGATCGCACTGTGGGGCTTCGCCTTCGGCGCCTTCCCGGCGTGCGCCAGTATCTGGATGTTTGTGGTCGCGCCCAAGGATGTCGAACGCGGCATGCCCCTGTTCGTGGCGATGTTCCAGGTGATTATTGCGCTGGGCTCGTTCTTCGGCGGGCAGATCGTCGACCAGTTGGGCAGCTCGGTGCTGTTGAGCCTGGCCACGGCGCTGGTAGGTTGCGGCTTTGTCACAGTGCTGGTGCTGGGGCGTAGCGTCACTAACCGATTGGCCGTTCAGCCCTGCTGACAGGCCGTAGTAAAAAACCGGCATCAATCCACGAGCGGGTACTCACCCGCTCCGGTTCAACTGGGGCAACCTGCCGCTGGTCGACAGCACGGGCGATGGAGCGCCGCGCAACGTGACGGCGTTGGTGACCTGGAAGTATTGATCGGGGGTTTGCTTTTCAGTGATGAATAATCAGATTTAACCCCTTCCTTGTAGGCCTTTTCCCAAACATACTCCTGCCGCCTTTTTTCCGTTGCGGCCGCTCAGGCACCGCTCTAGTCTCGGCCTGTCGCTGCAAACAGCGATCGGCTTTGACAGGCCGCGACGGTACATGGCACAGCTCGTCCTTATGGCGGCTGTACGTGCGGGCACGCTTGCGTGCGCCGGAACTTGCTATGTCCGCCGGTCTGTCAACCCACGTACAGCTGCCACCCTTCTGTTTGACAGCAGGCAGGTGACCGCATCTCTAAAAGGACGTAGTCATGCTCAAGATCGTTCCCGATCCACCCCACAACCACCACTCTCTCGAAGACACCCTCATCCAGGCTGCGGACTACGCGCTGTGCGCACAGACCGTGGCCCATCAGGCGATTCTGCTTCAGCCCAAGTCCCCTGTGTCGATCCTTATGATGACGACCATGCATGAGCTGGAGGCGCTGCGTGTGCTGCTTGAGTCGGCGTTGATTCAGGTGCAGATGCCAGCAGAGCCGCGTACTCGGCATTAAGGGCCTATGCGATGTGTTGCCTGGTCTGGCCTCTTCGCGGGGCAAGCCCGCTCCCACAAGTACACATCAGGCTCGAGTCTGTGGTGATCCTGTGGGAGCGGGCTTGCCCCGCGAAGAGGCCAGACCAGGCTGCAAAACTTCAGGGAGTATCAACAATGACCACAGACACCACAAAACCCCAAACCACCGCTGGCAAGACTAAGTTCTACCAAGGTGAAAAAAAGACCCAAGCGCTGTTCTGCATCGAGCCCGGCATCCCTTGCCAGGATGCCCGTGAGCAGGCCTCTGAATTGATGGGTGTTGTGCGAGACTTGACCATCGCCGGGGTGATGGACGACAACCCACAGTTGATCTGGGCATCGCACTACCTGAGCGCATTGGCCAAGGCGCTGATGGACGACGCGGAACTGGGCATGATGCATTGAGGCCCGTGTAGACAAGTGTGGTGTTTCAGAATACCAATGAAAATTACGTGCCCAAGGCCTTTCCTGCACGGATGACTGGGGCCAGAATGGTCTCGGCTTTTTAAGGGAGGGGTGGATGCCTGGAGATTGTATATGGGGCCACCAGGTGCCTGGCTTGGCATTTTCAGCGCCTATCAGATCGAGCGCCGCCCTACCTCCAAACCGAAGATAGGCGCCTAGCCGCCATCACCCTATCTCCCGACAAGCACATAGCGACCCCACATTGGTATTTCTGAAACACCTCACTAAATGCCCCATTACTCAAGGAGCGAGAATGATGAACCGTGCTATCAAGCTAGCCGTCGCAAGTACACTGCTGTGCGGAGGGCTGGCTCATGCTGATCGTGGGCGGGAAGAGGCGTTGCGAGAGGCGATTCGGCAGTTTGAGGCCTCGCTGGAGACTCAGTATCAACACTGTGCGAAAACAGCCAAGACTACAAATGACTTTGACGTATGCTTGGGAATGAAGGCAAACAGCGCGCTCGATGCTGTGAATCAGAAGTATCAAACGAAGCTGGACGGTACGTTGGATGATCTCAAGCACAAAGCGGCCAATGACTCAGAGCGGGTTCCAGAAATGCTTCAACAGTCTCAGGCCCTCTGGGAGCAATACGCCAAGGCGGAATGCAATGGGTTATACGAACAGAATATCGCTGGGACTATTCGGGGTTCCGTTTCGCAATATTGCAGATACCGCATGGCCCTCCAGCGCCTGACTGAATTGGACGAATGGTGAGTGGTCAGATTTTTTACCGTGCAAGGATGTCACGATGAATCTAGTTAGTATTGGACGATGAACTTGAATTCGCTGGCGGCAATTCCTGGATGCACGAATATGTAGCCAAGCTGGTTGCTGAGTCATTTTCACGCGCTAAGCCGTGAGGCCTTGACGGCATTCCATCGGTGACACCACGGGTTTCAGAGCCCGTGGTGTACCTGTGGGAGCGGCTTTACGCACAGTGTTCACTTCATCGCCACCGCCATCATGAAGATGGCTAAAGCCCCTGTGAAATCAATTCAGTACCCCTCGATCAGGCCCCAACCTAGAATACGTCTCAACTAGAGAGCCTATAAATATTCGAGTGGGACAGCCGACCATGACGAACACAGATTTCAACTTTTCCATCAAGACCATTCGTTTCGACGAACATTATCACCCCGCCGAAAACACACGCCTCACGACCAACTTCGCCAACCTGGCGAGGGGCGCGAGCCGCCAGGAAAACTTGCGCAACACCCTGGGGATGATCGACAACCGCTTCAACGCCCTGGCGCATTGGGACAACCCAAAAGGCGACCGTTACAGCGTCGAGCTTGAGATAATTTCCGTCGCGATGACGATCGATGCTGAACGCAGCGATCACGCCCTGCCCTTGATTGAAATATTGAAAACCCACATCGTCGACCGAAAAACCGGCGAGCGCATCGCCGGCATGGTGGGGAACAATTTTTCGTCCTACGTGCGCGATTACGACTTCAGCGTACTGCTACTGGGGCACAACAAAAACCAGCCAGCGTTCAGCACACCTGAGCATTTTGGCGAGCTGCATGGCAAGCTGTTCAAGCGCTTCGTGAACTCCGCCACCTACAAACAGCACTTTGCCAAGCCCCCGGTCATCTGCCTGAGCGTGTCGAGCAGCAAGACTTACCATCGCACTGAAAACCAGCACCCGGTGCTGGGCTTTGAATACCAGCAAGATGAATACTCCTTGACCGATGAATACTTCGGGAAGATGGGATTGAAAGTGCGTTACTTCATGCCTGCAAACAGCGCTGCGCCGTTGGCTTTCTATTTTTCCGGCGATCTGCTCAGTGACTACAGCAACCTTGAGCTGATCAGTACCATCAGCACCATGGATACCTTCCAGAAAATCTACCGCCCCGAAATCTACAATGCCAACTCGGTGGCAGGAAAGTCCTACCAGCCCAGCTTGAAGCACGAAGATTATTCGCTGACACGCATTGTTTATGATCGGGAAGAACGTAGCCGGCTGGCTATTGAACAGGGACGATTTGTCGAAGAGCACTTCATCAAACCTTACCACGCCATGCTTGAGCAGTGGTCCGCCCACTACGCTTCCTGACTTACGCAAATACAAGGTCTTCTTTCATGAAAAAGCTGTTACCCACGTCGACTGCCGGCAGTTTGCCCAAACCCTCTTGGCTCGCACAACCCGAAACACTTTGGTCCCCCTGGAAGTTGCAGGACGAGGCGTTGACCGAAGGCAAACAGGATGCACTGCGCCTGTCATTGCAAGAGCAGCAACACGCCGGCATTGATATCGTCAGTGATGGCGAGCAAACGCGCCAACACTTTGTGACGACCTTCATCGAGCACCTCAGCGGCGTTGATTTCGAGAAACGTGAAACCGTGCGCATCCGCGATCGCTACGACGCAAGCGTACCGACGGTGGTGGGTGCTGTCGCTCGGCAAAAGCCCGTGTTTGTAGAAGATGCCAAGTTTTTGCGTCAGCAAACCCGGCAGCCCATCAAATGGGCGCTGCCAGGCCCCATGACCATGATTGATACGCTGTACGACAACCATTACAAAAGCCGCGAAAAACTGGCGTGGGAATTCGCAGGGATTCTCAACCAGGAAGCCCGGGAGCTAGAGGCTGCCGGTGTGGACATCATCCAGTTCGATGAACCCGCCTTCAATGTCTTCTTCGACGAAGTCAATGACTGGGGTGTGGCCACGCTGGAAAGGGCCATTGAAGGCCTCACGTGTGAAACGGCCGTGCATATTTGTTATGGCTATGGCATCAAAGCCAACACCGACTGGAAAAAGACCCTGGGCAGCGAGTGGCGCCAATATGAAGAAGCGTTCCCCAAACTGCAAAAATCCAGCATCGATATCATCTCGCTGGAATGCCACAACTCGCACGTCCCGCTGGACCTGATGGCGCTCATTCGCGGTAAGAAAGTGATGGTAGGCGCCATTGACGTGGCGAACCACACCATTGAAACCCCCGAGGAAGTCGCCGCTACCCTGCGCAAAGCACTGCAATTTGTAGATGCCGACAAACTCTACCCGTGCACCAATTGTGGCATGGCCCCCTTACCCCGCCAGGTCGCCAGGGGCAAGCTGAATGCGCTGAGTGCAGGCGCAGACATCGTGCGCAGAGAACTCCTGGCCCATTAAAGGCCCCCTCACGTCAGGACCTACCATGTCACTTCCCAGTACTGCCATCGCGCCATCGAGCTTTCGCGAAGCGCTCGGGCACTACGCGTCCGGTATCACGGTGATCACCTCGCTCATCGATGGCGCGCCGATTGGCTTCACCTGCCAGTCGTTCTATAGCGTGTCGATGAGCCCGCCGCTGGTGTCATTCAGCGTGATGGCCAGTTCGGCCAGCTACCCCGGCATTCGCCAGGCGGGCCGCTTCGCGGTCAATATCCTTTCAGGTGAACAGGTGGGGATTTCCAACCAGTTCGCCCGCAGAGGCGCGGACAAATGGCATGGGGTCAAGTGGCAGGCGTCGCCGCTGGGTAATCCGGTCATTGCCGGCAGCCTGCACTGGCTGGATTGCGAGATTCACGCCGAACACGCAGCCGGTGACCACGTGATCGTGATTGGCGAAGTGAAAGCGCTGAACGTGCAGGACGCCGCAGCGACGCAACCCTTGCTGTATTTCAAAGGACAATATTGCAACCTCGCCGCGCATTGCGCGGTTTGAGCGTTGCGCTCTTCTCATGATCGACTTGAGACACCTACGCACCCTTCATGCCCTGCGCGAAACGGACAGCCTGCCCGAGGCCGCCGAGTTCCTGCACCTGACGCAATCGGCGCTCTCGCACCAGTTCCGGGAGCTGGAAAGTCGCCTCGGCATGCCCGTGTTCGTGCGCAAGTCCAAGCCGGTGCGCTTCACCACGGCCGGCCTCAAACTGCTGCAATTGGCCGACCAGGTGCTGCCACTGATTCGCACCACGGAGCGCAAGCTGAGCAAACTGGCTGGCGGTACGGCCGACCGGCTGCACATCGCCATCGAGTGCCACAGTTGCTACCAATGGTTGATGCCCTCGGTGGACGATTTCCGCGAGGCATGGCCAGAGGTTGAACTGGACCTGGCCTCAGGGTTGTCGTTCGCGCCACTGCCGGCCCTGGAACGGGGGGACCTCGACCTGGTGGTGACCTCCGACCCGGTGACCGTGCCAGGTATCACCTACGTGCCGCTGTTCGGCTACGAGGCAATGCTGGCCATCGACAAGCACCACCCCCTGCGCGAAAAGCCCTACCTGGAACCCGCCGACATCGCCAGCCAAACCCTGATCACGTACCCGATCGAGCGCAACCGCCTGGACATTTTCACCCGCTTCTTCGACCCCGCCGACCTCGAGCCCGCCCAGGTACGCACCGCCGAGATGACCGTGATGATGATGCAGCTGGTGGCCAGCGGCCGCGGGGTTTGCTGCCTGCCGAACTGGGCGGTGCATGAATACACCTCGCGCGGCTATGTCATTGTCAAGCGCCTGGGCGAGAAAGGGCTGCAAGCCACGCTATTCGCGGCGGTTCGCAGCGATATGCTGGAAATGCCTTACATGAGGGACTTCCTGCTTACAGCAAAAGACATTTCCTTTGCGACTTTGGAGGGTGTCAATGCGGTGTAAGGCCCGTTGCCTGATAGCTATGGCTCGTAAGCTGTTGCTCAACACAGGCTAGTGTGGTGTTTCAGAAATACCAATTAAGATTACTTACCTAGGGCCCGTTCCGCACGGGCGACTGAGGCCAAAATGACCTCGGCTTTTTTATGGTCTTCACGGAATGTTGGGGAAGTGGGGCTGCCATGTGCTTGTCGGGGTATAGGGTGAGGGCAGCTAGGTGCCCTCACCCTATACCCCGACACGGCTCACCATCGGCAGTCCATTTTGTGGGAGCGGGCTTGCCCCGCGAAGAGGCCGAGCCAGAAAATGGAGTTGACTGGCACGGGCTACGCCCGTGTTCGCGGGGCTAGCCCGCTCCCACAGACGGCAGGAAGAACGACTATGGCCAGGCGTAGGCAGCATGTGAGCCGCCCTAGCTGTCACCCTCCTGCACAGTAACCCTCACCCCCGTGCTTGCAATTTCGTACTCGGATTCAGAAATCCTACGCACCGCCCCACCAAACTGCATCTCGAAATGCTTCAGCCCTTCATGCCGAATCATGCCGTTTGGCGAGCGTTCAATCGTCTCGTCCTGATAAATGTTGATCACGTAGACCACGTTGTCCGTACCCACCCCGACGATCTTCCCAACATATTTATCTGCCATGTCCGCACTCCCTGAGTAAACCCCACAGTTGCTGCAACTGAGATGCTGACTGTTCAAGGATGTGCGCAATGGCGGTAGGGTCTGTACGCTACCGAACAGACCCCTCACGTCATTCTGCCAGCCGACGCCGAAGACGCAGGGCTGGATGTTATCCTCGACACTTCAACCCGTTTGGCGGTATTGGACGGCGAACGAAGGACAAAAGGAAAATGTCATGCGCACACGCACCCTCCTCGCGGCAATCGGTACCGCTTTCACCTTGATCTCAGCCCCGGCATCAGCCACCCAGCCCGCATCGCAGGCGTCGGCAACGTTGAGCAAAGACCGCATCTCGGTAACCGTTGAGGGCGCCGGCCCGGATGTCATCCTGATCCCAGGCTTGGCGTCTTCCCGCGAAGTGTGGCAAGACTTGGCCGCCAGGCTAAAGCATAGCTACCGCCTGCACCTGGTGCAGGTTGCAGGCTTTGCTGGAGCACCGGCCGTCTCCAACCCGCAAGGCAACGTGGCCGCCCCAACGGCCGAGGCCATCGCTGACTACATCCGCACCCAGCACCTCAAGGCCCCGGTGATCATTGGCCACTCGCTGGGTGGCGAGGTGGCGCTGATGCTCGGTGCGCGTCATCCCGACCAGGTCGCACGCCTGATGATCGTCGATGCCCTGCCCTTCTACACCCTGCTGATGGACCCCACCGCCACTCGCGAAACTGCCGCACCGCATGCGGCGGCGTTCCGTGATGCGCTGCTGGCGTCACCGCCGGCGCAAACCGAGGCCATGCAGCGCGCCTCCATAGCCCGCCTGGCAAAAAGCGAAGCGGCCAGGCCTGCACTGCTCGCGGCGGCATTAGGCTCGGACCGGCAGACCACGGCCGATGCCACCTATGAACTGATGACCACCGACCTGCGCCCTGAGCTCGGTCGCATCCAGGTGCCGGTAGAAGTCGTCTATGCCTACGACCCTCTCTACGGCATACCCGCTGCCAACGTCGAGGCCACCTTCCGAAACGCCTATGCCACCACCCCGCACATCCGCTTCAAGCGCATCGACGACAGCTTCCACTTCGTCATGCTCGACCAGCCACAGGCGTTCGCCAACGCGGTCACCGATTTTCTGAAACCGTAGCGTTTGCCGCAGCCGTTCAGCGCTTGAGCAGGGCAATGAAAAACAACCCGCCAAGCGCTGCGGTGGCAATGCCGATGGGCAAGTCTTGCGGGGCGATCAAGGTGCGTGCAGCCACATCCACCCAAACCAGAAAAATCGCCCCCAGCAGTGCACTCACCGGCATCAGCCGGCGGTTTTCCGCACCCACCAGCGCCCGCGCCATGTGCGGCACCATCAGGCCGACGAAGCCGATGGCGCCCGACAGCGATACCAGTACGCCGGTCAGCAGCGAGGTGCAGGTGAACACCTGCAGGCGCAGGCGTCGGCCGTTGAAACCCAGGCTCAGCGCCGTCTGCTCACCACTCATCAGCGCATTCAGGCCGCGCCCCAACATTTGCAGCGTGACCAGCCCCAGCACCACGCACAGCGCCGGCAGCCAGATGACATGCCAGCGCGCCGCGCCCAGGCCACCCAGCATCCAGAACACCACCGAAGCGGCGGCATGCTGATCGCCTGTGTACAACAGCAGGTTGACCACCGCCATCAGCACGAACGACACGGCGACGCCCGCCAGCAGCAGGCGGTCGGTTTCCATGCGGCCATTGCGCCGGGCCACGCCGATCACCAGCAACATGCTCGCCGCCGCGCCCATGAACGCCGCCAGTGGCAAGCTGAAGACCCCGATGAATTCGCCCAGGTAGAGCATCACCAGCACTGCCCCCAGCGCCGCCCCCGAGCTGACACCCAACAGGTGCGGGTCTGCCAGGGGGTTGCGGGTCACGGTTTGCAGCGCGCTGCCGACCAGCGCCAGGCCGGCACCCACCAAAGCCCCCAGCAACACCCGGGGCGCGCGGATCAGCCAAACGATATGGGCCTGGCTCTGGCTCCACTCACCCGGCATGTCGATGCCCAGTTGCTGGCCGACAATACCGGCAACCTTGGCCAGCGGCACCGACGCGGGGCCAAAGGCAAGCGCGATCAGGCACGACAGCAGCAACACGACACTCAGCAGCACGATCAGCCACCGGTACGCCGCAGTGCTGTGCCCGACCCTCATCGGGCAGCACCTTGGAGCAACGGGGGGTGCAATGCATCGGCAAGCTTTTCGATGGCCACTGCGTTCTCCACGGACGGTGTCACCTCTAGGTAGGTCAGCACAATGAAGCGCTGATCACGAATCGCCCGCACGTCTTTCAACGCAGGTTGGCGCAGCAGGAAGTCGCGCTTCTGCTGCCAACTGCTGGGGCCGTAGTCGACGATCAGAATGACCTCCGGGTCGCGCTCTACCACGCTTTCCCAGTTCACCTCGGTCCAGCTGGCGGCCACATCGTCCATCACGTTGCGCCCGCCGGCGGCTTCGATCAGGGCCTGGGGCACGCCAAGCCTTCCCGAGGTGGTGGGGCGGTCTTCGCCAGTGTCGTAAAGGAACACCCGTGGCATGTACCCCGCCTGCCCGACCCGATGCTGCACTTCACCGATACGCGCGCGCATGCTGGCGATCACGCGGTCGGCCTGGGGCTCGACCGAGAATATCCGCCCCAGGTTGCCCAGGTCGCGGTAGACATCGTCCAGGCTGGCCCGCTGCTGGGCCATGACCCACGAGCACGACTCGCTCAGCTCGTACACCGGGATGGCAAATGGCGCGAGGGTGCTGGGGGTCACCGGGCCGCCAACCTGCATGCCGTAGTTCCAGCCGGCAAAAAACAGATCGGCTTCAGCCGCCAGCAAGGTTTCGATGGCCGGGTAGCGGCTGGCCAGCTGCGGCACGCCCTGCAGCGCCGTGTCCAGCCACGGGTCGCGGTGCTTGCGGGCGCTGAAACCGGTGTAGCCGACGATGCGCTCGCGCAGCCCCAGGTGCAGCAGCATGGCGCTCATGTTCACATCGTGCACCACCACTCGCTGCGGTGCCTGGGTGAACGTCACGTCGCGGTCACAGCTGCGCACGCTCAAGGGGTAGTCGCTGGCCGTGGCAGGCAGCGCGGTCAGGATCGACAGCAAGCCGATCAGGTAGCGAAGGGTCATGGTCGTGTGATCCAGGTAATACGTGGGTAAGGGTGCAGAGGGTGGCGGTCGACCAGCGCCTCGACACCGAAGACCTGCCTGAGCAGGCCGGGGGTCAGCACCGCTTGCGGCGTACCGCTGGCAACAAGGCGCCCGCCGTCGATGACGTACAGCCGATCACAGAACGCGGCCGCCAAGTTAAGGTCATGAAAGCTGGCCAGAATGCTCAGGCCCAGGCTGCGCAGGTGCTGGAGCAGCTCCAGCTGGTAGCGTGGGTCCAGGTGGTTGGTTGGCTCATCGAGCATCAGCAACTGCGGTGCCTGCACCAAGGCCCGGGCCAGCAGCACGCGCTGTTTCTCGCCCCCGGACAGGCTGGCAAACGCTCGCTCGGCCTGCTCGGCAAGGCCCACCTGCGCAAGTGCCTGCACCACGTGCCGGGCATCCTCGGCACTGTCGCCATCGAACAGGCCCTTGTGCGGCGCGCGGCCCATGGCAACCACCTCGGCAACGCTCAAGCCGAACTCATCGGGAAACTCCTGCAGCACCACCGCGATGCGTTGTGCGCACCATCGCGCGCTGCGCTGCCAGATGTCATCCGCGCCAAGGCTCACCCGGCCTTGGTCAGGTGGGTTGGCGCGGTAGGCGCAGCGCAGCAGGCTGGTCTTGCCGCTGCCATTGGGGCCGATCAGGCCGACGAACTCACCCGGCCCCACGTGCAGGTCCACGCCTTGCAACAGCGGGCGCGGTGCCCGCCCCCGTTCCTGCGGGGCCCAGGCGAGGGCCTCGATGTGCAGTTGCGTCATGGGCATCACCTCCAGGAGGCACCGGCCAATGACCGGTGCGACAGGCTCAGAAGCTGTAATCAGCCGTGACGAAGAATGAGCGCGGCTCACCCAGGTACCACTGCCGGCCGTTGTTGCCGGTGGTGATGGCGTACTGGCGATCGAACAGGTTGTTCAACTGCAGGCCCAGGGTCAGGTCCGGTTGCACGTGCCAGTCAACAGTGGCGTCGACCACGGTGTAGCTGGGCACCTGAACGGTATTGGCATTGTCGGCGTAACGGCTGTCGACATAACGCGCCCCGGCACCGGCACTGAAGCGTTGGCCGAAATCCTTGCTCAACCACAGGTTGGCGGAACGGCGAGGCACCTCGGTGGGCTGGTTGCCGGAGTAGTCGTCGGTACCATTGGTAAATTCGTCATACTCTGCCCGCACCCAGGCGGCGTTGGCGGACAGCTGCACGTCGTAGGGCAGGCGCAGTTCGAGGGTGGCTTCGATACCGTCCGACGACTGCTGGCCGACCTGCTGTTGCAGCGTCGGGTTGAGCGGGTCGGTGCTTAGCAGCTTTTTCTTGACGATATGGTACGCCGCCAAGGTCCACTCCCCTCGCCCCTCGGGCAGCATCTGCTTGATGCCCACTTCGGTTTGCTTGGCGGTGCTCAGGTCCCACTGCTGCTGAGCGGCGTCGAGGGTCAGCAGGTCGCTTACGCCTTCGGTACTGGTGGCGTACTGGCCGTAGACCGACAGGTCCTCGGTAACCGCGAACACCAGCCCGGCGCGCCAGTTGTTGCCGGACAAGCTGCGGTCGGTGCGGGTATCGGTATCCAGGTCGTCGCTGTGCAAGTGCACCTGGTCGCGGCGCACGCCGGTGATCAGCGACAGGCGCTCGGTCAACTGCGTGCGGTTTTCGGCAAACAGCGAAAACTGCTTGGCCTGGTTGGCTTCGCGCGAGCGGAAGGGGTCGTTGCTGATGTATTCGCCACCCCCCGAACCCGACAACGGCACCGTATCGGTCAGGGTGTTGCCGAAGTCGTGTTTGCGCACGAAGCGGATCGTGTTGTAGTCGGCGCCCACCACGGTCTGGCTGTCCAGGCCGAACAGCGAGTGTTGCAAGGTGAACGACTGGCGGCCACCGAGCTGTTCCTGGGTCTGTTTGATGCTGATGAAGCTGCTACGGCGCACCTGGTCACCTGGCAACCAGGTGTAGGTCTCGGCGTTGCGCCAGCGACGCTGGGCCTTGAGGAAGTACAACTGGTTGCTGGCGGTCAGGTTGTCGTTGATCACCCAGTCGGTCACCAGGCGCGTGGACTGGTCGTTGTAATGCAGCTCGGCGTTGTCGACGTTGTAGTTGTGGTCGCGCAGCGACTCGCGGTAGTGCCCACCCACCAGCGGCGTACCCATGTACTGCTGCGGGTTCTGGTCACCGTAGTCGTGGCTGAGGGTGAAGCTCAGCTCATCACTGGGCTGCCAGCGCAGCGCGCCGCTGATGGCGAAGCTCTGCGAGTCGCCGCGGTCGACCCAGCCGTTGCTGGCCTGTTTGTTCAGGTTCAGGCGATAGCTCAAGGTATCGGTCAGCGAACCGCCGCTGTCCAGGGCCATCTGCCGGCGGTCATCCGAGCCGTAGCCCAGGCGCAGGTGGTTGCGGATTTCACCCTCGAACGGCTTCTTCGGCACCACGTTGATCACCGCGCCGGTGGCGCCCTCCCCGTACAGCACCGATGCCGGGCCACGCAGCACATCGATGCGTTCTACCGACCAGGTGTCCACCGGGAAGGTCACCGTGCCGGCGCCTACGTACAGCCGGGTGCCGTCGTACAACTGCATGGTCGAACTGTGCCCGGTAAAACCGCGGGCCGACAACGCCGTGCCGCCGTTGCCGGGGGTACCGATGAAGGTGATGCCGGGCGAACGGGTCACCGCGTCCTGAACCGTTGCGTTGTTGCGCTTGAGGATTTGCTCGGCACTGATGCTGGTCACGCTGGCGGGTGTTTCCAGCGGCGTCAGGCCAAGCCGCGAGCCACTGGTGCCTGGGGTATGCAGGTCGGGCTGCGGGTTACGCTCGGCCGTGCCGGTAATGTCCGTGGCCGGCAGCGCCAGGGCGTTGTCCGCCTCGGCGGCGTGGGCGGCAACGCTAAGGAAAACACAGGGCAGCAGGCTTGCATGCAACAGCGAGCCTGGCAGAAAACTGAACAGCGAATAACGGGACATGTCGTTCCACTTGAAGCAGGAATGAGAGAATCCCGGGGGAACAACGCAAAGGGGCAGCGCAGGCGCACACGCCTACGGAAACCGGCCTGCGCCCGCCCACCGCGGGTTTGCCAAACGATGCTTCAGGCCGGTCTCCGGGCTCGCGAGGGGCATGAAGCATTCACCTTCCCATGCCGAGGCACAGTGGTGTCTTGAATGCTTCTCTCGCATACCGTTGCGGGGGCAGCGCCGGACTGATCATCGCGCGATGACGAACCGGCTTCCCGTTTCACCCCATGCACGGCGGCAGGGGGCACCTGAAACAGGCGCGCAGATGACCATCAAAATGCCGCTACGTCAACCGCCCTGTGCAGCGCAAAGGCGCCGCTACGCGACAGCAACGGCTAGACTGGCTGT
Source organism: Pseudomonas sp. SWRI77 (assembly GCF_014269105.1). Lineage (NCBI taxonomy): Bacteria > Pseudomonadati > Pseudomonadota > Gammaproteobacteria > Pseudomonadales > Pseudomonadaceae > Pseudomonas > Pseudomonas sp. SWRI77. The sequence goes on along the minus strand of NZ_JABWRV010000029.1, from coordinate 48,534 downwards.
CTGTACCCGCGTCACAACCCGACTCGCTGGCGGCACCTGCGCACATGAGTTTCATTGTCTGGGTGGCCATGCTCGGCGACATGCTCTCTTTTGGCGGGCTGGTGGAGCGGGCGATGGAGGTCTTTCTGGTGACCTTGCTCGGGGTCGTGTTGATCGAGCACTGGGACTGGCGAGCGCTGGTCGTCGGCGCGGCATCGGTAGCCTCTACTGCCTGTTCTACGCGCTCAATCACCAGATGCTGCCCAGCGTTGCCGCGTCGAGTACCAACCTCACGTTGTCGGTGGTGGCGCTGAGCATCGTGGCGCATGGGCTAAGCGTCCAGCCCCTGCTGGCGCGCTACGAAACCGGCCGAAAACGCCGCGGCCAATAGCCCCTCAGGGGCGTCGCCCGCTGGCAGCGACGCCCCCTGAGGTTTTCAGGACGGGAAGCCCAACCCCGAAGACAAGTCAGTGTCCGCTGTTCGATGCGTGCCCGTGGGCGCCTCTTTCGCGGTGGCTTCCCTTACCGACTCTTTTACCGCCTCCTTGGCTTGCTCACCCTTGGCCTTCAGCGTGTCGGTCAAGCGGTCACTGCTGGCGCCCATCAGCTCATCCTCTTTACGGGTGCCGGGCAATGCCGCGCCCAAGGCTGCACCCAAGGCGATGCCTAGCGCCGCCAGCACCAAAGGCTGCTCCTTGAGCAACTGATCGAACTGGCCTTTCAGAGCGGTGGCCTGGTCACCGATCTGCTGGGCGCTGCCGCGCAGGCTGTCAGCCGACCCGTGTACCGTATCGCGCGCGCCCTGCCCCAGCTCGCCAGCCCGGTCACGCAGGTCATGGGCCTTGCTGCTCACCGCGTGGCCGGCATCGTGCAGCGCCTCTGTGGCATGGGCAAAAGCCCCCTTCACACTGTCGACCGCATCACCCAGTTTTTCGCCCAGGCCTGGGCCGGTGTGCGCAGGGCCAGGGTTGAACGGGCGATTCTGATTGAAGCCAAGCCACGCCAGGCCAAGCACCGTGAGGGTGGTCGGCACCGGGTTGTTTTTCAAGGTGGTGCCCAGGTTATGGAAGAACTCCCCGCCGCTGCCCTTGCTGTAAGCCAGCACCTGGTCCATCAGCTGGCCCGGGCTCAGGCGCTGTTCCAGGGCATCGACCAGGTCACTGATATGCTCGCGCTTGGCATTGATCTGTTGCTCGAGCAGGTCAGGGTCTTTCTGCGTTTCTTGTTCGAAAGAAGTGCTCATGGCAGTTTCCTCTTCAGCGCATCCTTGTCCTGCTGCAGGGCATGCAGCGTGCGATCCGGGGCCAGTTGAGCGGGCTCGAACTGCTTCTTGCCGGCCTGCAGCATGATGAACCCGATGATCACCGTTACCGCACCGACGATAAGCGCTGCAAGCCAGGGCACGAGCACCATCGACAAGGCATACACCGCTGCCAGCAGCAGGATGATGAAGCCCGCCAATAGCACGATGGCGCCTACCGCCACCGCTGCCGTACCGGCCTTCACGGCGTTGAGATTACGCTGCAGTTCGGCCTTGGCCAGGGCCAGCTCCTGGGTGAACAGCTCTGGGATTTCGCGCATCAACTGACGCAGCAAACCGCCCACCCCGACCGTGTCCTCTGCCGGGGTATGTAGCCCCGGCGCAGGTTGTAGAGGGTCTTTGTTCATCATTCACCTCCTTTGAGCGGGTCACGCTCCAATGGGCCACCGCTTACCGGCGTGCCGCCGCCCATGCCGACAGGGTCGACCGGGGTGTAGGGTTTGTGCGTGGACACGTCGCTGGCGCGGTCCGGCATCGGCGCAGCGGCGTGCCTGGGCTCGCTGCTGCCTTGCCCTGGCACCGGCGACGGCGCCGTAGTGGCGTGGCTGGCGCTGGCGCGCAGAAAGCGGGACAAGGCAAACCCTGCCGCCACACTGCCAGCCAGGAACAGCGCCGGGTTGTCCCGCGCCAGGCGAGACCCTCGGTGCAGCAGGTCCTCAGCACTTTCATGGCGGATTTGTTCGGCAAAATTGCCCATCCACTCGGCAGCTTCGCCCAGGTAGTGGGAAAGCCCCAGGCTGTCGTTGCCCTGCAACGCGGATGCAGCCGAGCGTGCACCTTGTTGCAAGGAGTCAAGTTGCTCGGCGGCTGTGGTGCGGTAGTGCTCGTACTGCTCGGTGCCCTGGTGCTTTGCCTCGCTCAGTAGGGCGCCGGCCTCGTCGGTAATGGCGTGCAGGTGATCCTGGGGGCTGCTCGGCGGTGCCGCCGAGCCTTGATTGCGTTCCATGGTCATATCCCTCGCAAATGAACAACCGGCAGGTGCCGGACTGTGTGCCTTCATTCGGGGGACGTAGCGCTGGGGCCGGGAGTTCAGTCAGAGTGATCGGCAGCCATTGCCCTCTGCACCAATGGCCTGCACGGGGTTTACTGGGGGGCAAAGCTTAAGTTTGTCTGGGCCGCCAGGTGCTTGGCTTGGTTTATCCGCCCCCCTGAACAAACCAAGCCAAGCACCTAGTCAGACTGCAGATCAACCAACCACTGGCCTCAACAACACCTGCGCTTCATACAGCGGCGGCAAATAGCGCAGCCGTATCTCGTCAACGCTCAACCGTGAGGCGTGGGTGGTGACCGTCAGGGTCGCCTTCAATTCACCGCTGCGGTCCAGCAGCGGCACGCCCAGCACACGCATGCCGACTTCATACTCCTGGTCGACGATGCAGAAGCCCTGCTGGCGTACCCGTTGCAGCGCTTGCTCCAGTAGCGCCCTGTCTGTCTGCGTGTAGGGCGTGAGCTGGCGTAACGGGTTGCGCGAGAAATACGCGTCGCGCGCTGCCTCGCTCAGCGCGGCCAGCCAGATTCGCCCCCCGGCCGTGCAGTACATTGGCACCCGTGAACCGGGCCTGATCGACAACGAGGCGATGTGGCTGTAGCGGCTGCGCACCAGGTGGATGATTTCATCGCCGTCTCGGGTGCCGACCGAGACATGTTCCTGGGTCTGCCGGGCAACCTGCTCGACGATGGGCCGCAGCATGCGCGGCAGTTGCGCCGAATCCACGTAGGCCTGGCCAATGCGCAGCGCCTTGGGCGTGAGCCAGTAATGGCGGCTGTCGGTGTCGGCAAAGCCTTCGTGTACCAGGGTCAGCAGGAAGCGCCGCGCAGCGCTGGGGGTAAGGCCTGACTGACTGGCCGCCTGCGGCACGGTCAGGCGCGGCTGATCGACGCTGAACAGCTGCATCAACGCCAGGCCTTTCTGCAAGCCGGCGATCAGGTCGCGGGGGTGGATCTGCGGTTTGTCCATGCCTTCACCTCGTGCGGTCTGTCGTGATCCGGGCTGTACATTGTTCAGCACTCTGGTTCGATAATCGCCAGGCCACTGCGATTATCGCACTACTTGCCCGACAAGCGCATTGTCCCCCATCCCCTCGCACGCCACCCTTGCCTGCACAACAACAGCAAGCACGGAGGTCAGCATGATTCGGGGTTCGACAGAACTGGTCGCCATCGTCGGTTCACCCATCGCCCAGGTGAAATCGCCTGAAAACTTCAACACCTGGTTCGCCAGCCATGGCTGCGACCTGGCGATGCTTCCCATCGACTTGCAGGAAACGGCGCTGGACGCCTTCGTCGACAGCCTGCGTGGCTGGCGCAACCTGCGCGGTTGCGTGGTCACCGTGCCCTACAAACAGGCGCTGGCCACGCGCCTGGACGGCCTGAGCGAACGCGCTGGCGCACTGGGCTCGGTCAATGTGGTGCGGCGTGGCAGCGACGGGTGCCTGCTGGGCGACAACGTCGACGGCGCAGGCTTCCTCAGCGCCGCGCGCAAGCAGGGCTTTCAGCCGGCGGGCAAACGCGCACTGGTGATCGGCTGTGGTGGGGTCGGCAGCGCCATCGCTTATGCCCTGGGTGAGGCTGGCGTGGGCCAGGTCACCCTGAGCGACCCCTGCTCGGCACGGGCGGGCGCGCTTTGCGAACTGCTTGGCAACACCTTCCCCAACCTCGAAGTCGCTACCCAATACCACTCGCTGGAGGCGTTCGACCTGCTGGTCAACGCTTCGCCCATCGGCATGGGCGGCAGCGACGAACTGCCTGTGCCTGGCGCCCTGCTGGACACCCTGCAGCCCTGCACCCTGGTTGCCGACGTGGTCACCTCGCCAGAGATCACCCCCTTGCTGCACAGGGCACGCCAGCTCGGTTGTGCGATCCAGACCGGGCCACAGATGGCCTTTGCCCAACTCGGACTGCTCGGCGCCTTCATGGGCGTCACCCCGCTGGAGATCTGAGGCACTGCCCTCACCGTCGGCTGGCTCGTCGCCAGCCCTATTGCCGAACGCCTGCAGGCGTCGGCCCCTCACCCGGAGACTGTCGCATGTACTTTGAACTGAGAACCTACACCCTCGACCCGCTGAAAATGGCCGACTGGCTGGCCCTGTACCAGAGCCATGCGCTGGCGGTGCAGAGCGAACACCTGGGCAACCTGGTCGGCTTCTTCACCAGCGAATTCGGCGAGGTCAACCAGGTGGTGCACCTGTGGGGCTATGCCAGCCTCGACGAGCGCATGCAGCGCCGCGCAGCGATGGCTGCGGACCCGCGCTGGGCGGAGTTCTCCAAGCGCAATCGCGAACTGGGCGCCGTGCTGCGGTTGCAATCGCGGCTAATGCGCCCGACCGGCTTTTCGCCGCTGCAGTGAATGCCTTGCCCCCACCTGACCGGAGCGCACCCATGCAATCCCTGGAATGTGACGTACTTGTCCTCGGCTCCGGTGCCTCTGGCCTGGCTGCCGCAGTAACCGCCGCGCATCATGGCCTGAAGGTGATCGTCGCCGAAAAGGCCAGCCAGTTCGGCGGCACCAGCGCCTGGTCGGGGGGCTGGTTGTGGATACCCCGCAACCCGCTGGCCATCGCCGAAGGCTACGTCGAAACCGACGATGCGCCCGAACGCTACCTGCGCGCGCAAACCCACGTCGCCGAGCTGGACTTGCGCCAGCAGGCGTTCTTGCGCCATGGGCCGGAAATGGTGGCGTTCTTCCAACAGCACACCGCTGTGCAGTTCCAGTCCGGCACAAAGATGCCCGACATGCACGAGGGCGACGGCAGCGCACCGGGTGGGCGCTCCCTGTGCGCGCGGCCATTCGACGGGCGCCTGCTCGGGCACTGGGTGCACCGCCTTCGCCCCCCTTTGGACATCGTCAGCCTGGCCGGCATGGGCATCGCCGGTGGGGCGGACATGGCCGCGTTCTTCAATGCCAGCCGTTCGCCCAAGGCCGCCTGGCACGTCGGCAAGCGCCTGCTGCGCCATGGGCGCGACTTGCTGCTGCATCGTCGCGGCCTGCACCTGGTCAACGGCAATGCGCTGGTGGCGCGCCTGCTGCGCAGCGCCCTCGACCTGGGCGTGACGCTGCTGCATGCGCGACAGGCCACAGGGTTGCTCAGGGATGGGCGCATCACTGGCGTTCAGTTCAGCGATGGTCAGGTGATCCACACACGACGCGGTGTGGTGCTGGCCTGCGGCGGATTCCCGCATGACCGCCAGCGCATCGCGCAACTGATACCCCATGCGCCCGAAGGCGATCGCCACTACTCCGCTGCACCCTTACAAAACAGCGGCGACGGCCTGCGCCTGGGCGAGCAGGTTGGCGCACAAGTCGCCACCTCGGCGGCCCACGCCGGGGCCTGGGCGCCGGTGTCACAGGTGCCACGAAGCGACGGTAGCCTCGGCCATTTTCCGCACCTGATCGACCGTGCGAAGCCCGGTTTCATTGCCGTGCGCCGTGACGGCCGGCGGTTCGTCAACGAGGCCGACAGCTACCATGCCTTCATGAATGCGCTGTTCGCGGCCACGCCGCCAGGCGAGGCACCTGAGGCCTGGCTGATCTGCGATCACGCCGCGCAGCGCCGCCATGGCATCGGCTGGGCCAAGCCGTTCCCCTTCCCTACCGGCTTCTATGAACGGCGTGGCTACCTGTTCAGCAGCCCTAACCTGGCGCAGTTGGCCGCACGCTGTGGGATCGACGCCCAGCAACTGCAGCGCAGCGTGGCCCGTTTCAACCACTACGCAACGCAGGGCACAGACCCGGACTACCAGCGCGGCGCCTCGCGCTACAACCGCGCGCAGGGCGACCCGCTGCAAGCGCCCAACCCGTCACTGCGGCCCCTGCTGCACGGCCCCTTTCATGCGGTGAAGCTGCTGCCGGGCAGCCTGGGGACGTTCGCCGGCCTGTGCACGGAGGCGTCTGCCCAGGTCCTGGACAGCGAACAGCACCCGATACCCGGCCTCTATGCAGTCGGCAACGATATGCACAGCATCATGGGCGGGCACTACCCAAGCGGCGGCATCACCCTTGGCCCCGGCATGACCTTCGGCTACCTGGCGGGCAAAGCGCTGTGCGGCCCCGCAACTTAGCGCAGCAGCACTTTTGTTCGATCAGCGAACAGTAGCCCCATCTTTGAATTGACGCTCAATCATTCACTGCTCACCATTAAATGACCTTGCGTGCCCATCCTTGCCATGGGCAAAACCGCATTCCAGACGCACTGCCGTTCAAAACAATTTCAAGAAACGACCTCACATGACCCCTTCCAAGTTCAACACTGCCACCCCCCGCCTCGCCCATGGCTCCATCGGCGACAAGGTGCGTGGCGCCTTCGCCGTCGGCAAGACCCGCTGGGGGATGCTGGCCCTGGTGTTCTTCGCCACCACCCTCAACTACATCGACCGCGCCGCCCTCGGCATCATGCAACCGGTCCTGGCCAAGGACATGGGCTGGACGGCGATGGACTACGCCAACATCAACTTCTGGTTCCAGGTCGGCTACGCGATCGGCTTTCTGCTGCAGGGCCGGTTGATCGACAGGGTTGGGGTCAAGCACGCCTTCTTCGTTGCGGTGCTGCTGTGGAGCCTGGCCACCGGCGCCCACGGCCTGGCCACCTCGGCGGCCGGCTTCATGGTCTGCCGCTTCATCCTCGGCCTGACCGAGGCGGCCAACTACCCAGCCTGCGTGAAGACCACACGGTTGTGGTTCCCTGCCGGCGAACGCGCCATCGCCACCGGCCTGTTCAACGCCGGCACCAACGTCGGTGCCATGGTCACCCCGGCGCTGCTGCCGCTGATCCTGGCCGCCTGGGGCTGGCAGGCCGCGTTCATTGCCATGGGCAGCCTTGGCCTGGTGTGGGTGGTGTTGTGGGGGTTGAAGTACTTCAACCCGGAAGCGCACCCGCACGTGCGCCAAAGCGAGCTGGACTATATCCAGCAGGATGACGAGCCGGAAGCGAAGCCGATGCCGTTTCGCCGCATCTTGCGCCAGCGCGGCACCTGGGCCTTCGCCGTGGCTTACTCGATCACCGCGCCGGTGTTCTGGTTCTACCTCTACTGGCTGCCACCGTTTCTGAACCAGCAGTACGCGCTGGGCATCAGCGTGACGCAGATGGGTATCCCGTTGATCCTGATCTGGTTGACTGCGGATTTCGGCAGCATTGGCGGCGGGATACTTTCGTCGTGGCTGATCGGCCGCGGCGTGCGTGCGATCCGCGCACGGCTGATCTCGATGCTGATCTTTGCCTGCACCATTGTCAGTGTGGTCTTTGCTGCCCACGCCAGTGGCCTGTGGGTCGCAGTGCTCGCCATTGCCGTGGCGGTCGGCGCGCACCAGGCCTGGACCGCGAATATCTGGAGCCTGGTCATGGACTACACACCCAAGCACCTGGTGAGCACGGTGTTCGGCTTTGGCAGCATGTGTGCGGCCATTGGTGGGATGTTCATGACGCAGATCGTCGGCAGCGTGCTGACGGTCACCCACAACAATTATGCGGTGCTGTTTACCATGATCCCGGTGATGTACTTCCTGGCGCTGGTGTGGATGTACTTCATGGCGCCGCGTGGGGTTGAGGGGGCTTAGTGCCTGGCATTGGATGTGTGTTGGTGCATAGATCGAGCGCCCCGCGGGCGGCGCTCGATATCCACCCCACCTCAAAACCCAAGCCAGGCACTTGGCCGCCCCTACCCTATCTCACACCCGCGCCAGCACCGCCTTGGCCCTCTCCAGCGCCAGCCGCGCCCGCTGCTCGCCGCTGACACCTTGCTCCAGCAACTGCCGCGTCGGAATCTCCAGGCTCAGCGGCACGCTTGCCGGCAAGCCGCGCAACAACCCGACCAGGTCAGCATCGCCATCACCGGGGAAGCGCCGTTCATTGCGCGCCTGGCGCAATATCTCGCCCATATCCTCCGGCACCGGGCCAGCCACGTCGCACAACTGGGCGTAACGCATGCGCTGTGGTGCCAGGCGCGCCAGGTCGTCGAGCGAGGAGACAGAGCGGTTGAAATGGAACGCGTCCACCAGCACACAGCCATTTTCCCGGCCAGCGTTGGCTACCACACGCATGGCCTGGCGCAAGTCGCGAACGTCGGTCCAGGGCATGAACTCCAGGTGCGGATGGATACCGTAACCCGCCGCCAGGTCGCACAGCTCGGCAAAGCGCTCAGTAAGGCGGGCCTCGTCCGGGTCGTTGCCGGCAACCAGCAGTTCGGTACCCCCCAACTCGGCACCCACCGCCAGAATGGCCTCGAAATCAGCCACACAGGTTTCAGGCTTGAGGCGCAGGATTTCCAGGTCGAGCACCTTGATACCGGTGTCGCGCAGTCGCGCCTGGGTCTGGCGACGCAACTCGGCATCGGCAACCAGCGGGAAGTGCTGTTCCTCCGGGGTGGCCGCGACCAGGCGCAGGCCAACGTGGCTGTAGCCGGCTCGGGCGGCAGCTTCCACCATGGCGGGCGGCGAAAGCTCGAGCACCGTCAGCGCGGCAAGGGAAAAAATACGGTCAGTCATGTTCGTTACCTGAAAGCAAAAAAGGTGTGATCGAAGGTCGCGCTTTGCTCGCGTGTCAGGCAATGATCGCGGGGGCACACGCTCGGCCGCTTTCGGCGGCCTGGCGGATCGCCTCGATCAGGGCCAAGGTACGGGCGCCGTCTGCGGCGTCGGTCAGCGGTGCTTCTTCACCGCGGGCAACGCGCACGAAGTGCTGCAGTTGCAAGGTCAATGCCTCGCCCGCCGGGGTGCCAGCCTCGCTTTGCAGCAACGGTGTATGCCAACCCGAGCCGGCTTCGGCGTACTGCCAGCGCTTGAGCTGCGGAATACTCAGCGCACCCTGGGTGCCCGCCAGCAGGAAGCAGGGCTGGCCATCCTGGCGCGGGTAGATCGGGCTCTCGCCAGACGTCAGCTCCCAGCTCCAGGGTGCAGCCACCGCGTCGGAGCCCGTCAGGCTGCCCAGCGCGCCGTTGGCGAACTGCAGCAGTACCGCCGCGCTGTCTTCATTGGCATAACCGCGTACATCGTTGCGGGTGAACGCCTGTACCTGCACTACCTCGCCGCACAGATAACGCAGCAGATCCAGGTCGTGGATCAGGTTGGTCAACAAGAAACCAGCGCCTGGCTCACGGCGCCAGGGGGTGTCGAAGTAGCTGTCGGGCTTCTGCAACTGCCACAGCGCGGTGACGTTGATCAGCCTGCCCAGGGCGCCGTCGGCGATCATCCCACGGGCACTGGCGATCAAAGGGTTATGCCGTCGGTGGTGGCCGACCAGCACGGGCACGCCACAGCGCCGAGACGCCTCCACCAGCGCACGGACTTCATCCAGGTGCACGCCCACCGGTTTTTCCAACAGCACCGGCACACCGGCCTCGATGCAATCGAGCGCGGTGGCCACATGCAGGTTATTGGGGTTGGCGACGATCACCGCCTCGGGCTGGACTACCTCCAGCATGCGGCGGTGGTCAGCAAAACAAGGTACCGCGCATTCGGCCGCGAAGGCCTCGGCCTGCGGGCCAGGGTCTGCCACCGCGCACAACTGGGCTTGTGGGACCTGGCGCAGGTGCTGGTAATGCTGGCGGCCCATGATGCCGGCGCCAATCAGGGCGATACGAAGCGGTGCGTTCAACGGATTGTCCTCTTGTCATTGTTGTCGGTTCACGGATTACGGAACACTGTTCCAGAATCCACAATCGACAATTTAGAACCCCGTTCCGCTTTACAGAAGCACCGCACGCACAGACTGTGCGGTTATCGACCACAAACGCACAGGCGTGCGCATGTCAGGCAAACAGTTCGCTGGCCTGGCTGGCGGCGGACAGCTCGTCGGCTGCGGCCAACAGCTGCGCCGCCAGTTCAGGCAAACGCGTAGGCGCCAGCCGTGCGCTGGGGCCTGCAATGCTCAGCACGCCAATCACTTCGTCGGTACGGGGGCGCCGCACCACGGCGGCCAACGCCGACGTGCCCACTGCCGAGGTTTGCTCGACCCAGGCATAGCCCCGCTCGCGTGCCCGTTGCAGGTAGCCCAGCAGCTCGTCCGTGGAGCGCGGTGCATTCGGGCCGAACTGCGCGGGGTCGGCAATGCCCTGGCGCAACACCATCTGCACGGCATCGGCATCGCTCAGGCTGGCCAGCCAGGCATGCCCGGAGGCGGTGTAGAACAAGGGCGCATCGCGGCCCATGTCGGGGTCGTAGCGCAAACCCGAGCGCGCGCCCTGGGACTTGGCGATCCAAGTCTGGCGGCTACCGTCGATCACACCGAGGCGCACCAGCTCGCCGCTGTCCTGGGCCAGGCGGTCGAGAATCGGCTGGATGATGTCGGCACCACTGCTGGAGAGGTAGCGAAAGCCCAGCGCCACCAGCTTGGCAGACAACTGGTAGCGGCTGTTATCGCGGTTCTGCCGCACGTAGCCCAGGCGAATCAGCTCGGCCAGCATGCGGTGGGTGGCGCTTTTGGGAATCTCCAGGCGCTCGGCCAGGGTCTGCAGGGCAAGGCCCTCTGGCTCGCCGGTAAGGCTTTCTACAAGACTGAAGGCGCGTTCGATCTGACTACCAGCCATGACTAAGGTCCCTGAAAATGTGGCGAATTCTGGAAGATGATTCCACAACCAAGGCTACCGTGCAGCAGCGCTACGCTGAAGTGTCCGGTAATCGACCATTACCACGCGGCGCGGCTTGCATCTTAAGTCGTCACACACGAAGAATATGGAATCATATTCCAATAATAGCCCCGGAGACCCTGCAATGCCCACCGACACCTTGCAAGCCGAATACGACGTACTGGTCATTGGCTCCGGCGCAGCCGGCCTGGCTGCGGCGGTAACGGCTGCCTGGCATGGGCAACGCGTGCTGCTGGTAGAGAAGGCGCCAGTGTTCGGCGGCGCCACCGCCTGGTCCGGCGGTTGGGCCTGGGTGCCACGCAACCCGCTGGCGCGCCGCGCCGGTATCGAAGAAGACATTGAGCAGCCACGCACCTACCTGCGCAACGAACTAGGCGTGCATTATGACGCTGAACGGGTGGATGCCTTCCTCCAGGCCTGCCCGCACATGGTCGCCTTTTTCGAGCAACACACCGCCCTGCAGTTCGTCGACGGCAACGCTATCCCCGACATGCACGGCGCCGCCACTGGCGGCCACCAGGTCATCGCCGCCCCCTATGATGCCCGTGAGGTGGGCGCGCTGTTGCCGCGCCTGCGCAAGACCCTGCGTGAAACCTCGTTCATGGGCATGCCGATCATGGCCGGTGCCGACCTGGCCGCCTTCCTCAACATGACCCGCTCGCCACGGGCCTTTGTGCAGGTGTGCAAGCGCTTTGGCCGCCACCTGTACCACCTCGCCCGTTATGGCCGGGCCATGCACCTGGTCAACGGCGTGGCGCTGGTGGCGCGCCTGGCCAAGTCGGCCGAAGACCTTGGCGTGCACCTGCTGGAGTCTGCCCCAGCCAAGCGCCTGCTGATCGAGGACGGCCAGGTGCGCGGGGCTGTGATAGGCACACCGCAGGGCGCTATGACGGTGCGGGCGAAAGCCGTGGTACTCGCCGCCGGTGGCTTCCCCCACGACAGTGCGCGGCGCCAGCAGCTGTTTGCCGGTGACGCCACCGGCCATGACAACCTCGCCCTGCCCCCGCCGTCCTGCTCGGGCGATGGCCTGCGCCTTGGCGAGTCGGCTGGCGGCGTCGTCGCCACCGACCTGAAATCAGCGGTGGCCTGGGCACCGGTCTCCAAGGTGCCGCACCGCGACGGCAGTGTCGGCCACTTCCCGCACATCATCGAGCGCGGCAAGCCGGGGGTTATCGGGGTACTGGCCAGTGGCAAACGCTTCGTCAACGAGGCGCACGGTTACTACGACTATGTATCGGCCATGCTCGAGGCGGTGCCGCAGGGCGAGCAAGCCTGCTCGTGGCTGGTCTGCGACCACCGCTTCTTGCGTCGCTACGGCCTCGGCCACGCTCGCCCCGCGCCGCTGCCGGTATGGCCGCACCTGCGCAGCGGCTACCTCAAGCGCGGCGCCAGCCTCGAACAATTGGCCAGCGCCTGTGGCATCGACCCAGCCGGGTTGAGTGCCACCGTCGCTGAGTACAACCGCTATGCGCGCCTGGGCCAGGACCCGGCATTTGGCCGCGGCTCCACGCCGTTCAACCGCAAGCAGGGTGACCCGGCTTACAGCGGGCCTAACCCCTGCGTCGCACCGATCGAACAAGGGCCGTTCTACGCGGTGAAGGTGCAGCCAGGTTGCTTTGGCACCTTCGCCGGCCTGCGCACCGACGGTCACGCCCGCGTGCTGGATGACCAGGGCCAACCGATCGGCGGGCTGTATGCGGCGGGTACCGACATGGCCAGCGTGTTTGGCGGCTGGTACCCCTCCGGCGGTATCAATCTGGGCCCGGCGCTGACCTTCGGCTACGTGGCCGGGCGGCATATTGCCGGGGCTCACGCACCGCAATGAGGCGGGTCTGTACGCTACCGAACAGACCGGCACTGCCTGGCCGGCGCACACTGCCCACCTGACCGGCCAGCTCACGGCACCCGACTCACCATGGACAACCCTTGGCTTCGCGCACTCACCTACGTGCAACGCCTGGCCAACCGTGCCCGGCGCTGGCGTGCGCCGCGCCACACGTTCACCTACGAAAGCCTGCTGCGCTCGGAGCTCTACAGCGCCCAGCAACTGGCCGACCATGGCAGCTGGCTGGCCAGCCAGCACCGTTTGAGCAAACTGCCGGCCGACGACTCGCTGCTCGAACGCCTGGCCGACAACGAACGCATGCTCTACGCCAGCTGTTCGGCCCTCGCCAGCGCGCTGCCCGACGCGCGCCCGACCTTGCCTGCAGCGCAGTGGCTGCTCGACAACTTCTACCTGGTCGAAAGCCATATCCGCATTGCCAAACGCCACCTGCCGGCCGACTACAGCCTGCAGCTGCCACGCCTGGACACCGGTGCTTCGAGCGGCTTGCCGCGGGTCTATGACATTGCCCTGGAAACCATCTGCCACGGCGATGGCCGGGTCGATGCCGAGAGCCTGAGCCATTTCGTCGAGGCGTATCAGCACACCGCCACGCTGACCCTCGGCGAGCTGTGGGCGATCCCGATCATGCTCAGGCTGGCGCTGATCGAAAACCTGCGCCGCGTCGCCGCCCGGGTCATGGCCAGCCTGGCAGACCGCGACCTGGCCAATGACTGGGCCGACAAGCTTGGCGAAACCGCCGAACGCGATGCCAAGAGCGTGGTGCTGGTGGTGGCCGACATGGCCCGCTCGGACCCACCCATGACCACCGCCTTCGTCGCCGAACTGGCCAGGCGACTACAGGGCCACAGCAGCACGCTCACCCAGCCGCTGGCCTGGATCGAGCAGTTGCTCAGCGAGTCGTCCTTGAGTATCGAGCGCCATGTGCAGCTCGATGCGCAGCAGCAGGCCATCGACCAGGTGTCGATCAGCAACAGCATCGGCAGCCTGCGCCTGCTGTCGACCATTGACTGGCGGCTGTTCGTCGAACACCTGAGCCACGTCGAACACATCCTCGGCGAAGACCCGGCGGCAGTGTATGCCGCCATGGACTTCGCCAGCCGCGATCACTATCGGCACATCGTCGAACAGCTGGCACGGCATAGCGCCTTCAGTGAAGAACAGGTGGCGCGCACGGCAATCGAGCTGGCGCAGGCCGCACACGCACAACCACGCGAGCAGGCAGCGCATGTCGGTTATTACCTGGCTGGCGATGGCTTGCTGCTGCTCGAACGGCAGCTGGCTGCGCGGGTGGCACTTGCCGAGCGTTGGCAGCGCCTGTTGCACCGGGCGCCGCTGGCCTTCTACCTGGTGCCGGCGGCGCTGCTGTCGTGCCTGCTGGCCTGGGGCTTCGTGGCTGGCATTGCCGCCGAAGGCTGGCCCATCTGGGTGGCAGCGGCCATGGCGTTGCCGGTGCTGCTGACCACCAGCCGGCTCGCCCTCGGCCTGGTCAACTGGCTGGTGACGCTGACCGTGAAGCCTGCGTTCCTGCCCCGGCTGGACTACACCGAAGGGATTCCCGTCGAGGCCCGTACCCTGGTCGTGGTGCCCAGCATGCTGGGCGCTGCCGGCGACGTCGAGGAACTGGTCGAAGGCCTTGAGGTGCACTTTCTGGCCAACCGTGACGAGCACCTGCATTTCGCCCTGTTGACTGACTTCATGGATGCCCCCGAGCAGACCCGGCCCGACGACATGGCCCTGCTCGACCTTGCCAGCGACGGTATTCGCGCGTTGAACGCGAAGTACCCGAGCGGCGCTGAGCGCTTCTTCCTGCTGCATCGCCCCAGGGAGTGGAACGCCACTGAGCGCTGCTGGATGGGCCGTGAGCGCAAGCGCGGCAAGCTGGCTGAGCTCAATGCCCTGCTGCGTGGGCGCGGCGCCGAGCGTTTCATGCGCATCGTCGGCGACCTGCGCGCGCTGGACCGGGTGCGCTATGTCATCACCCTGGACACCGACACCCAGTTGCCGCGCGATGTGGCGCAAAAGTTCGTCGGCGCCATGCAGCACCCGCTGAACCGCGCACGTTTCGATGCCACGAGCGGTCGCCTGCAGTCAGGCTACGCGATCCTGCAACCGCGGGTGGGCATCAGCCTGCCCAGCGTGTCGCGCTCAACCTACGCACGGCTGTTCGGCAGCGATGCCGGGGTCGACCCCTACACCCTGGCCGTGTCGGATGTGTACCAGGACCTGTTCCTCAGTGGCTCGTTCATTGGCAAAGGCATCTACGCAGTGGATGCCTTCGAACGCGCACTGGAGGGGCGCTTTGCCGACAACCGTGTACTGAGCCACGACTTGATCGAGGGCTGCTACGCCCATGCCGGCCTGCTCAGTGACGTGCAGTTGTTCGAGGCCTACCCGGCACGCTACAGCGCCGATGTGAAGCGCCGCCACCGCTGGATACGGGGTGATTGGCAACTGCTGCCCTGGCTGCTGCCGTGGCCGCGCACCGGGCTGCAAGGCCAGGCGCAAAGCGGGCTGAGCGCGCTGTCGCGATGGAAGATTGTCGACAACCTGCGCCGCAGCCTGGAGCCGGCCGCCCTGCTGAGCGCGCTGCTGTGGGGCTGGCTGGCCAGCGCCTCGCCGCTGCTGTGGACGCTCGCGCTGCTGGGCCTGCTACTGACCCGCCCTGTGCTCGATTCGCTGCTCGAACTGCTACGCAAGACCATCGATGTGCCGCTGGCCGAACACCTGCTGGCGGCCCTGCACACCTCAAGCATCTATTTCGTGCGGGCTGGGTTGTCGCTGGCCTGGTTGCCGTTCGAGACCCTCTACAACCTGGACGCCATTTGCCGCACGCTGTGGCGCCTGGCCGTGAGCAAACGCCGGCTGCTGCAATGGAACCCCTCGCGGGATGACGAACGCACCAGTGCCGATACCCTGCAAGCGTTCTATCGCGAACAATGGGTACAACCCGGGCTGGTGCTGTTGCTGGTGGGGGCATTGGCGATGCGTCCGAGTGTGCTGTTGCTGGCCGCCCCCATCCTTGCCCTGTGGCTGCTTGGCCCGGCCCTGGCCTGGTGGCTCAGCCGCACGCGGGGGCGCAGCGCGTTCGCGCCGCAGGCACAGGAGCTGCGGTTTCTGCATCGGCTGGCCCGGCGCAACTGGGCTTTTTTCGACCGGCATGTCGGGCCTGATGATAACTGGCTGCCACCTGACAACCTGCAGGAGCCGCCTTTCCCCAGCATCGCCCACCGCACGTCGCCGACCAACATCGGCATGGCCCTGCTCTCGCACCTGGCGGCCCATGATTTCGGTTACTTGACTGCCGACCGACTGTTCCAGCGCCTGACCCAGATGATCGACAGCATGGGCCAGTTGGAGCGCTACAAGGGGCACTTCTACAACTGGTACGACACTCAGACCCGAACGCCATTGTACCCGCTCTACATCTCTGCAGTGGACAGCGGCAACCTGGCCGCCCTGCTGCTGACGCTAAGGCCAGGGCTGCTGGCGATGGCCGATACCCCTGTGCTGGACCGCCGCCTGAGCCAGGGCCTGCTGGACACCCTGGACATCCTGCGCGAAGCGTTCACCACCGCGGGCCGTGCCGACGAGCCGCTCCAGGCCCTGGGCAAACAGCTCTGGCAAGCCCATGAACAGCCAGGCCCGCTGCCCGCCTCGCTGCTGGAACAGCTCGCCGAGCAGCTACAGGGGCTGATCCAGCAGTACGCGCCTCGCGCGGGCGAGGCCGACGACTGCCTGTTCTGGTTGCAGGCGATGCACCAGCAATGCCTGGACCTGGGCGGCGAGGTGCACGCCTTCCAGTTGCCACCCGGCAACGACTCCACGCTTCAGGCACCGTTGAGCTGGCGCCAGCTGGCCGAACTGCTGCCAGAGCAGTGGCCTGCCGCCGAACGTCCGGCCGTGGCCGACATACGCACGCTGGCCCGCCAGCGCATCGCCCAGTCGCAAAGCCTGGCGCTGCGCATCGCCGCCATGGCCGACATGGACTTCACCTTCCTCTACGACAACCAGCGTGACCTGTTCGCCATCGGTTACAACGCCGATGAACATCGCCTCGATTCAGCCTTCTATGACTTGCTGGCATCGGAGATGCGCCTGACCAACTTCGTGGTCATCGCCCAGGGCCAGGTGCCCCAGGCCAGCTGGTTCGCCCTGGGCCGGCTGCTGACCAGCAATGCCGGGGTGCCGGTGCTGTTGTCCTGGTCGGGTTCGATGTTCGAATACCTGATGCCGCTGCTGGTGATGCCGAGCTACGAAGGCACCCTGCTTGACCAGACCTGCCAGGCCGCCGTCGAGCGGCAGATCGACCACGGCAATGTGCTGGGCATCCCCTGGGGCGTTTCAGAGTCGGCCTACAACGCCCTGGACGCTCACCTGAACTACCAATACCGGGCGTTTGGCGTACCGGGCCTGGGCCTCAAGCGCGGCCTGGGTGAAGAACGGGTGGTCGCCCCCTACGCCAGTGCACTCGCCCTGCTGGTGGCGCCAGGCGCCGCCTGCCGAAACCTGCAACGCCTGTGCACCCTGGGGCTGGCCGGCCGCTTCGGGTTGTACGAGGCCATTGACTACAGCGAGTCACGGCTGCCCCCCGGCCAGCACGCCGTGGTGATCCGCTCGTTCATGGCCCACCACCAGGGCATGAGCTTGCTGGCCCTGACCGCCCTGCTGCTGGACAAACCCATGCAACGGCGCTTCGCCTCAGACCCGCAATTTCAGGCGAGCATGCTGCTGTTACAGGAGCGCGTACCGAAAACGGCCGCGCCCTACCTGCACACCCTGCAGGCCCCGGCTGTGGACGCTGCGGGCCAATCCGGCGAAACACGCTTGCGGGTGTTCAGCGAGCCGAATCGGCGCCACCCCGCCGTGCAGTTACTGTCCAACGGCCGCTACCACGTCATGGTCAACCATGTCGGCAGTGGCTACAGCAAGCGCGACGCGATGGCGCTGACACGGTGGCGCGAGGACGCCAGCTGCGACGCCCTGGGCAGCTTCTGTTACCTGCGTGACGTCGCCAGCGCAGCGTTCTGGTCTACCACCTACCAACCGACGCGGCATCGCGGCAAGAACCAGGAGGCGATCTTCAGTGATGGCCGCGCCGAGTTCCGCATCCGTGAAGGCGACTTCGACTGCCACACCGAAATAGCCGTTTCCCCCGAGGACGACATCGAACTGCGGCGCCTGCACCTGACCAACCATGGTGACCAACAGCGCACCCTGGAGCTGACCAGCTACGCCGAGGTGGTGCTGGCACCCGCCCTTGCCGATGCGTTGCACCCGGCGTTCAGCAAGCTGTTCGTGCAGACCGAACTGGTCCGCCCGCTGCAGGCCATCATCTGTTCCAGGCGGCCGCGCTCGCAGCAGGACGCCGTGCCGTGGATGTGCCATGTGCTCGCGGTGCATGGCGCCGACATCGATGCCGTGTCCTACGAAACCGACCGCGCCCGCTTCATAGGGCGCGGCCGCACGCTGGTCGCCCCGGCGGCTCTGGACGCGCAGACAGAGGCCTTGTCCGACAGCGCCGGGGCGGTGCTTGACCCGATCGTGGCGATCCGCTGCCGTATCAGCCTGGCACCCGGCCAGAACGCCACGGTCGACCTGGTCACAGGGGTGTCCGACAGCCGCGACGCCTGCCTGCAGCAGATCGCCAAGTACCGCGACCGGCACCTGGCCGACCGGGTGTTCGACCTCGCCTGGCCACACAGCCAGGTGCAGTTGCGCCAGCTCAACGGCTCGCTCAACGATGCCAGGCTGTTCGAGCAGATGGCCGCTTCGGTGATCTACCCCAACGCGGCGCTACGGCCCCGCGGCGTCCCGCTGGCCGACGACCGGCGCAGCCAGTCAGGCCTGTGGGGCCAAGGGCTGTCGGGGGACCTGCCAATCGTGCTGGTGCAGATCAGCGACCCGGCCAACATCAACCTGGTCAAGCAGATGGTGCTTGCCCATGCCTATTGGCGACAGAAGGGCCTGGCGCTGGACCTGGTGATCTGGAACGAAGACCAGGCCGGTTACCGCCAGCAATTGCAGGATCTGATCATGGGCATCGTCACCTCCGGCAGCGAGGCGGCGCTGCTCGACCGCCCCGGGGGCATCTTTGTGCGCCCCGCACAGCAGCTGTCGGCAGAGGACCGCACCCTGACCCTTTCGGTAGCGCGGCTGGTGCTCAGCGACAGCCTTGGCACCCTCGCCGAACAACTGCACCACCGCCGCACACCGCCCGCACCCGCCGCGTTCGAGCCAGCTCCGGCAGCCCCGCAGGCGAAAGCCGATGGCCACGCGCCGGCCCCCGCACCCGCGCTGATGCTTGCCAACCGCTACGGGGGGTACAGCAGCGACGGCCAGGAATACGTCATCCACCACGACCAGGCTCAGCCATCCCCGGCGCCCTGGGCCAATATCCTTGCCAACCCGCAGTTTGGCAGCGTGCTGTCGGAGGCCGGCAGTGCCTATACCTGGTACGAGAACGCGCACGAGTATCGGCTGACACCCTGGCACAACGACCCAGTCTGCGACCCCAGTGGCGAAACCCTCTACCTGCGTGACGAGGACAGCGGCCAGTACTGGTCACCCACGCCGATGCCGTGCCCCGGCCCTGGCCGCTATCGCACCCGCCATGGCTTTGGCTACAGCGTCTTCGAATACACCGACGACGGCCTGGACAGTGAGTTATGGGTACATGTCGCGCTGGATGCACCAATCAAGTTCAGCCGGCTCAAGCTGCACAACCGCTCGGCGCAGGCGCGGCGGTTGTCACTGACCTGCTACGTCGAGTGGGTGCTGGGCGATCTGCGCAGCAAGTCGGCCCTGCATGTAGTCAGCGAGATCGACCCGGTCAGCGGCGCCTTGTTTGCCCGCAATAGCTATGCCGAGGGGTTTTCCAGGCATGTGGGGTTTGTCGATTGCGACCTGCCCTTTTACGGTATTACCTGCGACCGCAGCGAGTTCCTTGGGCGCAATGGCGATTGCCAGGCGCCGGCCGGCATGCACCAGGCACGGTTGTCGGGGCGCACGGGCGCGAGGCTGGACCCATGCGCGGCGGTGCAGGTCAACGTGCTGCTACAGCCTGGCGAACGCCGAGAGGTGGTGTTTCGCCTGGGTGCCGGGCCCAACGCCGAAGCCGCCAGCCGCTGTGTACAGCAATACCGCGGGCTGCGCGCGGCCATGGATGCGCTGGAGAAGGTGCGGGCCTACTGGCGCGAGACCTTGGGCAGCGTGCAGATCGAAACCCCGGAGCCGTCGCTGGACGTGCTGGCCAACGGCTGGTTGCTGTACCAGGTGATTGCCTGCCGCTTCTGGGCGCGCAGCGGTTACTACCAGTCGGGCGGCGCCATTGGCTTTCGCGATCAGTTGCAAGACAGCATGGCCATGCTCCACGCCGCCCCGGCCCTGGCGCGCCAGCACCTGCTCGACTGCGCCGGTCACCAGTATGCCGAAGGCGATGTGCAGCACTGGTGGCACCCACCCCTGCAACGGGGTGTACGCACCCGCTGCTCGGATGACCTGTTGTGGCTGCCACTGGCAACCAGCCGCTACGTGGCGCTGACCGGTGACCGCTCGGTGCTCGACGAGCCGGTCGGCTACCTGGAGGGGCGTGCGCTGAACGCGGGTGAAGAGTCCTATTACGACTTGCCCACCCAGGCGAACCTGGTCGAGAGCCTGTTCCAGCATTGCCAGCGCGCCCTCGGGCATGCCCTGCAGTATGGCGCCCACGGCCTGCCGTTGATGGGCAGCGGGGACTGGAATGACGGCATGAACCGCGTCGGTGAACAAGGCCTTGGCGAAAGCGTGTGGCTGGGGTTCTTCGGCCACGAGGTGTTGCGGGCATTCGCCAGCGTTGCCCTGCGCCACGGCGACAGCACCTTCGCTCTGCAGTGCAGCCGGCAGGCGGCCACCCTGGCCGAGCACCTGGAGCAGCATGCCTGGGACGGTGACTGGTACCGCCGCGCCTGGTTCGACAACGGCCAGCTACTCGGCTCGGCAAGCAACCAGGAATGCCGCATCGACTCCGTGGCGCAGAGCTGGGCGGTGCTTTCCGGGGTTGCCCCGCCGGCACGCGCGCAGGCCGCCATGGCGGCGCTGGACAAGCACCTGGTGCGCCGCGACATCGGTATCGTCACACTGCTCGACCCACCCTTCGACCACGGCGACCTGGACCCCGGCTACATCAAGGGCTACCTGCCCGGCGTGCGCGAAAATGGCGGCCAGTACACCCACGCGGCCATCTGGGCGAGCATGGCCTATGCCCGCCTGGGCGATGCCGCCAAGGCCTGGGAACTGCTGCGCTTGATCAACCCGGTGCGCCAGGGTGCTAGCGGGCTGATAGAAACCTACAAGGTCGAACCCTATGTGATGGCCGCCGATGTCTATGCCGTCGCCCCCCATGCAGGGCGCGCTGGCTGGAGCTGGTACACAGGCTCGGCGGGCTGGATGTACCGGCTGATCGTGGAAAGCCTGCTGGGCCTGCAACGCTGCGGTGACACCCTGCGGATCGAGCCACTGCTGCCAGCGGACTGGCCCGGTTATACCCTGCACTACCGTTTTGGCAGCACCCTGTACCGCATAGAAGTGCGCAACGGCGCTGACACCGAACTGACCCTGACCCTCGACGGCCAGCAACTGGCCCAAGCGGTGCTGCCACTCAAGGATGATGGCGTGTTGCACCAGGTGATCGCCGAGTACCAGCCGTCAGCCTTGCCCACCCATTGAGGCCTGCCGCACGGCAGCACCTGCGCGCTGGGCTAACCTTGTTGCTTCAGCTGCAGCCCTCGACGGTGCCAAGCAATGCCCCCTACGTCCAGCCCCTTGCACAATCACTTGCTGGCCGCGCTTTCGGCAGAAACGTTCGACCGCCTGCAACCGCACCTGGAACGCAGCAACCTGCCGCTCGGCAAGGCGCTCTATGAGTCCGGCGACACCCTGCGCCATGTCTACTTCCCAACCGATGCAATCGTCTCGCTGCTGTATGTGATGGAGAACGGCGCCTCAGCGGAAATCTCGGTGGTGGGCAATGAAGGGCTGGTCGGCATCGCCGTGTTCATGGGCGGCGAGAGCACCCCCAGCCGGGCGATCGTGCAAAGTGCTGGGCATGCCTACCGCCTGCCCGGGCAGCACCTGAAGGACGAGTTCAACCGTCATGGCGAGCTGATGATGCTGATGCTGCGCTACACCCAGGCGCTGATTACCCAGATGGCGCAGACGGCGGTGTGCAACCGGCATCACTCCATCGACCAGCAACTGTGCCGCTGGCTGCTGCTATCGCTGGATCGGCTGCCGGGTGACCGGCTGTGCATGACCCAGGAGCTGATCGCCAACATGCTGGGCGTACGTCGCGAGGGGGTGACCGATGCCGCTGGCAAACTCCAGCGGCTGGGGGTGATCGAATACAATCGAGGGCACATCAGGGTGCTCGACAGGGCGCACCTGGAACAGCTCAGTTGCGAATGCTACGCCGTGGTCAGGAAGGAGACCGAGCGCCTGCTCCCCTATCTGCCACAAGCACGCCCCACCGTTTAGCTAAGGGTCACGGATAACAGGCCTATGGCCCAATGCTGTCCACTCAAGATCGCCAACGCCGCTCTGCGGCCCTTTCGCGGCACAAGGCCACTCCTACAGTATCCGCGTGAGGCCTGTACATGTTGGCTTGCGCGGTCGTTGTAGGAGCGGCCTTGTGCCGCGATGGGCTGCGAAGCAGCCCTAAGTGAGCAGCATTAGCCTATGGCCTTATCTTTTGCTGTGGCTGATAGCTGTAGCGCTCAGCCGCCGAGGCTCTGGAGGGGTCGGGACGACCTGAACCTTTTTCGCTTTCCCTGGGCGACTCGTCGAGGTAGTCATCGCGATCTTCGGGTCGAGAACGCTTGACGTCCTCGCTATCGTCTTCATCTTTCCCGGTTGGCCAGTCTTCGTCTTGCCCAGGTTCGACACCCGTGGCATCGACATCTGTGAAGCGCTTGCCAGTGGTCATACGCACCTCTCAATGCTCAGAAGTCCTGAGCTAAGACGAGTGTGCGCCTTCCAGGCTCGGCGCAGTTTTATATCGGACCAGTTGCCGTCGCGGCATTTGTCGCGCGCGCGTGTTGCAGGGCCGCCAGGCATGTATATATGATAAGCATTATCGTTTGCAGTAATGACTCACCTGGCGGCCGCACACCATGCTCCCTTCCCCTGATCCCCTTTTGTGCGATGTCGCGCTGCTCTACCGCCAGCAGCACAGCTGGTTGACGCGCTGGCTCAGGCAGCGCCTGAATTGCTCACAAAGCGCAGCGGACCTGGCCCAAGACACCTTCATCCGGCTGTTGAACAAGGAGCAGGTGCCGCAACTGCATGCGCCGCGTACCTTTCTGGCCAAGGTGGCGCAGAGCGTGTTGTGCAACCACTACCGGCGGCAAAAGCTCGAACGCGCCTACCTTGAGGCGCTGGCGACGCTGCCTGAGCCGGTGGTGCCAAGCCTGGAGACCCAGGCGATCCTGCTGGAAACCCTGATCGCCCTCGACGCGGCCCTCGATGGCCTGGAGCGCCCGGTGCGTGAGGCGTTCCTGTTGTCGCAGGTGGATGGCCTGGGGCACGCCGAAATCGCGCAACGGCTGGCCGTGTCGGTCACCACGGTCAAGCGCTACATCATCAAGGCAGGTGCACTGTGCATCATGCTCGACCACAGCCTGGACCTGCCATGAACGGCCAGGACGCAACGTCGATCCCAGGCGAGGTCGCCGAGCAGGCCATGCACTGGCACCTCGAACTGCAAGAGCCGGCCGTCAGTGCCGCCACCTTGGCCGCCTGCATGAGCTGGCGCCAGGCGCACCCGCTACATGAACATGCCTGGCAACGGACCCAAGTGTTTGCCCAACGCCTGCGCGAAATGCGCAGCCCGGGCCAGCGCCCCTTGGCCCATGCGGCGCTGCGGCCACAGCAGTCGCGGCGCACTGCGCTCAAGCAATTGTCGCTGCTGATGGCCGCCGGCGCAGGGGCCTGGTACCTGAAGGACGCTGCGCTGGTACAAGACTGGCGCGCTGATTACCACAGCCGCATCGGCGAGCAGCGGCGCCTGACCCTGGCCGATGGCACCCAGGTACAGCTGAACACCGACAGCGCCCTCAATGTGGCATTCGACCAGCAGGCACGCCGCCTGAGGCTGCTGCGCGGCGAGATGCTGATCACCCGCCCCGCCCTCGCCGATAGCCGCCCGCTGTGGGTAGACACCGAGCACGGCCGCCTTGAGTCGACGCTGGCGCAGTTCAATGTGCGGCTGCACGGCCAACACACCCAGGCCACCGTGTATCAGGGCAGCGTGGCGCTGCAACCAGCCCTGCATGCCCACCCGCCCATCCTGCTGGGCGCCGGTGAACAGGCCAGTTTCAACCAGCAGGGCTTGCTGGCGCGACAGGCCGTGGCCGCTGTCGCCCCCGCCTGGAGCCAAGGCATGCTGGTTGCTCAAGGCCAGCCCCTGGCTGCGTTTATCGAAGACCTGGCCCGCTATCGCCGCGGACACCTGGCCTGCGACCCGGCCTTGGCCGGCCTGCGTGTATCCGGCACGTTCCCGCTGGAAAACACCGACAAGATCATTGCTGCCGTGGCGGAAACCTTGCAGTTGGAGGTGCAGCATTTCACCCGCTACTGGGTGACATTGAAGCCGCGCATGGCCTGACGCAAAAAAAGTTGCGCAGGGGTGGTCCGATTTCGCGCCTCACGAGACTTAACCCTCAGCACTTCAAATCAATGGGGGAACACTTGTGAATCGCACCGCACGCAAACGCCAGGGCTGGCAACGCTCAGTCTCGCAGAAACTCGCCGGCGCCGTGGTCCAGGGCATCGCTTGCATGGGCGCAAGCGCCCCACTGCTGCTGATGCCCGCCTGGGCCACGGCCGCCGCACAGGCGCAGGCAGACTTCGACATCCCCGCAGGCCCCCTGGCGCCGGCATTGGCCCGCTTCGGCCAGAGTGCGCACATTCTGCTGTCCTACCCCACTGCATTGACCGAGGGCCGCAGCACTTCCGGGCTTGCTGGCCGCTTCGACATCGACCAGGGCCTGGCGATACTGCTCGCCGGCACAGGGCTTGAGGCCAGCCGCGGCGCCAACGGCAGCTATTCGCTGCAAGCCAGTGCCAGCACAGGCGCCCTGGAGCTGAGCGCGGTGTCCATTTCTGGCAAGGCGCCAGGCTCGACCACAGAAGGCACCGGGCTCTACACCACCTACTCGTCGAGCAGCTCGACGCGCCTCAACCTCACCCCACGCGAGACGCCGCAATCGCTGACAGTGATGACCCGCCAGCGCCTGGACGACCAACGCCTGACCAACCTCACTGACACACTGGAAGCCACCCCAGGCATCACCGTGGTGCGCGATGGCCTTGGCTCGGAAAGCGACTCGTACTGGTCGCGCGGCTTTGCCATTCAGAACTACGAGGTCGACGGTGTTCCGACCAGCACCCGCCTGGACAACTACTCGCAAAGCATGGCGATGTTCGACCGTGTCGAAATCGTGCGTGGCGCCACCGGCCTGATCAGCGGCATGGGCAACCCTTCGGCGACGATCAACCTCATCCGTAAACGCCCGACTGCCGAGGCCCAGGCCAGCATCACCGGCGAGGCCGGTAACTGGGAGCGCTACGGCACAGGTTTCGACGTGTCCGGGCCGCTGACCGAAACCGGCAACATTCGCGGGCGCTTCGTCGCCGACTACAAAACCGAAAAAGCCTGGATCGACCGCTACAACCAGCAGTCGCAGCTGATGTATGGCATTACCGAATTCGACCTCAGCGAAGACACCTTGCTGACGGTGGGCTTCAGCTACCTGCGCAGCGACATCGACTCGCCCCTGCGCTCCGGCCTGCCCACACGCTTCTCGACCGGTGAGCGCACCAACCTCAAACGTTCGCTCAACGCCGCGCCGGACTGGTCCTACAACGACCACGAGCAAACCAGCTTCTTCACCTCCATCGAACAGCAACTGGGCAACGGCTGGAGCGGCAAGATCGAGCTCACCCATGCCGAGAACAAGTTCGACGAACTGTTCAACTTTGCCATGGGTGAGCTGAACCCGGATGGCAGCGGCCTGTCGCAGTTGCCGGTGCGCTTCTCGGGCACGCCGCGCCAGGACAACCTCGACCTGTACGCTACCGGGCCGTTCAGCCTGTTCGGCCGCGAGCATGAACTGATCACCGGCATGACCCTGTCCCAGTACCGGGAAAACACCCCGAGCTGGGGCGGCTGGCGTTATGACTACGCAGGCTCGCCCGCTGGGGCCATCGACAACCTGTTCAACTGGGACGGCAAGTCGGCCAAGCCGGCCTTCGTCGAAAGTGGCAAGTCGTCGATCGACGAAGACCAGTATGCGGCGTACCTGACCTCGCGTTTCAGCGTCACCGACGACCTCAGCCTGATCCTCGGCAGCCGCCTGATCAACTGGAAACGCGACACCTCGGACCGGCCTTATGGCGGCGACGAAACCGAAGTGAATCGCGAGGAAAACGGCGTCTTCATCCCCTATGCCGGCGTGGTCTACGACCTGGACGACACCTGGTCGCTGTACGCCAGCTACACCAAGATCTTCAACCCGCAAGGGTCGTGGGTCACCGACGAGAGCAACAAACCGCTCGACCCCATGGAAGGCGTAGGCTACGAGCTCGGCATCAAGGGCACTCACCTGGATGGCAAGCTCAACTCCAGCCTCGCGGTGTTCAAGCTGGAGCAGGACAACCTGGCCATCTGGCAACACGACAACGTCTACAGCGCCGAACAGGACACCACCTCCAAGGGCATCGAGCTGGAGCTGAACGGGGAACTGGCCGAGGGCTGGCAAGCGTCGGCCGGTTACGCCTACTCGGTCACCACCGATGCCGACGACCAGCGCATCAACACCAACCTGCCGCGCAACAGCTTCAAGACCTTCACCAGCTACCGGCTGCATGGGCCGCTGGACAAGATCACCATCGGTGGTGGGGTGAACTGGCAGAGCAAGGTCGGTGCCGACCTGCATACCTTCAGCCAGGGCAGCTACGCGGTCACCAACCTGATGGCGCGCTACGACATCAACCAGCACTTGAGTGCATCGGTGAACCTGAACAACGTGTTCGATCGCGAGTACTACAGCCAATCGGGCTTGTACGGGGTTTATGGTACGCCGCGCAATGTGATGACCAGCTTCAAGTACAGCTTCTGAACCCAGTGAAGCCGGGGCGCAAAAGCGCCCCCGGCTTCAGCTAGTCCGCAATCACTACCACCTCTTTCAAGCGCTCGCTCGCCGGCGCCGGGCGCCCGTACAGATACCCCTGAAAATGCGAGCAGCCCTCCGCTGCTAGCCGCCGCATCTGCTCTTCCGACTCCACGCCCTCGGCCGTGGTCTTGATCATCAAGCTGTTGGACAAATCGGTAATGGCCCGAATGATCGACATCGCCTCACGGCTGTCGCACATGTCGTGCACGAACGACTTGTCGATCTTGATCCGGTCGAACGGGAACGAGCGCAGGTACCCCAGCGACGAATAACCAGTGCCGAAATCATCCAGCGAAATGGACACGCCCAGGTCTTTCAGTGCCCGCAGGGTGCGCACATTTTCTTCACTGTTGCCCAGCAACACCGACTCGGTGATCTCCAGCTCCAGGCGCCGCGCCGGCAACCCCGAATCGGCCAGGGCCAAGGCCACGGTGTGGACCAGGTTGGCATTCTTGAACTGCACCGGTGACAGGTTGACCGACACCGTCTGCTCACTGTCCCAGCTGGCCGCCTCCTGGCAGGCCAGGTTCAACGCGCGGATGCCCAGTTCATGGATCAGCCCGGTCTCTTCGGCGATGGGGATGAAGTCCATGGGCATGACCATGCCGCGGGTCGGGTGCTCCCAGCGCAGCAGCGCCTCGTAGCCCGTCACGCTGCTGGTCTGCTGGTCGACCACTGGCTGGTAATGCAGCTCCAGTTGGCCCAGGTGCAACGCCGTGCGCAGGTCGGTTTCGACCAGGCGGCGCTGGCGGGCGGCGACGTCCAGCTCGACGTTGAAGCACTCGTAGCGGTTGCGGCCATTGCGCTTGGCCTCGTACAAGGCCATGTCGGCATAGCCGAGCAGTTGCTCTGCCTGGTCGTTGTCGTCCGGGGCGATGGCCACACCGATACTCACACCCACGGTGAACTGGTGCCCCTCGATCTGAAACGGCGGGCAGATCGCGTTGATGAGGCGCTGGGCGGTGTTGCACGCGGCATCGCGGCCATCCAGGCCGGTGAGCACCACGGCAAACTCGTCACCGCCCAGGCGGGCCAGGGTGTCGTGCTCGCGCAGTTCGCGCCGCAGGCGCTTGCCCAAGGCACGCAGCAGCTTGTCGCCGAACGCATGGCCGAGTGAATCGTTGATGTTCTTGAAGTTGTCCAGGTCCAGGCACAGGGCTGCGGTCAGCTTGGCGTTCTCGTCACCGCGCACCAAGGCTTGGCGCAGGCGCTCATGGAACAGCGTGCGGTTGGGCAACCCGGTGAGGGCGTCGTGGTGCGCCATATGGTGGATCTGCGCATGGGCGGCCAACTCTTCGGTGGCATCTTCGGCCACGAACAGCACGTAGTCGGCCTGGCCCTCCCGGTTCTGGCTGAGCAGCGTACGGCTGCGCAGGGTGCGTGGGCCACGCAGGGTGTCGACCCGGGTCTCGGCGGCGTAGCCTTTGCTGCTGCGCGCGCCCCGGGCGAGCTGCTGCTCCAGGTACTCGGCAGCGGCCGGCGCCAGGCTGTCGGCGGGCCGTTGCCCGATCATGCGCGTGCCTGGCCCACCGAACAGGCGCTCGGCCTGCTGGTTGGCCAACAGGATGCGTTGGCTCTCCAGGTCCTGCACGATGACACTGGCGGGGATGTTGGCAATCACCGAGTCGAGAAACTGCGACAGCTTGGCCATTTCCTGGCTGTACTGCTCGGCCAGTTCCTTGGCCTTGAGCAGCTCCAGCTCCTGGTGGTGGCGTTCGGAGATGTCACGGGTGACCTTGGCGAACCCCACCAGGCGGCCGTCATCGTCGTGCACCGCGTCAATCACTACATGCGCATGGAACGCCGAGCCATCTTTGCGCAGGCGCGAGCCGACCTCTTCGAAACGCCCCGTGCATCGCGCCTGCTCAAGGTTGTATTCGGGCAGCCCGGCAGCCCGTTCGGCATCGTTGTAGAACACCGAATAGTGCTGGCCGACGATCTCGTCGGCATGGTACCCCTTGGCCCGCTGGGCGCCGGGGTTCCAGTTGGCGACGATGCCTTCGGGGGTGAGCAGGTAGATGGCATAGTCCACCACGCTCTGGATCAGAAACCGGTACATGATGTCGGGGCTTGCGACTAGCGACATGAAATTAACCTGAACCTTCGACGGGTACGAAAAGGAACCCCGGCAGTTGCGCGGCGGGGTCTTGTACAGAGGTAGTGGCATTATGCCGCCAACCTGGATTTTGTGAAGTGGCTCACAAAATTTTGCTGCACGGTTCTTTGGTGTTTGAAGGTTTGGAGGCGGCTAGGTGCTTGTCTTGGGTTTGGAAGTGGGGCGGATACTGGCAACTCACAAGCTAAGTACGGTCACCTCCATGATCGTCTCCGACATCATGGTCGGGACCGTCGTCCGCGCCATGCCCTACACCGTGGGCCTCACCCACATTGTGGTTGGCCTCATGGTTGGCACCATCATCGGCCCCGTTACGTCCGCTGTCACCCCGGCCTGAGCTGGCATGTCCGCCGCCGTCGCCACTGTGTCCGCTGCCACTGCCGCCATGGCCACCACCACCGCCACCGCCGCCACTGCCGCCGCCACCGCCGTGGCCTCCACCTCCACCTCCGCCGCCATGGCCGCCACCATGACCGCCACCTCCACCGCCGCCATCCTTCGCATACGCACTGGACGCACCGCCCATGGAGTCAGGCACCAACACTGCCGACGCTGACAAAACCGCGCCGATCGCCAAAGCCAACAAGCATTTCTTGAGCATGATGTGCCTCCGCTTGGAGTAGCACGGGGTTGCACAGGGCACCCCGTGAGTTCCGGCCCCCGTGGGGCGACCTGCAACCAGTGCGGCCTTCCATCTGCAGCGAGTGAGCGAGGTCCTTCAGGGCCAGCTGGCCAGTTAGTGCAAAATGTTTCTTACGTCCTGAGCGTAGCCATGCCGCCCGGCTTGTCGCCGACCAGTCATCCGAATGGCGCCTAAACGGTCGCTGTGCGCGGCATCAGGTCATACGGGTGCTTCCAACCGGGTGTGCCCTTGATACGCGCTTTCCAGGCCTCGATATGGGTGAATTCGGCCAGCGCGATACCGGTGTCTTCAGGCATGAACACATACCCTGCCAGCGACAGGTCGGCGATGGTCAACCGCCCGCCGACCATGAAGGGGGTTTTGGCCAAGTGCGCATCGACGATGCGATAGGCCGCCGTGGCGCGATCACGCAAGAACTTGGTCACCTCCGTTTCGCCCATCTTTTTCAGGCAGTAGATGAACCGCAGCGCCGCGTAGTAGCTGGTGAACTTGTGGTTGTCGAACAGCATCCAGCGCCAGATTTCGCGTTTCTCGTCCTCATCGCGCGGGCCAAACTGGCCGGTCTGTTCGGCCAGGTATTCGAGGATCAGCGCAGATTGGGTGAGCGACTTGCCAGCGTGCTCCAACACCGGCACCTCGCCTTGCTCGTTCACGTCATCGCGCCAGGATTGCTCGCGGGTCTGGCCGTTGAAGAAGTCGACGAACACCGGCTGCCAGGCCTGGCCGGTGAGTTCGAGCATGAGGGCGACTTTGTAGGCATTACCGGATTCTGCGAAGCAGTGGAGTTTGTATTCGGACATGGCAGACCTTCAGTTTACTTTGAATGATCGTTGGCTGCTGGGGGCCGTTGCATGGGCCAATCACCGGCCAACCGAGCAAATCACGAGCAACTCGCAAAGGTCAATTCAAAACCTCCCACGACCCGTCACTCCCGTTATATGCCCGCCGCGTGCGTCGTGCGACAGTGAGGAAAACAACACGGATAAACCCCATGTACATAAACACCTCTACCCCTGCGGACGACAACGGTTGCGGCTGGTTCCACCTCAGCCCCCGGCGCCAGCCTTGCGCCGCGCATCGGGGGCGGAGCGAAGCGCGCTGGGTGGTGCTCGGTGCCGGCTTCACCGGCCTTGCGGCAGCACGGCAACTGGCGCTGCATCACCCCGACGACGAGATCGTCCTGGTGGAGGCCCAGGAAGTCGGCTTCGGCGCCTCGGGGCGCAATTCGGGCTTTGCCATCGACCTACCCCACGACATCGGTGCGCCTGACTACATCGGTGAGCTGGCCACTGCGCGAATGAACCTCAAGTTGAACCTGCGCGCGCAGTCGATACTGCACAAGCTGATCGGCCAACACGGCATCGACTGCCAGTTACGCCCGGACGGCAAGTACCAGGCCGCCGTCGAAGACAAGGGCTTGGCCGTGCTGGAAGCCTACCGCAGCGGCCTGGAAAAACTCGGCCAGCCCTACCAGATGATCGATGCCCATGACCTGCCGGCACACCTCGGCACGTCGTTCTACCGCAAGGCGCTGTACACGCCCGGCACCCAGTTGCTGCAGCCGGCCGCCCTGGCCAAAGGCCTGGCGCAAAGCCTGCCCGGCAACGTGACGCTGTACGAACACACCACCATCACCCGCCTTGAACAGGGCTCGCGCATCACCCTCAAGCACGCCCACGGCGAAATCGTTGCCGACCAATTGCTGCTGACCAACAACGCCTTCGCCTCGTACTTCGGCTTTTTGCCGGGCCGGCTGCTGCCGATCTTCACCTACGCCAGCATGACCCGCCCCCTGAGCGACGACGAGCAGGCACGCCTGGGCGGCAAGGCAAGCTGGGGCATCATCCCAGCCGACCCGTTCGGCAGCACCCTGCGGCGCACCCCGGACCAGCGCCTGCTGGTGCGCAACAGCTTCAGCTTCAACGCCGACGGCCGTGCCAATCAGCGCCACTTGCAGCGGGCCGCTCGACAGCACCGGGTGTCGTTCGAACGGCGCTTCCCGATGCTCTCGGGTACGCCGTTCGAGTTCACCTGGGGCGGCGCGATGTGCCTGTCGCGCAACCACCTGTCGCACTTCGGCACACTGGCACCCAATATCCATGCTGCGCTGTGCTGCAACGGCCTGGGGATTACCCGGGGCACCGCTACCGGTACCTTGCTGGCCGACTGGCTGAGCGGTGAGCGCGACGAACTGATCGACTTCCTGCTGGGCTCGGCGGGGCCTAACCGCAACCCACCGGAACCGCTGCTGAGCATGGGCGTGAACCTGAACCTGCACTGGGGCCAGCGCCGTGCCGGCCTGGAAAGCTGACAAGGAGGCATCATGCATAGTCTGGGTATTCTCGGGGTCGGCGAGCTGACCGAAAAAGTGGTGATGGGCCTGCGCCGCAGTGGTTTCGACGGCGCGATCCTGCTGTCGCCACGCAACGCCCAGCGCGCCGAAGCGCTGGCCCACACCCAAGGTTGCCAGGTACTGCCGAGCAACCAGGCGGTGGTCGATCAGGCCGAGCTGGTGATGCTGGGCGTGCGCCCGGCAGCGCTGGCACAACTCGCCAGCGAGGTGCGCCTGCGCCCCGGGCAACGCTTGCTGTCGTTGGCGGCGGGTGTGGGCTTGGCACAGTTGCAAGCGGCCTTCCCTGCGGCCCACTGCGTGCGCGTGATGCTGTCTTACGCGGCGCAACACAACCAGGCCACCGTGGTGGTCTGCCCGCCGGACGTGCCTACCGAGCAGGGCCTGGGCGCGCTGGGCAACCTGGTGGTGCTGCAGGATGAAGCCGCGTTCGAGCTGGCCACGGTTGCCGCGTGCATGAACGGCTGGTTCTACTTCCTGTTGCACGATTTGCAGCAGTGGCTGACCGACAAGGGCCTGCCGGCTGCCGAAGCGCGTGCTCTGGTGCTGGGCAACCTGCACGACTGTGTGACCAGTGCCCAGCGCCAGCCCGAGCACACGCTGAAGGCGTTGGGGCAGGCGATTGCCACGCCAGGCACCTTTACCGCCGATGGGCTGGCGGTACTGATGCATCAGCCAGTGAGTGCCAGCTGGGGCGCGGCCTGCGAGGTGGTGCTGGATGGGCTGTTGACGCGGTCCAGGTAACGTCCTCTTACGTACCGTCCGCTTGCCCGGCCAGTGCAACCTTGGGTGGCAGCTGCAACAAGCCACGCGGCAAGCGGAAGCCTTTGAAAGGCTGTTGGGTAATCGGGTTGAAGGCTTTTTCAGCATTCAGCCGATAGCGCATCACGCCGTCTCCGGTCCTGAAGCTCAGGTCCACGCTGGTTGCGGTGCGCCCATTGAGCGAGCCGCGGCTAAGCAAGCGGAACATCGACCAAGGCCCGCGGTACTCCAGGCTGCTGCTATTGCCGTTCTGCCGGAGCAACGTAAGGTTGCTGCGCACTTTGCGCCCCAGGGTATTGGGCCAGACAACCCCGCTGATCTGGCTTGGACCATGGGTGTAAGCAATCAACTGGCCATCCAGGTCCAGCAGACTGGTGCGCTGATTGGCGCTGAGCCCCAACGGCTCAATGCTGAATTGCACACTCAGGTTGCCACGCTGGTCGAAGAAGGTCTCGCGGATGCGGTCTGCCAGCGCCAACTGTTCGATCACGTCGCTGCGGATCAAGGACTGCCCCTGACCTGACTGCAGGGCTTCGAGGTTGTCGTTCAGGAACACCTTCAGGTACTGATCATTGAACTGTTGCAGGCGACCCTTCGGCCCAAAGAACGCCTCGAAGTCTTCCAGAGAGGCATCGGGCGCTTTCACCACGAAGGGGTAGCGACCCGCCAGGCGTTGCTGGAAGAAGCTGTACACTTCAACGTCCCAGCGTCGCTCCAGTTCACGCAACGCTTCCACGTTCAACACCCGCGCGGTTTGATCCGCGACTTTTCTTACCTGGAAGTTGAGGGGTTCCGGCAACCCCGTCGCAACACGCTGCAAGGTACCGATCGGGTCGTGCCCCGTCATCGAGAAGCGCTGATGCACCGCTTGCAGGGCTGCCTTACCTCGATCGGGGCTGTCCTGCACCGCCTTGGCATAGTCGTGGACGGCGGCAATGGCGGCGAGCGTTTCATCGTAGTAACTCGGTTTATCGCCTGTTGCCTGCAACATGGCACTGAGGCCCGCGAATGCCCGCTGAATCGCTAACGTCTGTTGTTGCGCGGGTGGGCGACTTGCAGGCTGCAGCGCAGCAGCCTCACTCGGCGCTTCAATGCCTGCTGCCGAGGACAGCGACGTGTTTTCGCGCACGGTATCCAGCAGCCGCTGCAGCGGCGCTGCTGGCCCCGTCATCTGTTGCAGGATCACGACAGCATGATCCAGGTCGCGAAAGTCAGCCACCGCAAACGCATTCAGGGCACGCCGCCAGCTGTCGATGTAGTCGGTGCTGTACAGATTGCGCAAGCGTTCGCTCAGCGCCTCCCGGTCGGCGTCCGAATAGTCAAGTTGCGCGCGTTCGCCGAGTGCCCACTGGTCGATCATCGCCATTTCGGCGAACCGCTGGCTGCGCGGTTCAAAATACGCCGTGTAGCCTTTGGCGGTCAGCATGGGGGCCAGCAGAAGGTTATCCTCCCGTCCGGCCCCTGCAGACGGCTGGTAAACCACATCGAACGCCGGGCCCACTTGGTGACGCAGGTCCAAGCCGATGTGTAGCTGCTCCTGGGCCTGTTGCTTGAGGCCTGCATACACCCGCTGTGGCAACGGCACCTTGCGCAATGCCTGCTGCACTTCACTGACCCGCTGGCGGAACTGCGGCAGATCTGCATCGGCATACGCCAAGGCATATTCTAGGTGCTGCATGAGGTCGCGCTGCAGCTGCCCCTGGCCTGGAAACGCCTGTTGCCACTGCCGTGCCATCCACTCCTCGACCCATTCAGGCCGGCGGCTCTTGCGGTCTTCGAGCATACGGTAAACCCTGAGCGCCGCCATTTGCTGCTCACTGCCGGGGGGCGCCGCGTTCATGGCATCGATCACTCCGCTGGCCAAGGCCGGCAAGAAGCGCTTGGAGAGCAAGCTCAGGTAGGCTTCGTCCACCCGGGGCCCGATGGCGCGGCCCTGATACAGGCCCAAATCCGCCACACCAGGCCACGCAGCACGGTAATCGCCAAACACCGATACCGCATCACGGATCTGGTCCAGTGGCTCCAGCAAATTGCGGCCGGTCGGGTCCAGGCGCTGATCCACTTCGTGATGGCTGTACTCCTGGCTCTTGGCAAGCACCCCGGCGGCCTTGGTGCCATTGATATCGAAGTAGCGTTGCCAACTGGCAATGGCGATGCAGAACGCAAGCAGGCCTACGCCAGAACCCACCCACAGCAATTGGCGCTTGCTGCGAGCCACCTTGACATTGTCCCCGGCAAGGCCGGCCTCCTGGAAGATCACCCGCGCAAAAGCCCGTTGGACGAAGTAGACCAGTGCCTTGCCTGGCGCCTTACCTTCACGCAAGGGAAGCTTCGTTTTATAGGGCTGAGCCGCTTCTCGGATGAATGCATTACGCATTTCGCCTTGCTGCGTGACGGATGACCAATACACACCACGGACCAAGGCCGGTGTGGTGAAACGGTCACTTGCCAAGGCCTCGCGTAGAAACCCTAGCAATATCGGCCGCAGCCCGATCAACTGCGCATGCAAGGAAAACAGCCGTGCGCGCAGGGGTGCACTGCCCACTGAATCGATACGGTCCACGACCTGCTCGAACAGCTGGCAAATCAAGCGATCGTAGTGTTCAGCGTATTCGTCCAGCCAGGCGTCGAACGCTTCGACCGCATCCAGCTTGAACGTGAACCCCAGCATGTTTGCGCGGCTGGCCGCTGAGAGCTTGCTGTAGAAAGGATCAAAACCATCGAGCAGATCGAATTTGCTGAGCACCACATACAGTGGCAAGCGCGAACCCAGCTGACTGCTTACCTCGTGCAAGCGTGTGCGCAACACATGGGCCAATGCCGTGCGTTGCTCAGGTGACCCATGCAACAGCCCGGGCAGGTCGACAACCAGCAACAAGCCATTGAGCGCTCTCTGGCTTCTATTGCGCAGCAACCAGCCCAACAGATGGCTCCACAACTTGCCCTGGGTGCCTTCAGATACCGCGGGCTCACTGTTCGGCGAGCTTGCCAGCGCGCCCTGACTGATGAAGGCGCCGGGTGGGTCGATGATCACTGCATCATTGCTGATCCACCACCCCACCGGGTATGCAAGCGCTTCAGCCTGCCGGCCGCGTGCTTGGGCCTTGTCGATACGCGTCAGGGAAAAACTCTGATCGGTGCAATCGATGAAGCTGCTCTTCCCGGCATGCTCATCGCCCAGTACCAGATACCACGGCAACCGATACAAAGCCCGTCGACCGCCTGCATTGTCCAGATACCGCGCAAGGCCCTGGTTCAACGCCTTCTCTTGGGCGTGGACGAAGGGCAGCGCAGGGTCCGACTCAGCAGCCGTTGCCAGAGCCTGCTCAGCTTGCAGGCGGCGAAAGCGCGCACGCAGTATGACCAGCCAGCACACCAAGGGCACCAGCACGAGCACCAGGCTCGCCAGACTGCGATGGGCCACGCTCGCCAGTGGCTGTTGTTCACGCCATGTCCAGTGCGGGCCAAGCCACCAGATGGCAACCAACATCAGCGCAGCGCCAATAGCCAACAGCAGCGGCAGTGCCAGGCCAATGCGCGTAGCCACCGGCAAGCCCCAGCGTTTGAGTTGCTTCCATAGTTGATTCATGAGGGCTCCTGGTCCTTGTTCTGGTTGGCCAACGCTGGGGCTGTGGCGTACTGCTGGAGCCGCTGGAACACCTCGGGCTCCCAGGCGTCGGCGGTGGTTTGCTGCATCGTGCGGGCCACACCGGCGCACAGGTCCTGGGCCAGCCAGGACACGCCCCGCGCCGCCAGCAAGTCAGCAGCAATCACGGTGGTATGGCAGCGATCACGAGGGGCACGAAAATCCGCCTGCAGCGCTTGCAAGCGGAGCAGAACCGGCTCTACACCGCCACTTTCCAGTTGGCTGACCAACTCCTCGCGCAAGCCGCTGAACTCATGAGTGGGGGCACCCTGCTCGCCCTGCCCCTGACCGCCCTTGAGCCAAGCCAGGCATTGGTCATCGACAAACACCCTGCCGTCGCTGAAGCCCAGCTGCTGCAGGGCGGGCATACGCTGTACGAACCGCGCGGTGGTCGCGCGGATCGCCTCAGCGACCTCGCCCATCGCCAGCCGCGAAGCGGTAGTCGCGGCCAGAAAACTGCCGCGAATCCAGAAGGGGCATGCCGCCACACTCTTTTCGATCCGCTGCAGTAACCCCGGGTCAATCACCGTGCCGGCGATAGCGTCTTCGTAGGCCCCTGCTATATCCAACGGAACCGCCATCAGTTCCGTACGG
Source organism: Pseudomonas sp. SWRI77 (assembly GCF_014269105.1). NCBI lineage: Bacteria > Pseudomonadati > Pseudomonadota > Gammaproteobacteria > Pseudomonadales > Pseudomonadaceae > Pseudomonas > Pseudomonas sp. SWRI77. The sequence goes on along the minus strand of NZ_JABWRV010000029.1, from coordinate 11,494 downwards.
TTGCCGCCCTGCCTGGCTTGGGGTGCTGCCTGGAGGTGCGCCCACAAGCCAAAACGACGTAACTGATAGCCGGTCGGGTCGTACGGGTCCTGTTGATTGATGAGCTCGGCCATGGTCAACACGGCCCGTCGTGTCTCTCGTTCGTTGCCCATCGACACACGTGGCATAGGCGTGGCGATGACTTCGGCCAGCGGCGCAACATCAATGCTTGCCGCAGGCGCCTTGGGCGACGCATCAGGCTCGCCGATGCCGTCGGCAACCGCCGTGTGTTTACTAAGCAAGCGCTGCAGTTCGCCCAGCAGGCCCGCGTCCAGTTGGGCGATGCCCTGCTGCTGTTGCAGGCACGTCAACGCTTGCTGCGCCGCCGCCGCAAGCGCCGGCGTATAGGTGAAGCGGTCAAGGCGCGGCAACGCTTCGATCAAGCGGTTGAGCATCAAGGCCGCCAGCTTGCGTTTGCCCAGGAAACCTTTAGGGCCGGGCTTTGGATGGGCGGGTTCCCAGTAGTGTTCGACCATGCCGGCCAACAACGCCAACGTGTAGCCCCAGCGCTCCCAGCAGCCACTGCGCAACCACGCAACACTGAGGTGAGAGACGATGCGCAGGTGCTTGCATTGCTGGCTCAGGTAAAGCCGGGACGCCTCTTCAATGTAAACCCAGTCGATCGAAGCTTCCTGCAGCCCGCCCAGCTTGACCATCTCCTGGTCAATGGCCTGGTAGGTTTCGTCCTCCACATCGAACAGCCCAGCAGGGACCGCCGGATCAATCGGTGCAAGCAACCCAGTGATGTGCTGCGCAGGCACTTGCGCTACCACCGGCATGTGCTTCGCACCTGGCGGATCAAAGGGTCCAGACCTTGCGCATCAAAAATCAGCCCATCGACTTCGTTGTGATCACTCACAACTTCGATGCGCTGCGCCCCTATCAGATGCTTGATCTGCTCGATCGCCGGCAAACCTCGCCCCGCGTCGAGCACTTGCCCGTTCTCCATCACCTGCCAGGGCGTCGCATTCGTAGACCCGCCTTCCCCCTTCAGGCGCACAGTCACCCAGCTGGCGCCGATGGGCTGCCTGGCAATCAACTGCAGCCGGGAGATGTGCTGTATGCAACTGATGGCCAGATAGGAAGGGTCATCGCCTGAGGCAATGGCGGGGGCCGAAATGACCCATTCAGGTGCGCGTTCACTGCCCTCGCTTTGGCTGCCAATGCGAAACGTCAGGTCATCTGCCGTACGTGTGGCCTCATTTGCCATCACCCGTAACACGCTGGTTGCCTCCAGCTCCGGTGCTGACCACTGTTTTTTCGCCTTGTGCGCAGGTGTGCCGGCCGCCTGGTCGAAACAGGCCAACCGCTCGATGTTAGACACGATCGCGGGGCAGTCCTGAATAGGGCTTGCCAGCACCGGCTGCAGGAAAAACACCAACGAAAGACCGGCGACATATGCACAGCGAATTATCATTCCAAGTTCACTCTCTACAAACAGAACAAATGCCCTACATGGCCGTGCGCACTTTTCCTACAAGCACGCACCAATAAACGCACTCACACACAGCCGACCCAAATAAAATCCCCACGAGCCTAGTACATAGAACCAACTGCACACAAACAAATATTCGCTTACATTTTCCCGCTCGACCAAAAGACATTATTTACTGCATGGTTTTTATAGGCCACCGACAATTATATAGAGCCAACCATTGAAACTTAGGAAATTTCCTACAAACAAGTATCGTAATTAAACACGCGACAATACGGACCTTGCAGAAAACGATCAAAAACAACCAACGAGTTAAACGCCAATGTCAAAAAACACAGGCTCTGTAGCGCCTAAAGAGCGCATAAACATCAAGTATGTTCCTGCCACCGGGGACGAACAGGCCGAAGTAGAGCTGCCGCACAAAATGCTCGTCCTGGGCGATTTCGGCTTGGATGACAGCCGGGCGCTAGAAGACCGCGCGGTCATGCGCATTGATAAACACAGCTTCAACAACGTCCTGAGCGAAGCCGACGTGCGCCTGAATATGTCAGTGCCCTCCCTGCTCAGCACCGCCCCCGACGCCGAGCTGGCGGTCAGCCTGCAGTTCAAGTCCATCCATGACTTCGGGCCGGACCAGATCGCTCGACAGGTACCCGAACTGAACAAGCTATTGGAGCTGCGCGAGGCGCTGGTCGCCCTGAAGGGCCCGCTGGGCAACGTGCCGACATTCCGCAAGCAACTGCAACACCTGTTGAGCAATGAGCAAACCCGCAAGCAGCTCGCCAAAGAACTGGACCTGGTGCTTGAGGCGCCAAAAGAAGACTGAGACAACGGAGCGAACCCATGCCAAAGCAAAACAGCACTACCGTCGCCGTTGATACCCCTGCCGAAACGTTGAGCCCAACCACGCTGCTTGACCAGATCATGGCGCAAACCAAATTGGTGCCTGCGCAAGAAGGCTATCAGGTCGCCCGGCAGGGTGTATCTGCCTTTATTGCCGACATCCTCAAAAACCATGACCCAGAGCAACTTATCAATAAGCACCGTGTCGACCAGATGATTGCGGAACTGGACCGGGTGCTCAGCAAGCAGATGGACGCCATCGTGCATCAGCCCGCGTTCCAGCAGCTTGAGTCTTCCTGGCGCGGGCTGAAACTTCTGGTCGACCGCACGGACTTCCGCGAAAACATCAAGCTCGAAGTGTTGCATGTCAGCAAAGCCGATTTGCTCGATGATTTCGAACATGCGGCTGATATCACATCCAGCGGCATGTACAAACACGTTTACACGGCCGGTTACGGCCAATTCGGTGGCGAACCGGTTGCGGCCATGGTGAGTGACTATAACTTCGGCCCGTCCTCACCGGACATCAAACTGCTGAGCTACATGGCCTCGGTGGGCGCCATGTCGCATGCGCCCTTTCTCGCAGCGCCGTCCCCCGAATTCTTTAACTTGAGCAGTTTCGAAGAGCTGCCCAATCTCAAGGAAATCAAAGACATTTTTGCAGGGCCTCGGCATGCCAAGTGGCGGGCTTTCCGTGAAAGCGAGGACGCCCGTCACGTGGCCCTGACCGGGCCGCGGTTCATGCTTCGCTCCGTCTACCACCATCAGGACCAGCCGATCAGCAGCTTCAACTACGACGAGAACATCGACGGCCGGCATGACAATTATCTCTGGGGCAGTTCCGCGTTCCTGCTGGCCAGTTGCATCAACGACAGCTTTGCCCGCTACCGCTGGTGCCCGAATATCATCGGCCCGCAGTCGGGTGGCGCCGTCGAAGACCTGCCGGTTCATTTGTACGAATCCTTGGGCCAGTTGCAGGCCAAGATCCCGACCGAAGTGCTGATCTCCGATCGCAAGGAATTCGAGCTGGCTGAAGAAGGCTTCATCGCCCTGACCATGCGCAAAGACAGCGATAACGCGGCGTTCTTCTCCGCCAACTCGGTGCAGAAACCCAAGCACTTCCCGAAAACCGCTGAGGGCGTGCAGGCCCAGACCAACTACAAGCTTGGCACCCAGTTGCCCTACCTGTTCATCGTCAACCGGCTTGCCCACTACATCAAGGTGCTGCAGCGCGAACAGATCGGCAGCTGGAAGGAACGGCGGGACCTTGAATCCGAGCTCAACAAATGGATCAAGCAATACGTCGCCGACCAGGAAAACCCTTGCGCCGATGTTCGCAGCCGCCGCCCGCTGCGTGCAGCCAGGGTTGAAGTCTCGGACGTTGCCGGTGACCCGGGTTGGTACCAGGTTTCACTCGCCGTGCGCCCGCACTTCAAATACATGGGTGCGAATTTCGAGATTTCCCTGGTCGGGCGGCTCGACACGCAATGAGCGCCCTTTTCGATCGCTTGATGGCGGACCAGTCCACTCCCCGAGAGCCGTCCCGGCGGGAGAGCGCTTCGCAAAAATTCGCCGCCATCAAACGCCACCTTGAAACCTTGCTCAACGCCCGCCAGGGGTGCTCGCAGAGCAGCCCTGACCTGGGCCTGCGTGACTTCAACGGGCATGACGTGAGCAGCGGCGAATTGCTTGCGCAAGTGAGCGCGGATATTCGCCGCACCCTTCAACGCTACGAGCCACGCATACAGCTGCGCACCCTTAAAGCCGTACCCGATGTTCACGCCCCACTGGACTTGCATTTCAGGTTGGATTGCCACGTACAGGTCAACAACCACACGGAGCAGCTGCAACTCGAGCTGCTGGTCAACGGGCACAACCGTTACACCCGAGTGAGGTGACCCATGTCACTAAAGGACCGATTCAGCGAAGAGTTGCACTACCTGCGCGAGCTGGGGAACGACTTTGCCAAGGACAATCCACAGCTCGCCCGGCTGCTAGGCAAGGGAGGTAGCGACCCCGATGTGGAACGCCTGATGGAAGCCTTCGCGTTCCTGACGGCCAAGCTGCGGCTCAAGCTGGAAGACGACCTGCCAGAGCTGACCCACCCCATGCTGCAGTTGCTGTGGCCGAATTATCTGCGGCCCCTGCCCAGCGCGACGATCATCCAGTTCACGCCGCTCAAGCAGTCCCTCAGCCAGTCACAGCACATCCCCAAAGGTTCAAGGCTGTTCTCGAAGCCAGTAGACAGTGTGGCCTGCGAATTTCGCACCTGTACTGCGGTGAATATCCATCCGTTCGAGATCGAGGCGGTGGGCGCAACCCAGACATTGGACAGTTCGGTGGTTCGCATCGACCTTCAAGCATTGGTTGAGCGGCCACTGAACAGCCTGGGCTGCTCCAGCCTCGACTTCCACCTCAGCGGCGATAGCAGTAACGCCCGCACGCTGTACTTGTGGCTTTCCCAGTACCTGAAGCAAGTCAGCGTGACCATCAACGGTGAGGTGCGCCGGCTACCGGCCAGCAGCGTCCTCTTCCCGGGGTTCAGCCCCGACGACGCCTTGTTGCCCTACCCGCAGAACGTCTTTGACGGCTATCGCATCCTGCAGGAGTACTTCGTCTTCCCCCAGCGGTTTCACTTCTTCAGCGTGACCGGGCTGGAAAAACTGTGGCCCGTTCATGCCAGCCAACAGGTGAGCATGGCGTTTCACTTCACGCGTCAACTACCTGACTCACTGCGTGTCGGCAAAGCAGACTTCAGCCTGTATTGCACACCGGCGGTCAACCTGTTCGCGCACAGCGCCGAACCGATCGACCTGTCCAACGAGCACGCCCAGGTCCAACTGAAGCCTAAAGGCTCAGAGCAGTCCGTTTACGAAATTTTCAGTGTCGACCACGTCATCAGTACCCGAGCGACGACAGATGGGGGTAGCGGCGAGTACCTGCGGACCTTCCGCCCATTCGAGTCGTTTGCGCATGAAATCGAGCACGTGCAAGGGCGCACCGCGCTGTATTACCGCTACCAGCTCGAAGACTCGCTGCGCGGTGATGGCGTCACCCATCGCATCTCGTTCGTCCGCGCCGATGCCAACGCCTACATTGGCCAGCTGGAAACAGCGTCGATAGACCTGACCTGCACCAATCGGGACCTGCCGCTGGCGTTGGGCGTCAATGACATCAACGTGCTCACCGAGGTCACGCCGCCGCTCGCCGCCTATACCAACATCTGCGCGCCTACCCGCCCCTATCGCCCCGTGCTGGACGGTCAGTTGCAGTGGGCATTGGTCTCCAACATGTCGCTCAACTACCTGTCGCTGCTCTCGGTAGAGCCGTTGAAAGCGGTCATCCGTACCTACGACTTCGCAGCCTTGCACGATATCCAGCAAGCACGCACCACCGCTAAACGCCTCGACGGCATCCGTGAAATTCACACCGAACCTATGGATTGGCTGATCAAGGGGCAGCCCATCCGCGGCCTGCACACCCGGTTGAAGCTGGACCAGGCCGCCTTCCTCTGCGAAGGCGACTTGTACCTGTTCAGCTGCGTGCTCGCCCACTTCTTCGCGCTGTACGCGAGCATCAATTCCTTCCATCAACTGGAAGTGATCAACACCACCAACAACGAGCACTACACATGGCCAATCCAGACCGGCAAGCAACCGCTGATCTAGCCGACAGGCTGCTCGCCGACGCGCACCAGTACAACTTCTTCCAGTTGCTGGAGCGCTTGCACGGCTTGCACGGTGATGACCTGGAACCGCGCTGGCCAGACGAGGCCACCCGGCTGCGCGTGCGCCTGGCCAGCGATCCGCGGCTGACCTTCCCTGTGTCGGACGTATACAAAGCCGAACGCGTGCCCGGTGAACAGCCGCGCTATCGCGTTTGCACCACCTTCATGGGCTTGCATGGCACGGACTCACCGTTGCCCACCTATTACCTGGAGCAGCTGGCTTATGAACATGCGCAGGGTATTGGCGTGCGGCCGGCCTTCTTCGACTTCTTCAACCATTATGTGCTCAGCCTGCTGCATCGCATCTGGCGCAAATACCGCTACTACATCCGTTTTCAGCCGGGTGCCAGCGATGAATTCTCGCAGTACGTGTTCGCCCTGCTCGGGCTGAACAACAAGCAACTTCGAGGTGACACAGCGCTGCCCTGGAGCCGGCTGCTCAGCTTTGCCGGCGTCATCGCCAGCCGCAGCCGCGCGCCGGGCACCGTCGCCGGCATCATTGCCCATTGCTTCGATCTGAAGCACGTGCATATCCGTGAATTCGAAACGCGCTCGGTGCCCACTACGGGCAAACAGCGGGTCAGCCTCGGGCGTAGCAACGGCGAGCTGGGCAGCAGCTTCATGGTCGGCAGCCGCACGCGCACCCGCAGCAGCAAGTTCACCCTGGTGATCAGTGAGCTAGACCAGGCCCAGTTGCGAGACCTGCTGCCCAGCGGCATCAACTTCGGCCGCGTGCGGGCATTGATCGACTTTCTACTGCGTGATGGCCTGGCTTATGACCTGGAACTGCGGTTGAAGCAGAACGCGCTGCCACCTTTCTGCCTGCACCGTAACCAAGGCGCCTATCTGGGCTGGACCAGTTTTGTCGATGACCGCCATGGCGAGATCAGCCCCGTCGTGCGCTTTCGGGGGCGCGCATGAGCACATTGATCTTGAGCATCTCCAACCTCGACCAGTTGCAGCACGGCGTCACTGCTCGGCATGCGTTCGATTGCAAGGGCGGCACCATCGGCAGCGAAGGCGCCAATTGGCTGATCGATGACCGTCACCATACCGTTGCAGCGATCCACTGCGAAATCCGTTGGCTAGAGGGCGGCTTCTGCGTGATCGACCGCTGCAACCGCACCTACCTGAACGACAGCATCAACAGTCTGGGAGCACTACCCCCCAGGCGCCTTCTGGAAGGCGACCAACTGCGTATTGGCGCTTATCGGCTGCACATTCAGTACGCGCTCACCCATGCGCAGTCGCTGGAGGACCTGTTCAGCCCTGCCCCGCGCGTGCTCGACCAACTGATAGCCGATGGTCCAACCCAGGCTTGGCAACCGAGGCATTCAGCCCCCCACGCAGCCGTCGAGATCTGCTCGGTGTTCGAGCCTGCCAGTGGCAATGACCCTCTGGCAGCACTGAATGCCGTGCCGGATGCGAGGGCGTCGGAAGACAACCTGCTGCAACGTTTGATTGCAGGAGAACGCCCATGACGCGTCATCCGTTGGTAATCGCCCTGCTGGTCGCAATGGTTGGGCTCTCCGCCTGCACGTCCTTGAGCAGAGTAAGGCAAGTGGTCATGGACCCTTCACTGCCCATTGGGCCGCCCAAGGATCATCCCACCGAGGTCGCGTTCAGCATTAATGCCAGCCCCACGCTGAATGGCAACCCGAACAGCATCGACCTGCCGACTGAACACGAGAGCGTCCTGGAGCCCAGCCCCTATGGGGTCAGCTTGAGCGCGGGCGACCCTTATGCACTGACAGAGAAAGTGGCGAGCCTGTTCGCGTTCTTGCAGGCGCAATTTCCAGCGATGTCCCCCGTCGAAATGGCCGAGGACGACGAAGCTGACCTGCAACGCTCCCCCTTGGAAGAGAGCACACCCGGCAGCTATGACGACCCAACGGTAGTCCTTACGTTGCCACGCACAACGGCCGTCGCCGCAGAACCTGTTGCGACCCCCATCGCCATCAAGATCCTGCAACTGCGCGACGACTCACTGCTGCGTAACAGCGTGTATCGACTGCTAGACGAAGACCCGGCCACGGCCCTGCGCAGCACCTATATCCGCGATGACGATTACCTGCTGCGCCCCGGCCAGTTCAAGTTCATCCCCTTCGCGCCCATCGAGCCCGAGACCCGTTTCGTCGCAGTCATCGGCGACTACCAAAACCAGGAAAACGCCACCTGGCAGCAGGTGCTGCGCATTCCCCCACGGGGCCGCCAGATCATCCTTTCGGTGCTGGTCAACGACACACAGATCCTGCTCAAGGAGGAAGACTGATGACGCTTGCACACCTGTTGCCCCTCTCGCTTACCCACGCTGACATGGAGCCCTCATGAGTTCACGTAACCCCGTCCTGTGGCCCGAGGGCCTGTTCGTCAAGCCGCAACATTTTCAGCAGGCGGCCCGGGCCACGGAAGCGGCGCTGCACCAGCGCCTTGGCAGCCTCAGCGCAGCCTTTTATGGCTTCAGCGAACTGCAGTTGAACGATGAGTACCTGAGCCTGGGCAAGATCGCCATCACCCGGGCGCGGGGCATCATGCCGGACGGCACGGTGTTCGATATACCCGCAGACCTGCCGCCGCCGCCGCCGCTGGAAATCGATGATGATGGCGCCAAAGACAGTGAGGTGTACCTGTGCCTGCCGCTGCGCACCGAGGGCGGCCGCGAAGTGAGCTGGCCCGACAACACCGCCAACTTCCGTTACATCGCCCAGGCGTATGAGATCAAGGACACCCACACCGCCGACGGTGATTTGGCTCAGGTCGACCTCGCCATGCCCAACCTGCAGCTCAAACGCAAAGCCGAAGACAGCAGCGCCTACACCCGCCTGGCCCTGGCCCGTATTCTCGAACGGCGCCCCGACGGCAGCCTGCAGCTGGATGAAGCGTTTTACCCCACCAGCATATCGGTGCGCGCGGTGCCGGCGCTGCAGCGCTTTCTCGAAGAAATCTGCAATACCCTACGCGAACGGGCACGCAACCTCGCCACCCGCATTGGTGCATCGGGCCAGTCCGGGATCGCCGACATCCGCGACTTCAACCTCTTGCAAGCCATGAACCGCTGGTGGCCCTGCTTCCGCCACCTGGCCAGGCAAGCGCAGACGCACCCTGAGCAGCTCTACCTGTGCATGAGCCAGGCCTGTGGCGAGCTGGTGACCTTCACCGACGAGACCCGGCTGGCGCAGGAATACCCTGCGTATCACCACACCGCGCTGCACACCTCATTCAAACCGCTGCAAGAGACCTTGCGCCGGGCACTGAGCACAGTCCTGCAACCACGCGCCGTGTCGCTGCCGTTGGAGTCCCTGGACTATGGCGTGATGACGACGACGCTGGAAGATCGCCGCCTGATCGACGAAGCCGACTTCATCCTCGCCGTGCGCGCCAATCTGCCGCCACAGTCGCTGCGCCAGATGTTTGTGCAGAAAGCCAAGGTTACCTCGCTGGAATCATTGAATGACCTGGTGCCACTGCAACTGCCCGGTATCCCCTTGAACCCCTTGCCCGTGGCGCCTCGCGACCTGCCCTTCCATGCAGGGTTCAGCTACTTCGAACTGGACCGGCGAGACCCGGCCTGGGCCTGCATGACAAAGGCCAATGGGTTCGGCATCCACATTGCGGGTGAATTCCCGGGGCTTGAATTGCAGTTCTGGGCGATCAGGAGCGAATGAGATGACAGAGAACAGTCAAGACAGTGTGGGTGAACATTTCGGCATGCCAGGCAAGGCGCCTATAGAGGGCAAGCGGTCTGCAGGAAACGCCGAGCCAGAGAGGGAACAGGCTGAGCCTACCTTCGAGGGTTATGCCGCTGATCCCGACTTCAAGCTACGGGGCGGCTACGCAAACCTGATGCTGGATGCTGCTGCCCCCCTGTTCGGCCTGGTCATGCGCCTGCGCACCCTCGATAGATTGCCCAACATCAAGGACGTGCACGGGCAAGTACGCAACCAGATCGCTAACATCCAGGAAGAAATGCGCCAGCACGGCTATGACCCCGCTCAGTTGCTGGCGTACTCGTATGGCCTGTGCCTTTACATTGATGAAGCCGTCATGGAAAGGCCCTGGGGCAAGAACAGCTGTTGGAGCCAGGAGCCACTGCTCAGCATCTTCCACCACGAAACCTGGGGTGGGGAGAAATTCTTCACCGTGCTTTCCCGCCTGATGCAAGAACCCCAGCGGTATCAGGACGTACTGGAGTTCATGTACTTCGCACTGGCCCTTGGCCTGAAAGGCAAGTACGCCATCGCCCCGAAGGGCGAAGAAACGCTCAATGCCTTGATTCACCAACTCCACGGGATCATCCGCGAGCTCCGCGGCCCTACGCCGGAAGACGTCTGCGACCCCTACACCCACGTGGCCCCGCGCAACTTTCGCATGAACCGGCAATGGCCGTGGTGGAGCCCTCTGCTGGCGTGCGCCTTTGCCATGGCGGTGGCCTATGGGATCTACAGCTACCGCCTGCACCTGGTCACCACCGAGGTACTGGAGTCGCTCAACGGCATTTTGCAGCAATAACCAACCGCCACACGGCGCCACTGAATTCAACGAATTAGCGGGGTTGCTGCCTCGCTGACAAGCCCATCGTTTCCGATGGCCACGCCACCTTGGGGTGCGCGTGTTTTATCCAAATGGACGCAGGAGAAACTGCCATGCCAACACCCGCTTACATCACAATTGAAGGTACGTCTCAAGGCCTGATTACGAAAGACGCTTTCACACCTGACTCTGTAGGTAATGTTTATGTCGAAGGCCACGAGAACGAGATCCTCGCTCAGGAAATCAAGCATCAGGTAACCGTGCCTACTGACCCACAGAGCGGACAACCCTCTGGGCAACGCGTTCACAAGCCCTTTGTGTTTACGTGCGCGCTGAACAAAGCAGTTCCTCTGTTGTATCAGGCACTAGTACGCGGTGAAGTACTACCTATGACCACTATCCGGTGGTATCGAACATCGGTTGAAGGGAAGCAAGAGCATTTCTTCACAACAGAGCTAGTTGACGGAATCATTGTCGACATCAACAGCGTACTCCCCCATGCACAGAATAAAGTGAACGAAAATTATACTCAGCTCATTGAGGTATCGATGAGTTATCGCAAAATTAGCTGGGAGCATAGAGTAGCCGGGACGTCGGCTATTGACGATTGGCGCAAACCCATAGAAACCGCCGTTTGATCTAGCACGCTTGCAGCCGGGCGGGCAATTATGCCCGGCTGTCAGAACTACCAGGCGGCCGACAAGGATCTCTTATGCCTCGCCAATCCGATCTGCATTACAGCTTTCAACCCCTCGTGGGCGGTGCTCAATTCGACGTCATGTCGTTCACGCTCAAGGAAGGCATCAGCCACCCTTCTCGCTCGAGCTGGAACTGATCAGCTACCAGGACGACATCGACTTCGGCCAGCTGCTCGACCAACCTGTGCTGTTCACCCTCTGGGACCGCGAACGCCCCGTGCG
>NZ_JABWRV010000028.1:0-74547 GCF_014269105.1 Pseudomonas sp. SWRI77 | reverse complement strand
GATGCTGATAATCTTTGTGACTATCAGTCCATACTCACAAGCACCCACACGAATTGCTTGATTCAATTTGTTAAAGAGCGGTTGGTTAAGAGCTTTTCGTCTCAACCGAGGGGCGCATTCTACGCTTTCCTCATTTGCTGTCAAGCGTTTATTTTGAAGTTTTTTGCGATAAACTCGTTTGACTTCAAACACTTGACTCGCTGCGATCTCTCGTAGCGGGAGGCGAATCATACAGCGTTTAGAAGCGCTGTCAACCACCATCTTAACCGCTGACGATCTTTCGATCGGAGCACTTCCACCACTACCTGGCTCGATCAACTCATTGAATTTCAAGGAGTTTTTCGTTCCGACTACGCTGGAAGTGGGGCGCATTATAAGGGGATTCGAAATCGCGTCAACCCTTAATGTTCATTAAAGTGAAATAACCGCAGAAAAGACCGCATCAAGGCTGACAGGTGCCCGCCATTACCCTTTCGGCGCCTATGAGATCGAGCGCCGCCCGCGCGGCGCATCGCGACGCAAGGCCGCTCCTACATTTGTTTCGGGCCAATTATTCCTGTGTGATTGGCGCGCGGCCCTTGGGTGCCCGCCTCAATATCGCATCGTACGAACAAGGCGGTCGCGCGCCAATGCCACAGGCCTCACTGGCCCGAAACAAATGTAGGAGCGGCCTTGCGTCGCGATGCGCCGCGCGGGCGGCGCTCGATCTCATAGGCGCCGTAGAAACCACGGCAGGCCTATCCCAACACCACCACCAACCTCACGACGGACATTTCTGCCCCAAAAAGAAAACGGGGAGGCCTTCCGGCCTCCCCGCTTCACGTCACGCCTTAAAGGCTAGGGAACGCAAACTGCGACGCCTCGTGGCTAGCCCGCTGCGGCCAGCGCTGGGTGATCGCCTTGCGACGGGTATAGAAGCGCACACCATCCGGCCCATAAGCATGCAGGTCACCAAACAGCGAACGCTTCCAGCCACCAAAGCTGTGATAAGCCACCGGTACCGGCAGCGGCACGTTCACACCAACCATGCCCACTTCGATCTCGTCACAGAACAGGCGCGCCGCCTCACCATCACGGGTGAAGATGCAAGTGCCGTTGCCATACTCGTGATCGTTGATCAGTTGCATGGCCTGCTCCAGGCTGTTCACCCGCACCACGCACAGCACAGGGCCGAAGATCTCTTCTTTATAGATGCGCATCTCCGGGGTGACCTTGTCGAACAAGGTGCCACCCACGAAGTAACCATCCTCATTACCCGCCACACGGAAGCCACGGCCGTCCACCACCAGCTTGGCGCCAGCAGCCACACCGTCGTCGATATAGCCAACCACCTTGTCACGGGCAGCAGCCGTTACCAGCGGGCCCATGTCCAGGCCACAAGACGTACCCGCACCGATCTTCAAGGCTTTGATCTGAGGCTCCAGCTTGGCGATCAGCGCATCTGCAACCTGGTCACCCACGCACACCGCCACGGAAATAGCCATGCAACGCTCACCGCACGAACCGTAGGCAGCCCCCATCAGCGCGCTGACGGCGTTGTCCAGGTCAGCATCAGGCATCAGCACGGCGTGGTTCTTCGCACCACCCAGCGCCTGGACGCGTTTGCCGCGCTTGGTGCCTTCGGCATAGATGTACTCGGCAATCGGCGTCGAACCTACGAAGCTCAGGGCTTTTACCTCTGGGGCCTCGATCAGTGCATCCACCGCTTCCTTGTCACCGTGCACCACGTTGAGGATGCCCTTCGGCAGGCCAGCCTCCAGCAGCAGTTGCGCGATGAACAGGGTCGAACTCGGGTCACGCTCGGAAGGCTTGAGAATGAACGCGTTACCGCAGGCAATGGCCAGCGGGTACATCCACAGCGGAACCATGGCCGGGAAGTTGAACGGCGTGATACCGGCAACCACACCCAGCGGCTGGAAGTCGGACCAGGCGTCGATGTTCGGGCCCACGTTGCGGCTGTACTCGCCTTTGAGCACTTCCGGCGCCGCACAAGCAAACTCGACGTTCTCGATACCGCGCTTCAGCTCGCCCGCAGCGTCTTCCACAGTCTTGCCGTGCTCTTCGCTGATCATCTGCGAGATGCGTGCTTCGTTCTGCTCCAGCAGTTGCTTGAAACGGAACATCACCTGGGCACGTTTGGCCGGCGGTGTGTTGCGCCAGGCCGGGAACGCGGCCTTGGCCGAGTCGATGGCTTCCTGCACGGTCGCACGGCTGGCCAGTTCGACCTTGCGCACGGCCTGACCGGTCGACGGGTTGAAGACATCGGCGGTGCGCTCACCCTTGGTAACCAGCTCGCCGTTGATCAGGTGCTGAACAATGCTCATGCATAACTCCAGATAAAAGAGGGGTGTTACAAGCGCGTGATCACCTCACGCGCCTGTCGTCATATTCGCGAAGATCAATCGATCAGATTCAGGGTCTCGCCCACTGCGTCGAACAGGCGGTCCAGTTCCTGCGGCTGGGTGTTGAAGGTTGGGCCGAACTGCAGGGTGTCGCCACCAAAGCGAACATAGAAGCCCGCCTTCCACAGCTTCATCGCCACTTCATAAGGGCGCACGATCGCATCGCCATCGCGGGCAGCGATCTGGATCGCGCCGGCCAGGCCGTAGTTGCGGATGTCGACAACGTTCTTCGCGCCTTTGACACCGTGCAGCAGCTTCTCGAAGTGCGGCGACAGTTCGGCAGCGGCCTGCACCAGGCTTTCCTTCTGCAGCAGGTCCAGCGCGGCGAGGCCGGCGGCGCAGGCCACAGGGTGGGCCGAGTAGGTATAGCCGTGGGGGAACTCCACCGCGTATTCCGGGGTGGGCTGGTTCATGAAGGTCTGATAGATCTCGGTGCTGGCAATTACCGCACCCATCGGGATGGCGCCGTTGGTCACCTGCTTGGCGATGCACATCAGGTCTGGCGTTACGCCGAAAGCTTCAGCCCCGGTCATCGCGCCCATGCGGCCGAAACCGGTGATCACTTCGTCGAAGATCAGCAGGATGTTGTGCTGGGTGCAGATCTCGCGCAGGCGCTTGAGGTAGCCCTTCGGTGGCGGCAGAACACCTGCCGACCCCGCCAGCGGCTCGACAATCACCGCCGCGATGTTCGAGGCATCGTGCAGCTCGATCAGTTTGAGCATCTCGTCAGCCAGGGCGATGCCGCCCTCTTCCGGCATGCCCTTGGAAAAGGCGTTTACCGGCAGCACGGTGTGCGGCAAATGGTCGACGTCCAGCAACTGGCCGAACATCTTGCGGTTGCCGTTCACGCCACCCAGGCTGGTACCAGCGATGTTGACGCCATGGTAACCGCGGGCACGGCCGATGATCTTGGCCTTGCTCGCCTGGCCTTTCAGGCGCCAGTAGGCACGCACCATCTTCAACGCTGTATCGGCGCACTCGGAACCGGAGTTGGTATAGAAGACGTGGTTCAGATCACCCGGAGTCAGCTCGGTGATCTTTTCAGCCAGCTGGAACGACAGCGGGTGGCCGAACTGGAAGGCTGGGGAGTAATCCAGGGTGCCAAGCTGACGGGTTACCGCCTCGGTGATTTCCTTGCGGGTATGCCCGGCACCGCAGGTCCACAAGCCAGACAAGGCGTCGAAAATCTTGCGCCCCTTGTCATCCACAAGGTAGTTGCCTTGCGCCGCCACGATCAGGCGTGGGTCGCGATGGAAATTGCGATTGGCGGTGTAGGGCATCCAGTGCGCATCCAGCTTGAGCTGGCTGGCGATACCGGTGGGGGCGGTTTCGGGCATGTTCATCGGCGGTTCCTCGGAAGACGATTAGGCAACGATGGATGTTGTTGCAGCTAAATTGGCACGGCGATAAAGTCTGAAAAAGCCTGCATTTCTAATCTTCAGATAGGGCAACACTAAACTAATGAGCCGACGCCCCGACCCACTCGCTCAAGTCAGCGATTTTGACATTCGCCTGTTGAAGATCTACCGCAGCGTCGTCGAGTGCGGCGGCTTCTCGGCAGCCGAGAACGTACTCGGGATCGGCCGCTCGGCCATCAGCCAGCAAATGAACGACCTGGAGCAGCGCCTGGGCCTGCGCCTGTGCCAGCGCGGCCGTGCCGGTTTTTCGCTGACCGAGGAAGGCCGCGAGGTCTACCATTCGGCCTTGCAGTTGCTCAGTGCCCTGGAGAGCTTCCGTACCGAGGTCAACGGGCTGCACCAGCACCTGCGCGGCGAGCTGAACATCGGCCTGACCGATAACCTGGTGACCCTGCCGCACATGCGCATTACCCATGCGCTTGCCGAGCTCAAGGACCGCGGCCCTGACGTGCGCATCAACATCCGCATGATCGCCCCCAGCCAGGTCGAGCACGGCGTGCTCGACGGCAGCCTGCATGTTGGCGTGGTGCCACAGACCATCGCCCTGTCAGGCCTTGAATACCAACCGCTGTATAGCGAGCGCTCGCTGCTGTATTGCGCGGTCGGCCACCCGCTGTTCTACGCCGACGATCACCAGATAGACGACGACAGGCTCAACAGCCAGGAGGCCATCACCCCAACCTTCCGCCTGCCGGCCGATGTCCAGGCCCACTACCAGGCGCTGCACTGCACGGCCAGCGCGTCGGACCGCGAAGGCATGGCGTTTCTCATCCTCACCGGGCGCTACATCGGCTACCTGCCAGACCACTACGCCAGCTTCTGGGTGCAGCAAGGCCGGCTGCGGGCCCTCAAGCCCCGCCAGCGCTTCTATGACCTGAGCCTGAGTTGGGTGACACGCAAAGGGCGGCGGCCGAACCTGGTGCTGGAGAGCTTCCTGGATAGCCTGGCTGCGACACGCTGATGCCAGTCTCTGACGCAAACGCTTGTCACTTCGGCGTAGGCAGGTAATCTTGTCCGACAGCCGCTGCCAATGACCCGTACGGAATCGTCCATGACCCTTGAAGTCCCAGCGCATCGCCTCTCCGCCTCGGGCAAGCCCGCCGGCCGCATCCGCCAGAAGAACGAACAGGCCATCATCCAGGCCGCCGAAGACGAATTCGCCCGCCATGGCTTCAAGGGCACCAGCATGAACACCATTGCCCTGAAGGCCGGTTTGCCCAAGGCCAACCTGCATTATTACTTCACCAACAAGCTGGGCCTGTACATTGCCGTGCTGAGCAACATCATCGAGTTGTGGGACAGCACCTTCAACGCCTTGAGCGTCGAGGACGACCCGGGCGAAGCGCTGAGCCATTACATCCGCACCAAGATGGAGTTTTCGCGGCGCAACCCGCAGGCCTCGCGGATCTTCGCCATGGAGGTGATCAGCGGCGGCAGTTGCCTGAACGAGTACTTCAGCGCCGACTACCGCGAGTGGTTCCGTGGCCGGGCAGCGGTGTTCCAGGCCTGGATCGAAGCGGGCAAGATGGACCCGGTCGACCCGGTGCACCTGATCTTCCTGCTCTGGGGCAGCACCCAGCACTACGCCGACTTCGCCACGCAGATCTGCCAGGTCACCGGTCGCAGCCGCCTGACCAAGCAAGACATGGAAGACGCCAGCAACAACCTTATCCACATCATTCTCAAGGGGTGCGGCATCAAGCCGAGTGCCTGACAGCCATTTATGCCTTCTACCCTGCTCGACCTCTGCGAGTTTCGTGAAGAAATCCGCAAAAGCCGTTTCATCACCCTCGCCGGCCCGATTACCAGTGCTGCCGAGGCGATGAGCTTCATCGAACGCCACAGCGACCTGGCCGCTACCCACAACTGCTGGGCCTGGAAGCTGGGCGGCCAGTACCGCAGCAATGACGATGGCGAGCCGGGTGGCACCGCCGGTCGCCCGATCCTGGCGGCTATCGAAGCGCAGGACTGCGATCAGGTGGTGGTGCTGGTGATCCGCTGGTACGGCGGCATCCAGCTGGGCACCGGAGGCCTGGCCAGGGCCTATGGCGGCGGCGCCAACAAATGCCTGCAACAGGCTCCCAAGCGGTTGTTGGTGCAACGCAGCGAATTCACCTGCAGTTGCAGCTTCAGCGAGCTGGCGTTGCTGAAACTGCGCCTGGCAGAGGCTGACGGCCTGGTGCTGGATGAACAGTTCACCGCCAATGGTGTAGACCTGCACATTGCGGTGGGTGAAGCCCAGCTGGCCGCGCTGCAACAGCAGCTGGCCGACCTGAGCCGTGGGCGCATACTGCTCGAAGCACACTGAACATTACGCACATGAACTGTGGGCCTGCCTGTGGATAAGCTTGGGGCACTCTCTTGCAGGCTAGGGTTTTCAAGGTCTGCAGAGCTTTGATCATATTTTGATCACTATTTGATGACAGCTGCAAATGACTGAAACCCTGAGAGTTATCCCCAAACCCGATTCACAAGGCAGCCCCGGCAACCCGTGTAGCTTGCACACAATAACTGTGGAACAGCCTGTGGATAACCCGTTAGCCAATAGGCCAAACGCCCAGCCACACAAGGCCTGGCGCAACTGATCATTAATTAACCAAAGGTGGGCAAGGCGGCAACTGCCAGTCTGCAGTATCCTCAGTACCTTTCTTTTGCAATCGATCAAGGAGCGCGTCCACATGGCCACCGCAAAAACCGCACTCATCATCGGCGCCTCCCGTGGGCTTGGCCTGGGCTTGGTGCAACGCCTGCAAGAGGACGGCTGGAACGTCATCGCCACGGTGCGCGACCCGCAAAAGGCCGGCGCCTTGGCCAGTGTCCCCGGTGTGCGCATCGAGCAGCTGGAGATGAATGACACCGCGCAGCTCGACGGGCTGAAGCAACGCCTGCAAGGCGAAGTGTTCGACCTGCTGTTCGTCAACGCCGGCGTCATGGGCCCGCTGCCACAAGACCTGGAAACCGTCCGCAACCAGGACATCGGCGACCTGTTCATGACCAACGCAGTGGCGCCCATCCGCGTCGCCCGGCGCCTGGTCGGCCAGGTTCGCGAGGGCAGCGGCGTGCTGGCCTTCATGAGCTCGATCCTGGGCAGCGTGACCGTGCCGGACGGCGGTGAAGTCTGCCTGTACAAAGCCAGCAAGGCGGCGCTGAACTCGATGATCAACAGCTTCGTCGTCGAACAGCAGCGCCCCGGCCTTTGCGTACTGGCCATGCACCCTGGCTGGGTGAAGACCGACATGGGCGGCGAGAACGCCGAGATCGACGTACTCACCAGCACCCGCGGCATGCTCGAGCAGATCAAGGCGCAAAGCGGCAAGGGCGGCCTGCGCTTCATCAACTACAAAGGTGAGCCCCTGACCTGGTGAATTGAAAGCTGCGTGGCGAGGCAGTAGACTCGATGCCTCGCCCCCGCGGCGGACCTGGATCAGCAGACAGGGCAACACTGAGCTGGCTAACCTGAACCCACTTTCAGAGGAGCCGGCACCATGCCTGCGACCCGCATCTGGTTGAAATCCCCGCTTGCCATCTTCACCGCCAACGACACCGACGCCCGTGGCGGGCTGGTCATCGAAGACGGCCGTATCACACAGCTTCTGGCCCTCGGCGAAAGCCCCAGCCAACCCTGCGACCACGTGTTCGATGCCCGCGAGCATGTGGTCACCCCGGGCCTGATCAACACCCACCACCACTTCTACCAGACCCTCACCCGAGCCTGGGCACCTGTGGTCAACCAGCCGCTGTTCCCTTGGTTGAAGACGCTGTACCCGGTGTGGGCACGCCTGACCCCCGCGAAACTGGCGCTGGCCAGCCAGGTAGCACTGGCCGAACTGCTGCTGTCGGGTTGCACGACCGCCGCCGATCACCATTACCTGTTCCCCCAAGGCCTGGACAATGCCATCGACGTGCAAGTCGACGTGGTGCGCCAGCTGGGCATGCGCGCGATGCTGACCCGCGGCTCGATGAGCCTGGGCGAAGACGACGGCGGCCTGCCCCCGCAGCAAACGGTGCAACAGGGCGAGGTGATCCTTGCCGACAGCCAGCGGCTTATCCACAGCTACCATGAGCGCGGTGACGGTGCGCAGATCCAGATTGCCCTGGCGCCCTGCTCGCCCTTCTCGGTCACGCCTG
The DNA here is from genome assembly GCF_014269105.1 of Pseudomonas sp. SWRI77. Classification (NCBI taxonomy): domain Bacteria; kingdom Pseudomonadati; phylum Pseudomonadota; class Gammaproteobacteria; order Pseudomonadales; family Pseudomonadaceae; genus Pseudomonas; species Pseudomonas sp. SWRI77. The sequence continues at coordinate 66,599 of NZ_JABWRV010000028.1, read as the reverse complement.
AAATCATGCGGGCCAGTGCCACGCTCGCCGAAGAACTGGACGTGCGCCTGCACACCCACCTGGCGGAAACCCTCGATGAGGAAGACTTCTGCCTGCAACGCTTCGGCCTGCGCACAGTGGACTACCTGGACAGCGTCGGCTGGCTCGGCCCACGCACCTGGCTGGCTCACGGCATTCACTTCAATGCCGACGAAATCGCCCGCCTGGGTGCGGCCGGCACCGGCATCTGCCACTGCCCGAGCTCGAACATGCGCCTGGCCTCGGGCATCTGCCCGACCGTGGACCTTGAAGCCGCCGGCGCCCCGCTGGGCCTGGGCGTCGACGGGTCGGCCTCCAACGATGCCTCCAACATGATCCTCGAAGCCCGTCAGGCCCTGTATCTGCAGCGCCTGCGCTATGGCGCCGAGCAGATCACCCCGGAGCGTGCCCTGGGTTGGGCGACACGGGGTTCGGCACGCCTGCTCGGGCGCCAGGACATTGGTGAGCTGGCCGTTGGCAAGCAAGCCGACCTGGCGATGTTCAAACTCGACGAGCTGCGCTTCTCGGGCAGCCATGACCCGCTGTCGGCGCTGCTGCTGTGCGGAGCCGACCGCGCCGACCGGGTCATGGTCGGTGGCCAGTGGCGGGTGGTCGACGGCCAGATCGAAGGCCTGGATATCCAGGGCCTGATCGCCAACCACCGCCAGGCCGCCGCGCAACTGATCGCCGGTTGAGCCAACACAGGGCCTGGCCGGGCGCATTGCCTGGCCAGGCCCTGTAGAATGGCGGCAACCGTACCTGATCGAGATAACCACCTATGTATGACTGGTTGAACGCCCTGCCCAAGGCCGAACTGCACCTGCACCTGGAAGGCTCGCTGGAGCCCGAGCTGCTGTTTGCCCTGGCCGAGCGCAACAAGATCGCCCTGCCCTGGGCCGATGTAGAGGCACTGCGTGGCGCCTATGCCTTCAACAACCTGCAGGAATTCCTCGACCTCTATTACCAGGGCGCGGATGTATTGCGTACCGAGCAGGACTTCTACGACCTGACCTGGGCCTACCTGCAACGCTGCAAGGCGCAGAACGTCATCCACACCGAACCGTTCTTCGACCCGCAAACCCATACCGACCGCGGCATCCCTTTTGAAGTGGTGCTCAACGGCATCAACCAGGCGCTCAAGGATGGCCGTGACCAGCTGGGCATCAGCAGTGGCCTGATCTTGAGCTTCCTGCGCCACCTCAGCGAAGAAGAAGCGCACAAGACACTCGACCAGGCCCTGCCCTTCCGCGATGCGTTCATCGCCGTAGGCCTGGACAGTTCTGAAATGGGCCACCCGCCTAGCAAGTTCCAGCGTGTGTTCGACCGCGCCCGCAGCGAAGGCTTCGTCGCCGTTGCCCACGCCGGTGAAGAAGGCCCGCCCGAATACATCTGGGAAGCCCTGGACCTGTTGAAGATCAAACGCATCGACCATGGCGTGCGCGCCATCGAAGACGAGCGCCTGATGCAACGCATCATCGACGAGCAGATCCCCCTGACCGTCTGCCCCCTGTCGAACACCAAGCTCTGCGTGTTCGACCACATGCGCCAGCACAACATCCTGGACATGCTCGAACGCGGGGTGAAGGTCACGGTCAACTCGGACGACCCAGCCTACTTCGGCGGCTACGTCACCGAAAACTTCCATGCCCTGCACACCCACCTGGGCATGACCGAAGACCAGGCCCGCCGCCTGGCGCAAAACAGCCTGGACGCGCGGCTGGTCTGATTGGCGGGTGGCGTTGCGGTCAGCCGACCTGCAACGTCGTGACGCGGGCAATGCGATTGATGTGCTGGATGCCCAGCGCAGAGATATGCAATGCCCGCGTATCCTCGGACTCGCGCATCCAGCCAGACTGAAGAAACAGCCTGAACAGGGCCTGCCCGAGCACGCCCCCCAGGTGAGGGCCCTGGTTGTTCCAGTCGGTGCAGCGGCAGATCACGCAACCCCGTTGCTGGTGTGGCGCCAGGGCGTCGATGTAGACACCCACCAGTGCCAGCTCGGCCCGCCCTCGCTCACTGACCACCAGTTGACGGTCGGTGCCCTCCAGCCAGCCGGCCGCCACCAGGCGGTGGTACAACTCGCCGGCAAGCTCCCCCCCCAGATGGTCACCGCAACGCCGCGCCCTGCGTAGCGACATAGGCAGTTGCGTGGCAGTCGCCTCGGGCGGGTGCGCTTTGGCGCTGCACAACTGCACGCTGGCCAATGCCTCCACCGCAGCCCCCACCTGCGGGGTCGCCAAGCGGAAGTAGCGTTTACGCCCGCGCGCTTCGTGCCTGAGCAAACCGGCCGAAGACAGCAACGAAAGGTGGGCGCAAGCGGAGGATGACGTCAACCCGGTCATCATCGCGAGTTCGTTCGCCAGGCGCGGCGTGCCGTCGATCAACGCCCAGAGCATGGCACTGCGCTTTGGGTCGGCCATCAGGCTGGCGATCTGGCTGATACTGCTGACTGCGTTCATATCCCTGTAACTCCCTGCACGTTCACATGTGGATGCAATGGCCAACCCTGGCAACGCGGATCGCCTGCCTGATAATTGCCAGCACCGGCAGGGAAACCCCTCTCGCTGACACTGGCTCTGGGGCCAGTATAAGCCGCAGAAAACCCCACTCAGGCAGCCAGCGGATGCGGCCCGCCTGTCTGAAGTCCATTGGGTATGCCTACCCATGCGAGATGATGTGCAGGTTCGTGGAACGCGCCGAAACCGCGCAGATGAACAATGCCCCAGAACTTTGCGGGGCACAGACAGGGCATGAGGAAAAATCGCCCGGAGTACGTTCGGATGCGACCGACAGCAGGCTTCCATAAATAGCGCAAACAAAAGCGAAGCTTCTACATGCTTCCAGGCATTACACCCGGGCAGCATGAAGTAATGTGGGAAATAACAGCGCCACTGACCGTCAGTCAGAACGCAGATACCGGTCATGGCATGCACAGGGCACAGCGCTACACTTCATCCGCTCTCAACCCCATTGGAGGTATGCCGCGATGAAAATTGTCGTCAGTGCGTCGAGCCGCAACCCGATCTGCCCCTGGCAGGTTCAGCTCGACCAACACGTGGTCAGTTTCCGCAGCGAGGCCGAAGCACGTGCCTTCGTCGCCACCTTGGAAACCCGCCTGCAGGCGCCCCACCCGCTTACGCAGGCCGCCTGGCCTGCAAGCGCCGGGTCAGCAGCGCGACACTGACCACCAGTGCCCCGCACAGGCTGATCACCAGTGTCATCGGCACCGCACTGCCATCGTGCAACAACCCGACCAATGCCGCTGCGCCCGCGGCGACGCTGAACTGCAGGCAGCCCATCAATGCCGAGGCGCTGCCTGCCCGTGCACCCTGCCCACTCATGGCGCAGGCCGAGGCATTGGGGATGATGCAGCCCAGGCTTGCGATGCACACGAACAACGGCACCAGCAGCGGCCACAATTGGCTCGGCCGCAGCGCGGCAACGCCAAGCAACAGCAAACCTGCGGCCAGGTACATCCACACTGCGCGCACCAGCAAGAAAGCCGGGCCACGCTTGGCCAGCAAGCGTGCATTGACCTGCGCCACGAGGATAAAACCTGCCGCATTGGTGCCGAATAACCAGCCGTAATGCTCGGCAGGCACGCCATACAGCTTGATGAAGACGAAAGGCGAGCCGGCGATGTAGGCAAACATACCGGCAATGGCAATACCACCGGTCAAGGCATGGCCGAGGAACACCCGGTCATTGAGCAGGCGCAGGTACTGGCGCAACGCCCCCGACAGCGGTTGGCGCGGCATGTCCGCCGGCAGGCTCTCGGGCAGGCCCAGGCTGACCGCCAGCAGGCAGGCGGCACTGAACAGGCTCAGCACCAGGAAGATCGACTGCCAGCCCGCCAGGTTCACCAACACCCCGCCCAGCATCGGCGCGAGGATCGGCGCCAGGCCCATCACCAGCATCAGTTGCGAAAACACTTTGGCCGACGCCACCGGGTCGCACTTGTCACTGACGATCGCCCGCGACAGCACCATCCCGGCGCAACCGCCCAGCGCCTGGACGAACCGCGCCAACACCAGGGTATCGAGGTTGGGGGCATAGGCGCACGCCAGCGAGGCCAGGGTAAACAGTGTCACGCCAAACAGCAGAGGCTTGCGCCGCCCGAAGCGGTCGGCCACCGGGCCATACGCCAACTGCCCGATGGACAGGCCAAGGAAGTAGGCGGCCAAGGTGGTCTGGACGTGTTTTTCATCGGTGGCGAAAGCCTGCGCCATGGCCGGGAAGGCGGGCAGGTAAAAATCGATCGCCAAAGGCCCGAACGCACTCAATGCGCCCAGGATCAGCACCATTCGCAGGTTCATCAGGAATCCATAGCAGGCTAAGCAAGTGCGTAAGTCTACCTGCTAAGGGCTCCATCAGCATGAAAACATTTGCAACAAAAGGGGCACCAAGCGCCCCTGGGCATCAGGCCACTTCGGCTTGATAACCCTCGTCACGGATCGCCGTGAGGATCTGCTCCACCGCCATCGCACTCTGCACCCGCACCTGCTTGCCCGCCAGGTCGACCTCGACCTGAGCCGCGGCATCTTGCGCCTGCACTGCCCGGGTCACCGCTTTGACACAATGGCCACAGGTCATGCCTTGTACATTGAACACTTGCATGGGGTTACCTCCTTCAGGTTTTGACGCAGTTTCAAGCTTGCCATCGGGTCAAGGTCAAGCCCTTGCAAGCGCCTGGGCTGGAAATCCGCGCTCACGTCGGCCAAGCTGCGCCTTTGACGATCAGGCAAGCAGGAGATTATTCATGTTCAGGGCAGCATTGGGCGTCGTCGGGCTTTTGAGCGCGCTGGCTGCGGTGCCACCGGCCAGCGCCGAGGGCAACTCGGACTACAGCGTATTGATCATCTCCCGAGAGCGCCTGGAAGTGGCCACCAGTTGCGAAATTGGCGTCTACCTCAACGACCAGCTTTCCGGGCGCGTGTTCCAGGAGCAGTCCACCTCCTTCAACCTGCCACCCGGCCCAGTGGATGTGCGCCTGCGCCTACTGCCAGGGCAAGCGCCCGGTTGCGCTGCGGGTATCGAAGACCAGCGCAGCACGCGTTTGAACCTGCAGGCGGGCCAGATCAACAAATACCGGATTGCCATGGGCCACAATGGGCTGGAATTGAAGCGCGCCGGCCTCGGCTATTGACCTTGCCTACGTGGCAAGGTTGATGCTGGAGGCCAATCCAAGGAGGACAGCCATGCCCGCATCCACCAAGTTCGACCTGCCGATTTCCGGCATGACCTGCGCCAGCTGTGCCGGCCGCGTCGAGCGCGCCCTGCGCAAGGTCGACGGCGCTGAACAGGTCAGCGTCAACCTTGCCACCGAACAGGCCCGGGTCCAGGCCCCGGCCAGCAGCCTGCCGGCCTTGCTCGACGCCGTGCGTGAAGCCGGCTACGGCGTACCCACCCGCACCGTCGAGCTGCAGATCGGCGGCATGACCTGCGCCAGCTGCGTCGGCCGTGTCGAACGCGCGCTCGGCAAACTGCCCGGGGTCGAGCAGGTCAGCGTCAACCTGGCCAGCGAACGCGCGCACCTCAAGGTGCTCGCGGCCCTCGACGACAGCCTTTTGATCAACACCGTGGAAAAGGCCGGCTACAGCGCCAGCCTGCCGCATGCGGGCAAGAATGAGCAGGGCGATGCCCAGCGCCGCCTGCGCAACGAACGCCTGGCCGTCGCTGCTGCCCTGCTGCTGGCCCTGCCGCTGGTGTTGCCGATGCTGGTGCAGCCCTTCGGCCTGCACTGGATGCTGCCCGCCTGGGCGCAGTTTGTGCTGGCAACGCCCGTGCAGTTCATTCTCGGTGCGCGCTTCTATGTGGCGGCCTGGAAGGCCGTGCGTGCCGGTGCCGGCAACATGGACCTGCTGGTGGCCCTGGGCACCAGTGCCGGCTACGGCCTGAGCCTGTACCAATGGGCACAAGCCCCGGCCGGCATGGCGCCACACCTGTACTTCGAAGCCTCGGCCGTGGTCATTGCCCTGGTCTTGCTGGGCAAATACCTGGAAAGCCGCGCCAAGCGCCAGACCGCCAGCGCCATCCGCGCCCTTGAAGCCCTGCGCCCCGAACGCGCGGTGCGCGTGATAGATGGCCGTGAGGAAGATGTAGCGATCGCCCAGTTGCGGCTCGGTGACCTGGTAGCGGTCAAACCCGGTGAACGGTTCCCGGTCGATGGCCAAGTCGAGGAAGGCAGCAGCCACGCCGACGAGGCCCTGATCAGCGGCGAGAGCCTGCCGGTGCCCAAACAACCTGGCGACCCCGTTACCGGTGGCGCCATCAATGGCGAAGGTCGGCTGCTGGTGCGCACCCAGGCACTGGGTACCGAAACCGTGCTGGCCCGCATCATCCGCCTGGTCGAAGATGCCCAGGCGGCCAAAGCGCCCATTCAGAAGTTGGTGGACCGGGTCAGCCAGGTCTTTGTCCCGGCCGTGCTGGTGATCGCGCTGGTCACCCTGATTGGCTGGTGGCTGGCCGGTGCCCCGCTGGAAACCGCGCTGATCAACGCGGTCGCCGTGCTGGTGATCGCCTGCCCCTGTGCGCTCGGCCTGGCCACGCCGGCGGCGATCATGGCCGGCACCGGCGTGGCCGCCCGCCACGGCATCCTGATCAAGGACGCCGAGGCCCTGGAGCGTGCCCATGCGGTCAACCGGGTGGTCTTCGACAAGACCGGTACCCTCACCTCCGGCAGCCCCCGGGTGGTCCACAGCCAGGCACTGGTCGGCAGCACCGCCGAGCTGCACCGCTTGGCCGGCGCCCTTCAGCGCGGCAGTGAGCACCCGTTGGCCAAGGCCGTGCTGGATGCGTGCGCCGAGCAGCAGTTGGAGGTGCCTACGGTGGTCGACAGCCAGTCGCTGACTGGGCGGGGTATCGCCGGGCACGTGGAAGGCCGTGATCTGGCCCTGGGCAATCGCCGCCTGCTTGATGAAAGCATGCTGCAACCCGGTGGCCTGGCCGCCAAGGCCCACGCCTGGGAAGCCGAAGGCCGTACGCTGTCGTGGCTTGTCGAGCGCGGCGCACAACCCCGGGTGCTGGGCCTGTTCGCCTTCGGCGACAGCCTCAAGCCGGGTGCTGCGCAGGCTATCGATACCCTGCACGCACAACACATCAGCAGCCACCTGCTGACCGGCGACAACCGCGGCAGCGCCAAAGTGGTTGCCGACGCCCTCGGCATCGACGACGTGCACGCCGAAGTGCTGCCAGCCGACAAGGCCGCCACGGTGACGGCGCTCAAAGAGGACGGCGTGGTGGCGATGGTAGGCGACGGCATCAACGATGCCCCGGCCCTTGCCGCGGCCGACATCGGCATCGCCATGGGCGGTGGCACAGATGTGGCCATGCAGGCCGCTGGCATCACCCTGATGCGCGGTGACCCCCGCCTGGTACCGGCCGCCCTGGAGATCAGCCGCAAGACCTACGCGAAGATCCGCCAGAACCTGTTCTGGGCGTTCATCTACAACCTGGTCGGTATCCCCTTGGCCGCGCTGGGTTACCTCAACCCGGTACTGGCCGGCGCCGCCATGGCCCTGTCCAGCGTCAGTGTGGTCAGCAATGCGCTGTGGCTGAAGACCTGGAAACCCACCAGCAGCGCCCAGGAGGCTCCATGAACATCGGCCAGGCCGCCCGCCGCAGCGGGCTCAGCACCAAGATGATCCGCTATTACGAGTCCATCGGCCTGCTCAAGCCGGCCACCCGCAGCGACAGCGGCTACCGCCTGTACCAGCCAGAAGACCTGCACAGCCTAGCGTTCATCAAGCGCTCGCGCGATCTGGGGTTTTCCCTGGAAGAGGTCGGCAAACTGCTGACGCTCTGGCAAGACCGCCAGCGCGCCAGTGCCGACGTCAAGGCGCTGGCCATGCAGCATATCGACGAGCTGAACCGGCGCATCGAAGAGCTGGTGAGCCTGCGCGATACCCTCGGCGATCTGGTTTCCCACTGCCAGGGGGATGAGCGGCCGGACTGTCCGATCCTCAAGGATCTGGCCAACGGCAAGGTGAGCGAATGTTGCCGCTGAGCCGCGCGGCGAGGCTTTGGTATGCCATATTCGCCTAAACACGACCGAATCATCGCCTGCTGCGACATTCCCTAATAAATACGGGCATTTGCCTTCATCTAATCCCGGGCGCTGCCGATGCAGTAACTACCTGCCTCGTGTGTCGACAATATAAAAATTCCGGGAGCGTCGATGAGCATCAAACAGAAACTGACCTGGGCATTCGCGGTCATCGCCGGCTTGCCCATCGTTCTCGTGGCCACCTTGGTGGTCCTCAACCTGCGCGGCGAAGCCCGCGATGGATTCCTCGACAGCAGCAGCCGGGAAATTCGCCAGGTCAGCAACGCGATGAACATCTTCTTCCAGGGCATCAACCAGAACGTCGAATACCTGGCTTCGCAACCGATGATCGCGGCCACAGGCAACAACCTGAACAAGTTCATGAGCGCCAACCCGTCATATGAACTGGGCGATCAGGACAAGCAAGTGCTCGAATTCTTCACCCGCCTGGCCGATTCGCACCCGGGTTACGCCTACCTTTCCTACGGTGTAAGTGACGGCGGCTATGTCGGCTGGCCGGCGGGGCAGAAGTTCGTCAACTACGACCCGCGCCCTCGCCCCTGGTACCAGCTGGCCATGGCCAACCCAGGCAAGACCCTGCGTACCGGCGCCTACTACTGGGCTGCCGACGACGCCGTGCTGGTGAGCACCGTGCGCGCCGTGGCCAACCAGCTTGGCAACCCAGGCGGCGTGGTCAACATCGACGTTTCGCTCAAGGGCCTGACGCAGATCGTCCAGCAGATCAAGCTGGGCGAAAGCGGCTACCTGATGCTGGTGGAAAACAACGGCAACGTGATGGTCGACCCGCGCGATGCCAGCCACAACTTCAAGCAACTGGGCAGCTTCGGCGACGGCTATGCCGCCCTGGCCAAGGGAGGTAAAGGCCTGGTCGAGGTCGAGCTGAACGGCGTGCGCTACATGGCCAACATCTACCCCGACGAACAACTGGGCTGGACCTTCATCGGCCTGATCGAGCAGAGCGAGGTGATGCAGACCACCACCCGCCTGACGTGGCTGATCGGCACCATCGCCCTGGTGCTGGCAGCACTGTTCGCCGTGGTCGGTGCAGCCTTCGCCAAGCTGATCGTGCGCCCGATCAACAGCGTTACCAGTGGCCTGGAAGACATTGCCCAGGGCGAAGGCGACCTGACCCGCAACCTGGAAGTACGCGGCCGTGACGAAACCGCCCAGCTTGCCAACTGGTTCAACCAGTTCCTCGGCGCGATTCGCAGCCTGATCCAGCACATCGGCGCTGCAGCCAGCAAGATCCTCAGCACCTCCACCAGCTCGACCCAGGTGTCCAACGACATGGCCGAGGCTGCCGGGCGCCAGCGTGAAGCCGTGGACATGGTTTCCACCGCTTTCCACGAAATGGTCGCCACCGCCAACGAAGTCGCCCGCTCCTGCAGCCAGGCGGCGCAGTCGGCCGACAGCGGCCAGCAGCAGGCCCGTGAGGGCCAGCAGCAAATCGATGCGGCGGTGCACAGCGTCGATCGCCTGAGCCAGGAAATCGAGCAGTCGGCACAGTCGATCCAGCAGCTGGAGCGCGACAGCAACGCCATCCAGTCGATCCTCGGCACCATCCGCTCGATTGCCGAGCAAACCAACCTGCTGGCGCTCAACGCCGCGATCGAGGCCGCCCGCGCCGGTGAACAGGGCCGGGGCTTCGCCGTGGTCGCCGACGAAGTGCGGGCGCTGGCCAAGCGTACTGCCGACTCCACCGCCGAGATCGACGGCCTGCTGGGCAACCTGGCCAGCCGCACTGCCGAAGTCGCCGAGCAGATGCACGCCAGCCTGGAAGTGTCGCAGCAGTCGGTCAGCCGCATTGGCCTGGCCCGCGATAGCTTTGGCCAGATCCGTGAGTCGGTGGATGTGATTCGCGACATGAACACGCAGATCGCCACGGCCGCCGAAGAGCAGCACCAGGTAGCCGAGGACATCAACCGGCACATCAGCCAGATCCACGGCGATGCGCAGTTGGTGGCCGAACTTGCCCAGGCTGCGCGGCAGGACTCACAAAGCCTGGCAGGGCTGTCCAACGAACTGGATGCACTGGTGCGACGCTTCCGCACCTGATCGGCCAACCGGCCTCTGTTACCGGTCTCTGGGGTTCACCTAGGCCGGTACAGGGCGCTGGAGGTTAAAACTTCAGCTCCCCCGGCGTCGCCCCGAACAATTGCTTGAACGCTGCGATGTAAGCCGAGGTCGAGTCATAACCGCAGCCCAACGCCGCCTCCGTCACGTTATCCCCCGCCTCCAGCAACGCCAGCGATGACAACAGCCGCATACGCTGCCGCCAATTGCGAAAACTCAACCCGGTCTCCCGCTGAAACAGCCGCATCAGCGTCTTTTCCGAACATGCCAATTGCTGCGCCCATTGCTGCAGGGTCTGTGGCTGGTCTGGCGCGGCGATCAGGCCATTGCACAGCGCCAGCAACCCGGGATGCCGTGGCAGCGGCAACGAAAAGCCCACCTCTGGCAACGTGCGCAACTGGTCGAGCAGCACCGCGACCAATCGCGCCTCGGCGCTGTCCCCTTCCGGGTAGTCTGCCGGGAGCAGGCAGAACTGCTTGATCAACTCCCGCGCCAACGGCGTCACCTCCAGCACCCGGCAGTGCTCCGGTGCCCACGGGCAGGCATCGCGGCGAACGTACAGGCTGCGCATTTCGGCCTGCATCGATGTCACCACCTCGTGTTCGGCATCCGCAGGCACCCACACGCCCCACTGGGGGGGCGCGAAATAGCTGCCTTCGCGGGTGTATACACCCAGCACGCCGCTGATGGCGTAGGAGAACTGCACCCAATCGTGCTGATGGCGGGTGGTCCAGGAGCCGGCACCGAGGCTTTCGGCGCGGGCATACAGCGGCCTGGGCAGATGGTCCAATGCGGGGATGGGCCGTGGGTGTCCGATGATCGGCATGGCGGTTTCTTGTAGTTCTGATCGGACAAGCCTAACAGCTGGGGGGATGACTGTGGCGCCCTCCCGCAAGATCACCGCTCGACGATAACCGTCACCCCCTGCCCACCCGCCGCACAGATCGAGATCAACCCGCGCCCCTTGCCTGCCGTCGCCAGCAGCTTGGCCAGGTTGGCCAGCACCCGCCCTCCCGTCGCCGCGAACGGATGCCCCGCCGCCAACGAACTGCCCTTGACGTTGAGCTTGCTGCGATCGATCGCGCCAAGCGCTGCGTCCAGCCCCAGCCGCTCACGGCAATAGTCCGCGTCCTCCCAGGCCTTGAGCGTACACAACACCTGGGCAGCGAACGCTTCGTGGATTTCGTAATAGTCAAAGTCTTGCAGGGTCAGGCCATTGCGCGCCAACAAGCGCGGCACCGCATACACCGGCGCCATCAACAGGCCTTCGCGGCCGTTGACGAAATCCACCGCAGCGGTTTCGCCGTCCACCAGATAGGCCAGCACCGAGAGCCCCTGTTCCTGCGCCCAGGCTTCGCTGCCCAGCAGCACCAGCGAAGCACCGTCGGTCAACGGTGTGGAATTGCCTGCCGTCAGCGTGCCCAGGCCGCTGCGGTCGAAGGCTGGCTTGAGCTTGGCCAGTTGTTGCAGGGTCAGGTCCGGGCGCAGGTTGTTGTCACGGCCCAACGCCAGAAATGGCGTGAGCAGGTCGTCCTGCCAACCTTCGGCATAAGAAGCTGCCAACCGTTGATGGCTGAGCAAGGTCAGTTCGTCCTGTGCACTGCGCTCAATCTGCCAGGCCTGTGCCATTCGCTCGCAATGCTCGCCCATCGACAGGCCTGTGCGCGGCTCGCCATTACGGGGTAACTCAGGTTTCAGGTGGCCAGGGCGCAATTTGAGAAAAGGTTTGAGCCGTTCAGCCAGGCTTTTGCCGCGGTTGGCCTCCAGCAGGATGTGGCGCAACCCTTCGTTGACGGCAATGGGCGCATCGGAGGTGGTATCCACGCCGCCCGCAATGCCGCTGTCGATCTGCCCCAGGGCAATCTTGTTGGCCACCAGCAGTGCAGCCTCCAGCCCCGTGCCGCAGGCCTGCTGGATGTCGTAGGCCGGCGTGCGCGGCGACAAGCGTGAACCGAGCACGCATTCGCGGGTCAGGTTCATGTCACGCGAATGCTTGAGCACCGCGCCTGCCACCACTTCGCCCAGCTGAAGCCCATGCAAGCGGTAGCGCTCGATCAGGCCCTCGAGGGCGACGGTCAGCATCGCCTGGTTGCTGGCGGTGGCGTAGGCGCCATTGGAGCGGGCGAACGGGATTCGGTTGCCGCCCAGGATCGCGACCCGGCGAGGTGAACGCATGCGCATGTTCCTCCTGAAACAATTTAAACCGTACAGCCTAGGTGTTTTTACCGCATTCGAACGACCTTGCCACAAAGTTGGTCCACACTTTCAAGCTTGCCTTCAGGGAGACCCACTCATGAGCGATCGCTACCTCGGCTTTGCCAACTCCAACCTCGGCCGCCGCCTTGTGGATGCCCTTGGCCTGCCACACCCGGCCCCGCTGGAGCGCTGGCAGGCCGGCCGCCTGCGCCCGGTGGAGGGCGCCCTGGTAATCGGTGGCGGGCCACTGACAAGCCGGGTCGAGGCTATCGCCCCGCGCCTCACCGACGAACTCTACAGCTTCAATGCCGAAGGCTTGCAGGCACAGGCCTGGGTGGCGGGCCTGGGGCCGAAGCTAAAGGCCGTGGTGTTCGATGCCACTCATCTGTCCGACAGCGACGAATTGAAGCAGTTGCGCGAATTCTTCCAGCCATTGCTGCGCAGCCTGGCGCCTTGCGCCCACGTGGTGATTCTCGGCCGCGCCCCGGAGAGCCTCGACGACCCACTGGCCAGTGTCGCGCAACGTGCACTCGAAGGTTTCAGCCGCTCGCTGGCCAAAGAGCTGCGCAACGGTGCGACCGCGCAGTTGCTGTATCTCGCTGAAGGTGCCGAAGACCAACTGGAAGACCAACTGGAAGGTGCCCTGCGTTTTTTCCTCTCGCCCAAGAGCGCGTTCATTTCTGGCCAGGTCCTGCGCCTTGAAACCTGCGCCAGCCAGGTCGAGGATTGGACCCGCCCGCTTGGCGGCCGTCGCGCCCTGGTGACCGGTGCGGCACGCGGTATCGGCGCGGCCATCGCCGAAACCCTGGCGCGCGACGGCGCTGAAGTGGTGCTGCTGGATGTGCCGCAAGCGCGGCAAGACCTCGAAGCCCTCGCCGCGCGGCTAGGCGGCCAGGCGCTGGGCCTGGACATCTGCGCCAACGACGCAGCAGCGCAACTGCTCGAAGCTCTGCCTGGGGGTATCGACATCGTGGTGCACAACGCAGGCATCACCCGTGACAAGACATTGGCCAACATGACCCCGGAATACTGGGACGCCGTGCTGGCGGTCAACCTCAAGGCGCCGCAGGTGCTCACCCAGGCGTTGTACGACGCTGGCGCGCTCGGTGACAACGCGCGCATCACCCTGCTGGCCTCGGTCAGCGGCATCGCCGGTAACCGTGGGCAGGCCAACTACGCGGCGAGCAAGGCCGGGCTGATCGGCTTCGCCGAAGCCTGGGCGCCAAAGCTCGCCGAGCGCGGTGCCAGCATCAATGCCGTGGCCCCCGGCTTCATCGAAACGCACATGACCGCCGCCATGCCCATGGGGCTGCGCGAGGCCGGGCGCCGCTTGAGCTCACTGGGCCAGGGCGGGCGGCCACAGGATGTCGCCGAGGCCATCGCCTGGCTCAGCCAGCCGGGCTCCGGTGCGGTCAATGGCCAGGTCCTGCGGGTCTGTGGCCAGGCACTGATGGGAGCCTGACCATGAGCAGACATTGGCACGACCTGCACGCCCCGGACTCACGCGCCAGCCTCTACCTGCGCGCGGCCAGTAAACGCAAAATCAGCGGCGACAGCCTGCCGAACACAGGCCTGCGCTGCGTCGTTCGGGCCCAGCCCGACAACCTTGCGGCCTACCGCCGGCTCTGCCACTTCACCGACGATGGCCGCTTGCCGGGCACTTATCCACATGTCATGGCCTTCCCCCTCCAGTTGCAGCTGCTGACCGGCCACGACTTCCCCTTCCCACTGCTCGGGCTGGTGCATCTGTATAACCGCATCGAGGTGCTGCGCCCCCTGGGTGGCATCGATGGGTTACGGTTTGCGGTGTACGCCGACAACCTGCAACCTCATGCCAAGGGCGGCACCTTCGACCTGATCACCGAAGCCGAAGATGGCTTGGGCCTGCTCTGGCGCGAAACCAGCCGCATGCTGGTACGCGGGCTGCACCTGGAAGGCCAGGCCAGTGAGCTGGCAGAGCACGAACCGGGCCCACTGGCAGAGGCGAGCCGCTGGTATGCAGACAGCGATATCGGCCGGCGTTATGCCAAGGTGTGCGGGGACTACAACCCCATCCACCTGAGCGCCGCCAGTGCGCGACTGTTCGGGTTTCCCAAGGCCATTGCCCATGGCATGTGGAGCCAGGCCATGGCGCTTGCGGCGTTGCGCGGGCACCTGCCGAACAGTGGCTATGGCTTCGAGGTGGATTTCCTGAAGCCGGTGCGGTTGCCATCGGAGGTGGTGCTCAGTGCCAGTGAGGCAGGGCCCGCTGGGGAACTGCGGCTGGATGGGCATGGCGAGTTGCTGCACATGCTCGGGCGTTGGGACCAGCTCTAGGCCGTGTGGCGGCTGCGCAGCCGCCCCCGAATCCTCTTGCTTTGCATCGGACCTGCGCCGAAGCTATGCGGCATTAGGAGAGCCCCGATGAACCTGCAAGAACTCACCGAACGCCTGCACAAGATCCGCGACAACAACGACTGGCGCGGCTTCCACAGCCCGAAGAACCTGGCCATGGCCGCCAGCGTCGAAATGGCCGAGCTGGTGGAAATCTTCCAGTGGCTGAGCGAAGACCAATCCCGCCAGTTGCCCGCCGACAAACTCGCCCACGCAGGCCAGGAGGTGGGCGATGTGGTCCTCTACCTGTTGCTGCTGTGCAGCGAGCTGGGCCTGGACATGGACCAGGTGGTACGGGCCAAACTGGCCGACAGCGAGAGGCGCTTCGCGCGATGAACGACCGTCACTTCGATGAACTGGCCACGCGCTTCGCCGAAAAGATCTACGGCGGTGCCAAAGGTGCAATTCGCCTGGCCGTGCTGCAAGCCGACCTGGCCGAAACATTGCCCGACCGCCCGCTGCGCATTCTCGATATCGGCGCAGGCCTGGGCCACATGGCCCTGTGGCTGGCTGAGCGCGGCCACCAGCTGACCCTGGCCGAGCCCGCCGCGCCCATGCTCGACGGTGCCCGTGTGCGCTTTGCCGAAGCGGGCCAGACGGCCACCTTCATCCAGGCGCCGTGGCAGGACCTGCTCGGCCAACTCACCGAACCCTACGACCTTGTGCTGTGCCACGCTGTGCTTGAATGGCTGGCCGAACCCGAAAGCATCCTGCCCGTGCTGCATCAGCTGACCGCGCCCAGCGGGTGGCTTTCGCTGGCCTTCTACAACCGCGACGCGCTGGTCTATCGCAACCTGCTCAAGGGCCATTTCCGCAAGTTGCGCAGCAACCGCCTGGAAGGTGAAAAGCAGAGCCTGACCCCACAAAAACCACTTGATCCACGTGAGCTCAAGGCGCAACTTGAGCCTATGTGGCAGGTCGAAAGCCAGAGTGGTGTCAGGGTGTTCCACGACTACATGCCCAAGGAGTTCCAGGCCAAGGCCGAACTGCTCGACCTTCTGGAAATGGAACTGGCCCACCGCAGGCACCCAAGCTTTGCCGGGCTCGGTCGCTACCTGCACTGGATCTGCCGCCCCCGCTGACCCCGCCCGCCGGGAGGAATACATGCCGTACCGTCTGTTGTGCCTGGCCCTGCTGCCCCTCGCCCTGGCTGGCTGCCAGGGCAGCAACCCGTATGTCGCCAGCGGCCGCCCCATACCGCCCGCGCCTGCTGCGGCTGCCACCACCTTCGACGCCAGTGCCTACCCGGCACCGGCCCGTGACTATGGGCACTATCGCAGCTGGAGCTGGCGTGGCGGCCAGTTGCCCAGCGGCACGGCCAATGCCGACCCGGCGCAACTGGCCGATGCCATCAGCGGCGCGCTCGACCAGCATGGCCTGCGCCCGGCACGGGGCAGCACCGGCGATCTACTGGTAAGCGCCGACATGCGCCTGGAAAAACGCCTGCGCCAAGTGCGCGACTATGACACCTACGACCCCTACTACGGCCCCTACCCCTACGGGGGCGTCGGTTATGGCGGCTACCGCAATGGCTACGGTGCCTATGCCAGCGCACCGATCGTGCGTACCTACGAGGTCGAGGTAATGGTGGTGCGCATCGATCTGTTCGACGCGCGCAACGGCCAGCCGGTGTGGAGCGCCAGTGCTGAAAGCAATAGCGACAAGGACTCGCCGCGTGATCGCGAAAGTGCCTTGCGTGATTCTGTGCACAAGGCGCTCAGCGGCTATCCTCCCAGTTAACGTCTACCGGAGAACCATCATGTTGCGCCGTCTCGTTCTACTGTCATTTGCGCTATTACTTGCGGCCTGCTCCAGCAACAACGTCCAGCATGATTTCGACGCCAGCCGCGATTTTGCCGCCTACCGCAGTTGGGCGTGGCAAGAACCCGGCTTGCAGTACCGCCCGGACGACCCCCGAATCAAGAGCGACCTGACCGAGCAGCGCATTCGCCAGGCGGTTGCCGGCCAGCTCGACCAGCGTGGCCTGCGCCCGGTGCAGGGCACGGCACGGCCTGACCTGAACGTACGCACGTACCTGATCGTCGAACAGCGCCAGCAACAGATCACCACCAACTACGGCGGTGGGTGGGGTGGCTACTGGGGCGGCTACTGGGGCGGCCCGATGTACAACGAAACCCGCAGTGTCGACTACAAGGTCGCCACCATTCAGGTCGACATGTTCGATGGGCGTGACGGCAAGCTGGTGTGGCGTGGCAGTGCCGAACAGATCATGAACAACTACCCGCCAAGCCCGGAGGAACGCAATACCGCCATTCACAATACCGTGGCCAAGGTATTGGCCAACTACCCGCCGGGTAGCAAGAAGTAGCAGTTAGCGGGAGCGGCCTTGCATTGCGATAGGGCCGCCCCCAAAAGCGCTGTGCCAACCGCGACATAATCCATTTCGACCACGCCTTTTTTCGTTGCCAACTGCACTCCCCTGCACGTTCCCGTCTATCTTCAGTTAAGGAAACCTGACTGACCGGGTAGAAGTGTTCAACAATTAGGGAAGGCGACCTGCCAATGCAAAGCATTGTTCTCTTGATGTGGCTTGCCTTGTGCTCCGAACAGGATGTGCGTCAACGCCAGATATCCAACCTGCTGACACTCGGCGTCGCGGCCTGCGCCCTGGCTTGGCTGTTCGCTACCGGCCACAGCTGGATCGGCGCCGAGGCCAGCGACGCCGGTTGGGCGCTGGCCATTGTCATGCTGCTGACCCTACCCGGCTACATGCTCGGGCGCTTCGGTGCCGACGACGTCAAGCTGATGGGCGCACTGGCCCTCGCCACCAGCCCTCAGTATGTACTCGGCACCTTCATCGGGGCGGGCGTCACGGTGCTGCTGTGGCTGCTCACCCGTCGCCGGTTGTGGACCCTGCTCAACCCCAAGGTAAAGAAGCGCTTGCAGGTCCTCACGGAGCAGATGGGCGACAAGCAGGCCTTCGTGCCCTACGTATTGGCAGGCTTTCTTCTGACAGCGGTATGGATCCAATAATCACATCTGTGGTCCGATAACTTGTACGAGCCTTGTACAGACTCGCAAACTACGACTACTTTTAAACTGCCAGAGCGTCTGGCCCGGGAGCAGGGCCGCTTACGAACAGGGAGTTGATCGTGAACAAGCCGTCGAGTGAAGTGAAGGTATTGGTGGTCGATGACCAGCCATTGATCGTCGAGCAACTGTGTGAATTTCTCGAAAGCCAAGGTCACCCTTGCGTCCCTGCCAATTCCACCGACCAGGCCATCGAGCGCTACCTGGCCGATCACAGCATTGGCCTGGTGGTGTGCGACCTGCACATGCCGCAGCGCGATGGCATCGAACTGGTCCGCGCACTGAAGCAAATTGCCGGCAGCAAGCGCATGTTCGAAGCGATCATGCTGACAGGACGTGCGGAGAAGCAGGATGTGATCCGCGCCTTGCGCGCAGGTTTTGCCGACTACTACCAAAAGCCCGTGAACCTCGACGAACTGCTCGAAGGCGTTCGCCGCCAAGAGCAGGCATTGCTGGAACGCCAGCGCAACCTCAGGGAACTGGGCGGCCTGAACCAGCGCCTGCAAGACCTGGCATCGTCCGTTGACGAGCTCTACCACGACCTTGAGAAGGCCCGCGGCCAGGGTGTGCATCGGCGTGCCAATGATGTCGAGGAAGGCGAAAGCGAGCTGCCAGCGGTGTTCGAGAAGCTGTCGCCGCGCCAACTGGAAGTGGCGCGGTTGGTCAGCAAAGGCAAGACCAATTACCAGATCGCCTGCGAACTGGGCATCACTGAAAACACCGTGAAGCTCTATGTGTCCCAAGTGCTGCGCCTGACCCACATGCACAACCGCACGCAACTGGCGCTGGCGCTGACGCCGAGCTCTTCACCGGTGCATCAGCGCTTTACCGCGCATTGATCGCGAACGCCGATGTTGCGTAGGAGCGTATCGAGCGGGGTTCATTGCATCTGATAAGTGAAGCTGAGCGTCAAGCGTGGCGTTCGGCTCAGGCTGTCCAGGGCAGCATCCGCCAAAGGTTTCGCTACTTCCACAGCAACATTGAAGTAACGCCCATCCCCCAGCCGCAGCCCCAGCGCAGCCGACGTCATCCGGGCATCCTCGACCCTGCCAGCGTTGTACCAGGCACGCGCAGCATCGAGCACCGCATAAGGCTGTACCACCTTCAGCCAGCCGTCGCTGTGCCGAACGCTGTAGTTGAGCTCATACGCCACCCCCCAGCCCTTGTCCCCCGCTGCTTGGTCACGGGGGTAACCACGGCCGAAACCCTGCCCGCCAAACACCGCCCGTTCGCTGTCGGGCAGTGTGTCGTCGCTCCAGTACAGGGCGCCCGAAATCACCCCCTGCCAAGCGTCGAACAGCGTGTCGCTCTGCAATCCCGAAAGGCGCAACCGCAAGAAGTCGAGGTCATAGTCGGCGTCGCTGCGCGCGCCGAGGTAATCCAGGCCTTGATAGACCCCGGCACTGACGATTCGCAAGCGGCGAGCCTCGGCCTTGCGCCAGTTGCCCTCGAAGGACAGCGCCCGTACGTAGTTGTCGTATTCGCGCACCGGCAAACGCCCCGCAGGCCGATCTTCGAGATGCTCGCTGACCGCGTAGAAGCGCCCCGTCACCGTCAGCCACTCATCCGGCCTGACGATCAGTGGTTGACCAAGGCCTACCGAATAACGCTCGCTTTCCCGCTTCTGGGTGAGAGCGCTGCCGTCATCCAGGCGGATACGGGTGCCCGGTGTGCTGCGATAGCGCGAAGCAGATACCAGCAACTGGCTGCCTTCGGCGTCCAGGTACTGGCTGTAAGCCAAACGCTGGTAATGGGCCTGATCATCCCCGGGAGGCAGCAGCAGGCTTGCCTGGAACTGTTCGGCATAGCGGGTCTGGGCATTGCTGGTCACGGTGAACAGCGCCTGGGCGTCCTCACGGCTGCCATCGTTTACGGTAATGCCAGCGGCAAACGGCCTACGCCGCGCATGCACCGTCAGGTGAGCGGCACCCTCAGGCGAATGCGCCACGGTCAGTTCGGCGCCTAGCGCAACGCCCGGGATGCGTTCGGCAATGCCGATGTAGCGCTCCAGCGTCTCACGTGTGAGCGGCCGTTCGGCTTGCAAACGATGAAGCAACTGCTCCAGGTAACGGCGGGCCGAACCGATGTCGCCTTGCAACCGGTAGCCTTGGATATAGCCTTCCACCAGCTCCACCTGGATGCGGCCGTCTGCGATATCCTGCGGTGGCAGGTAGGCATACGAGAGCAGATAACCGTCCTGCCGATAGCGTTGGGTGAGGCGCTCGGTGAACTGTTGCAACTCGCCCAGCGTTGTCTCGCGCCCTATCAGCGGCTGGTAATGGTCGCGCAGCTCGCTCAGGGGGAACACCGTGCCGCCCTCGAAACGCACCTTGTGCAACACCAACCGGGTGTCTGCAGGTGCCCAACCCGCCGTATTGGCATCGGGCAGCGCCAGCCGCAGGCGCGCAGTGTCAGGGCGGTAGGTGTCTATTGGCAGGTTGGCGGCAGGCAGCCGACGCTCGTTTTCATGGCTGTCGAGAAACACCGGCAACGCCTCTGCCTGGGCCAGCAGGGCCCAAGGCAGCAATAACAGGGGCACGACCAGAGGACGCATAGGACGCTCCATGATCCCTCGGGTACCGCGGCGCCAGCCGGTCACACCCGTCACTTGCAAAGCGTAGGTGCTACCCCCGCAATCGTCGAACGGCTACTCGCTGACCTGAAACGCCACCCGCGCGGTCTCGCCACTTTCATCCAGCGCGCTGAGCTCGATCTGCCCAGCGCGGTCGAAGCGCACCAGCAGGCTGTCCTGGCCCAGGGTCTCGCCCAACGGCTGGCCATTGAGGAACCACCAGCGCCGGCCACCCCCGCCAAGGGCAGAAACGTGCAACTGCAACGGCTCGCTGCTGGTTGCCGGGCGGCGCAGGTTGTCACCTGGGCGTACACCGACGATTGAAAGAGGTGGCGCAGTCGCCGGCGCCTGCGGTGGGCAGGTCGGGTCGACTGCCGGCAAGCGCGCCGCACGCCGTTCGACGCGGGGAAGCCACGGCTCCAGCGGCGCAGGCCAGAGGGCGATGTCACGTACCTTGGCCCCCAGGCAGCTGCCATCGACGCGCTGCCCTTGCGCATTGACCCAGACGCGCTCGCGCAAGCCCATCCCCAGCGGTTGGTCGGCTGCCTGCAAGGTCGGCGGTGTGGTGCCGTCGAGGGTCCAGGCAAAACGCTGGCGACGGCAGTTGGGGTCTTGCCGATTCATCGGCTGGCCCAGCGGCCAGCAGATGGCTGCCACGCCGATGGTATCGGGCACCTGCTCGACCGGCACGCGGATACCGCGCTGGGCGTCGCGGTTGCTCAGCAGGTCATGCACCTGAAGCATCAACGGCGCCGCCGAGGCCAGGCCGAACTGCCCAGGTACTGGCGTGCCGTCAGGGCGGCCGATCCAGACACCGATCAGGTAGCGCGGCCCGACGCCGATCGACCAGGCATCACGGAAGCCATAGCTGGTACCGGTCTTCCAGGCCAATTGCGGGCGCTGCACCAGCTCGGCGTGCGGATCACGGTCCGGCCGCGCCTGGCCACTGAGAATACGCCGGATAATCCACGCCGCCCCTGGCGACAGCAGGCGCCGCTCCAGCAACGGCTCCTGGGGCTGCAGGCGGATGCGCGCACTGTTGCCGGCTCGGGCGAAGGCCGCATAGCCGCCGACCAGGTCTTCCAGGCGGCTGCCCGCACCGCCGAGGATCAGCGACAGGTTGGGCTCGGCCAGGGGCGGCAGCATCAGCGGCACGCCGGCCACACGCATCTGCGCCGCGAAGCGTTTCGGGCCATAGGCTTCCAGCAACTGCACCGCCGGCAGGTTGAGCGACAGGGCCAAGGCGGAACTGGCCGACACCGGCCCGCTGAAACCCATGGAGAAGTTGCCAGGCCGATAATCGCCGTAGCGCCTGGGCACATCCTGCAGCAGCGATTCGGAGTGGATAAGCCCGTCGTCCAGCGCCATGCCGTAAAGGAACGGTTTGAGCGTCGAGCCGGGCGAGCGCAAGGCGCGCACCATGTCGACATGGCCGTAGCGTCGCTCATCGGCCAGGTCGATCGACCCCAGGTAAGCGCGCACCGCCATGGTCTGTGCATCCACCACCAGAATCGCCGCCGACGTGCGCTCCGGCAGGCGTGCCCGCCAGCCTAGCAGCAGGTCTTCGAGGCGCCTTTGCAGGGCCGCGTCGAGTGTGGTGCGAATCAGTGGCGGGCTACCGGCGGTGTTCAGCCGTCGCGCCAGCAACGGCGCCAGGGCCGGCTCTTGCCGCGGCGCCAGCAGTAAGGGCTCTTCGGCGGCCTCCTTGAGCTGCTGGGCGGGCCAGACCTGGTACTCGGCCAGCCGTTGCAGCACCTTGTCGCGCGCACGCTGGGCACGTTCGGGATGGCGGTCCGGGCGCAGGCGGCTGGGTGCCTGGGGCAGCACCGCAAGCAGCGCCGCCTCGGCAGGTGTCAGGTGCTTGGGCGACTTGCCCAAATATGCCCAACTGGCAGCCGCCACCCCCTGCAGGGTGCCGCCAAAGGGCGCGCGGTCGAGGTAGATCTGCAGGATTTCGCGCTTCGACAGGTGCCACTCCAGCTGCGCCGTACGCCATAACTGGCGCAGCTTGCCGGCCAAGGTGCGGTCATGCGGGTCGAGCAGGCGCGCCACCTGCATCGACAACGTACTGCCGCCCGACACCACGCGCCCGCCGCGCAGGTTCAGCCAGGCCGCGCGGGCCAGGGCCAGCGGGTTGACCCCTGGGTGGCGATAGAACCAGCGATCCTCGTAGGTCAGCAGTGCCTGCAAGTACAGCGGCGAGACCTCATCCGGGCTGACCGGATAGCGCCACACGCCCTCGGCGTCGGCAAAGCGCCACAATGGCGTGCCGTCTTCGGCCAGCACCACCCGCGCCAGGTCGTCGCCTGGCATGGGCAGCGGCCAGATACGGTCAGCCAGCCACAGCAGGCCGACAGCCAGCACCAGGGTGATGACACCGGCACGGGCAATTCTGCCCGCTCGCGTGCGCGGCCGCGCTAAGCTTGGCATCGGGAACCGACTTGGCCAACTGATGGCCAAAGGCTTGGAAACGGCAAACTCGCCGACGTGTCGATCAGGAAGCAACTATGCATGTAGAAGGTTTTTTCGAGTGGCTGGGCCAGGCACTGGGTTCGTTGATCCGAGTTATCGTCGACGCATTGAGCGGGCTGTTCAACCTGCTGGCCAATGCCGGGGGCAATTTCATCGATGGCCTGGCGCGCACGCTGGGCATGGACACCTCGCTGGTCAGCATCCTTGCCCTGGTGGTTGGCCTGATGCTGCTGTACTCGGCCATCCGCGCCTTCATGCGGGCGTCGATCATCCTCGGGATCATCTGGCTGGTGCTGGGGTTGTGGGTGATGAGCTGGGTGATTCACTGAGGCCCTGCCGCCCCTCGCTTTGATGTGTTTTTTGGGTGTGGGTGTGGGTGTGTAGGAGCGGCCTTGCGTCGCGAAAGGGCCGCGGAGCGGCCCCAGGATTTCGGCGTTAACTTTGATATCGCTGGGGCCGCGCTGCGGCCCTTTCGCGACGCAAGGCCGCTCCTACAACAACCCAAGCACGCGGGGCAGCAGTGGCTTAGCGGGCGTTGACGGTCATCTCGCCCTGCCCATCGCCCACAGCCTGCAGATTCGGCCGGTACATCGACTCGACCTGCGGCGGCGGCACCCGATAGGTGCCCGGCGTTACCGCCCGTGCCAGGTACAGCAGGTGCGTGGTGGCATAGCCATCGAGTTTGAGCGCGGCCACATAACGGTCATCACGGTACTCCTGATGCACCACGCTGGCATTCTGCATCGACTCACGCCACTCCTTTACCGCGCTGCTGGCGTTGTCCAGGCTGGCGGCGCTCTGTGCCAGGTTCTGGTTTTCCAGCTCCAGCCCCGCCGGCAGCAAGTCGACCACCAACGCATCCGGCACACGCTCTTTGGCCTTGAGCGCCAGGTGCACCAACACCAGGTCGCCACTGCGCAGGTTGTGCAGGTCCAGTGGTTGGCCGTTCATGCCCAGGTACTCGCGACGAATCTCCATGCCATTGCCGCCAGCCGCTGGCGCCTGGCGTGGGTAGCCAGAGAGGGTCAGCTGCTGGTAGAGCGTCTCGCTGCCTTGGTTTTGCACCGTCAACGGCGAAGCCAGCAACGGGCCTTCGAGCTTGAGGCCCGACGCTGCGTTGTCGAGCTCGCGGATTTCGCCTGCGCTGTCCAGCCGCGCCTGCCACTTGCCCTCCGGCTTGCCGAGCAAACCACGGCCGGCAAGGAACAGCGCGTTGCGTTCCTGAGTCGACAGCCAGCGGTTGGCCGCCAGCTCGTCAGACAGCGCGAACAAGCGTTGGTCGACCTGGTTGCTGGCCAGGTTGCTTTCTTGCAACAGCGCCAGGATCAACGCTTGGTCACGCAGGGTGCTGCCGTAGTCAGCCATCCAGCCCTTGCTGCGGCTGATGCCCAACCCGGCTTGCAAGGCCTGCTCGGCGCGTGGCTTGTCGCCCATCTTGTCCAGCGCCACGGCCAGTTGCACCAGCGGTAGACCCGAGCGGGCGTCGGCGCGGCGTTCGAACAGCCCGCGCAAGACGCCCAGCGGTGCCTGCTGGTTGCGCGACAAGACCAGCGCAGCATAGGCCTGCACGGCGAAGCGGGTATGGTCGGCGCTCTCGCTGTAGTCGACCTCGATCAGGTTGCGTTCCTGCAGGTAGCGCAGCAGGCGTTCGTTGGCTTTCTTCAGCGCTTCGGCCGGCACGCCGTAGCCCTGGTCACGGGCACGCAGCAGGAAGTCGGTGACATAGGCGGTCAACCAGTACTCCTCCTCGCTGTCCGAGCTCCACAGGCCAAAGCTGCCGTTGTAACGCTGCATGCCCAGCAGGTGCTCGATGCCCATCTCGATCTTGCGTTTGCGCACATCGGCCGGCTCGCCCTTGATACCCAGGCGCTTGAGGCTTTCGGCATCGGCGTACAGCGACGGGTACAGGCCGCTGGTGGTCTGCTCAAGGCAACCATACGGGTAGGCTTCGAGGGCGCGGATCTGTTCGGCCAGGTTCAGCGGCGGCCGGCTCGACACCACCAGGCTGGCTTCAAGGCCCGCCGGTTCGAAGGCCGCCAGGTCAGCCTCGGGCAACGCCCATGGCTGGTCCTTCAGCGCCACCCGGTAGTGCTTGAGCATTGCCGGGTAGGCCGGGCGAACGCCCAAGGTCCACTCACGCTCGAAGGCCGTTGCCGGCTCGTTCGGCAATTGCAGGCCATTGACGCGCACCTTCACCTTACCCTGGCCCAGACCACCCTGGGCCTGCACCGGGATCATCAGCGTGGAGCGCTGGCCTTCAGCCAGGGCAACGCTGTGCACAGCGCTGGTGGCCAGGCTCAACTGGCCTTCGGTGCTGATTTCGACATTCAGTTGCTGGGCTTGGCCGGACAGGTTGGCCAGGTCCAGCGCCAGGCTGGTGCGGTCGCCGCCGGCGAGGAAGCGCGGCGCCGAGAGTTCGGCGATCAACGGCGCGGCGACCACCGTCTTGCCCTCGGCCATGCCGAAGTGATCCTCGGTCCACGCCTGGGCCATCAGCCGCAGCTCGCCGTTGAAGTCGGGGATATCGACTGTGGCCTGGCCTTCGCCTTTCTCGTCCAGGGTGACCGGCAGGCTCTGCTGCGCGACGATGGTCACCGTGGTGTTGGGGCGTTTGCCACCCTTGGCCATGGCGGCGTCACCGCCGAATGCCAGGCTGGCCAGACGGCCCTGGCCGGCTTCGATCAACTGGCCGTAGATGTCCAGTTGGTCAGCGCCATAGGCCTTGCGACCGAACAGGCTGGCGAACGGGTCGGGGGTCTTGAAGTCGGTGATGTTGAGGATGCCCACGTCAACCGCAGACAACAGCACATGCACCTGCTGCCCCGCAGCGGGTGCACTGCCATCGGCCTTGGCCACCTTGAACTTCACCGTCAGCGGCTGCTTGGGGCGCATTTTTTCCGGTGCTTGCAGGCTGACCGCGAGCTTGCGCTCGGCCCGGTCCAGCGGCAGGTGCAGCACGCCCACGGCGCGTTTAGGCGTGGCATTGGCCTTGCGCTCGCCGGGGCGAATTACCAGGGCGCTGATGTACAAGTCGTGGCGTGCCCATTGCTTGTCCAGTTGCACGTCGAAGGTCTTGCCCTCGGCCGGCACGTCGATTTCCTGCCACCACAGCGGGCCATCGCTGGACTCGATCATCAGGTAGCCGCTGCCGCCTGCCGGCGGCGTTACCGTGACCTTGGCCGAGGCACCATCGGCGTAGGAGGGTTTGTCCAGGGCCAGCTTGACCTGGTCCGGGCGCACCGCGCCGCCTTCGGCGTTGTCCTGGGCGCGGTAGCCGGCCCAGAAGCGCTCGCTGGAGACCAGGCCGGTTTCCGGGTCTTCGACTTCGACCCGGTAAGGGCCCCACTCGACCTGGAACGACAATTTGGCGGTCGAGCCGGCCTTGACGCTGACGGTCTGCTCGCTCTGGGTGAGGAATTTCTCGTTGAAGTTGTAGCTCCAGCCGTCGCTCTGCGAGTAGTTCCAGTAGTAGTCACGGCGTTCGCGAATCAGCCGCACCTTGAGGTCGTTGGCCGCAAGCTTCTTGCCGTCACGGTCGGCGACCAGGAACTCGAATTCCACCGGGCCGTCACTGTCGGTCTCCTCACCCTCGAACAGCCCGCGCAGGCCAGGCAAGCGCTCGGCCGGCCAGATCGGCTGTTCCAGGCGACGGGTGATCGGCCTGCCACCGGACTCCTGCAGGCTCGCCTGCACGGTCAGTTGCAGCGGCGAGCGGGCTTCGGCCCAGCGGCTTTCGATATCGACCACCGCCTTGCCGGCCTGGTCGAGGGTGACCTCGTCCAGCTCCAGGTCCTGGTTCAGCTCGGTTTCGGTGACCGAGCCGAACTGGTAACCCGGCAGCGCCGGCACTGCTTCGCGCAACGGGCGCACGTAGGCCTGGCCACTCAGGCGATTACCTGCGGCAGGCGCGCCGTAGAGGTAGCGGCCATCGACCTGGATGTGCGCGTCCTGATCAGGCGCAAGCGGCGTGCTGCTGCCTTTGAGCTCCAGCGCCAGGCGCTCGGGGAGGAAGTCTTCGACAAGAAACTCGTAGACCTGCTTGCGCCCGCCCCCCAAGTCGAGCAGCAATTGCCAGCGACCGGTCGGTGCTTCGCTGGCCAGTTGCAACTGGTACTGGTACAGGCCATTGCCATCGGCCTCCCAGACAAACTTGCGGCTGACCTGCTCATCGGGGCGGCGTACTTCCACGCTGACGGGCTGGGCCTTGACCGGCTTGCCATCCTGATCGCGCAGCAGGCCGTTGAGCAGCACGGTCTCGCCGGGGCGATACAGGTCGCGGGGGCCGAAAATGAACAGTTGCAAAGGGTTGGCCTGAGGGCCGGTGATGTCGAATTCGGCCAGGTCCAACGCTGCGGTGTTCAGGCGCAGCAAGGTGGTGTGCACGCCCTGGGTGGCAATCAAGGTATCGGCCTTGGGCGTGATCGGCAGCTGGGCGTGGCCTTCGCCATCGGTCTTGGCCTGGGCCAACAGCTTGCCCTTCTCATCGTGTATCTCAAGGTTGACGTCTTTCATCGCCTTGCCCCCTTCCAGGGCCTGGGCGAACACGTCGAGGCGGTCGCGGAAGCGGTGCGCAGAGACGCCGATGTCGCTGAGGCTGAACAGGGTGGCCGGCTGCGAATAATCGTAAGTGCCAGAAGCACGCATCACCGCCAGGTACACACCCGGCGCCTGCAGCGGCTTGCTCCCGGCGATCGGCAGCAATACGGTTTCGCGGGTGTTGCGCGCCGGGTTGAGGTCGAAACGGCCACTGTAGACCAGCTCGGCCATGGCCAGGGTTTCTTTGGACTGGTAGGAATACAGGCTGCTGTTGCGCCCCCAGTTGACCAGGAAGGTCGACAGCATCTCGGGCTTCACGCGGAAGAATTCGACATCGACCTTGTCGACGTTGAGGGCGATCACCGGCAGGCCTTCGGCCAGGCGCGTGGGCAGCAGCGAGCCGCGGCTGGCAAAGCCGATGGTCGGCTGCATGTCGCGGGTTTCCAGGCGGGTCACCGACTCGCTGTCGAGCTGCTGGCCGTTGACCGCCAGCAGGCCTTTGTCGACGGTCAGCACCAGCTTGCGCTGCGGCTCGAGGTGGCGCAGGTGCAGCTCCATCTGGTTGTCGGAGAGTTCCCAGGCACCATCGACCTTGCCTTTGACAGTGTCGACCAGGTGCAGCTTGGCGGCAAAGTCCTGTTTGGCATCCAGCGGCGCCGAGAAGCTGATCGACAACGTGCTGGCGCCATCGAGCTGCACTTCCGAGACATCCAGCACCGTCAGCGCGCGGCCCTCGTAGCGCTTGGCGAGCACGGCGGGGTCTTCGCGCTTGGCCGGTTGCACCTCGGCGGGCGTGGTGGCTGCCGGTTTCTCGGCCGGCGCCGGTTTGTCCGGCGCAGATGAGTCACAAGCACTGAGCAACGCCAGCGCGCAGGCCAGCAACAATCCTTTGTTGAACATGGTGTGGGAACTCTTTGGCAGCGTGTACGTGAGGGCAGCAACTATAGCGCAACGCCGGGCGCATCACCCGAGGTCGAGCGCCAGGTGAGACCGCGTTCGCGCGCATTGGTTGCCTGGCCGGTACACTGTGGCCTGCAAACGCAGCCCCCATGACCTTAGGACACCGATGAGCTCCCTCACCACCGACTGGCGCGACCGCCCTACCCACCGCAAGGTCTGGGGCCTGGCCGCACCGATGATCCTCTCCAATATCTCGGTACCGCTGGTGGCGCTGGTCGACAGCACCGTCATTGGCCACCTGCCCCATGCCCATCAGCTGGGCGCAGTGGCGGTGGGCGCCACCCTGTTCACCTTCATGGTCGGCCTGATGGGCTTTCTGCGCATGGGCTCTACCGGCTTCGCAGCCCAGGCTGCCGGCCGCGGCGACGGCGCAGCATTGCGCCAGGTGCTGGTGCAAGGGCTGCTGCTGGCCGTGGGCTTTGCCGTGATCATCGGCCTGCTGGCGCTGCCCTTCAGCCAGCTTGCACTTCATGCGATGCAGCCCAGCGCGGCGTTGCAGCAATCCACCGAAGATTTCTTCCACACTCGCCTGTTCGGGCTGCCTGCTGCATTGGCCAGCTACGCGCTGGTCGGCTGGTTCCTGGGCACCCAGAATGCCAGGGCGCCGCTGGCCATTCTGCTGACGACCAACCTGCTGAACATCGTGCTCAACCTGTGGTTCGTACTCGGCCTGGACTGGGGGGTGCTGGGTTCGGCGCGGGCGTCGGTGATCGCCGAATGGAGCGCCGCGCTGCTGGGGCTGGCCCTGACCCGCCCGGCCCTGCGCGCCTACCCTGGGCACATCGCCTGGGCGGCGTTGAAGCGCTGGCAGGCATGGCGGCCACTGCTGGCCGTCAACCGCGATATCTTCCTGCGCAGCCTGGCCTTGCAGCTGGTGTTTCTGTTGATCACCGTGCAAGGCGCACGCCTGGGTGAAGCGACGGTGGCCGCCAACGCATTGTTGCTCAATGGCCTGCTGCTGACCGCCTACGCCCTCGATGGCCTGGCCCATGCTGTCGAGGCCTTGTGCGGGCACGCCATTGGTGCGCGCGACCACACCAGCCTACGCCGCGCGTTGGTCGTGGCGTGTGGGTGGTCGCTGATCACCAGCGTCGGGTTTGCCGTGTTGTTCCTGCTGGGGGGGCATCTGTTCATCGACCTGCAGACCGATATCGACAGCGTGCGGGCGGCGGCTTATCCGTACCTGCCGTATCTGGCGGTGCTGCCATTGGTGGCGGTGTGGAGTTACTTGCTGGACGGGCTGTTCATCGGCGCCACGCGGGCCAGGGAAATGCGCAATGCGATGCTGATTTCGGTGGTGCTTGCGCTGCCGGTGGCGTGGGGCATGAGCGGGTTTGGCAACCATGGGTTGTGGCTGGCGTTTCTTGGCTTCATGGCGCTGCGGGCGGTGACGCTGGGGTGGGTTGGGTGGCGGTTGCAGCAAAAGGGGTTGTGGATTCGGTAGTGCCGAGGCCGCTCCTATAGAGGTTATGCGATGCCTGTAGGAGCGGCCTTGCGTCGCGAAATGAGGGCGCAGCCCTCACCTGCTGACCTACAGCCACACACAATCCCAATGTGAGTACTCGCCAGCACGCTGCACCAAACCGGCACGAATGGGATTGGCGACGATGTAACGCGCTGCGGCTTTTACATCGTCTTCTTTGCGCAGTGCCCGATCATGGTAACCCCGTTGCCAGCTATGCCGACGTTCTGCACCCAGCCGATAAAGAGCACAGCTGCTTCTGGATTTGAACGCGCACATCAGGCTTCCCAAACTGATGGGGCCAAGTTCGATCAACCAATGAAGATGATCTGGCATAAGTACCCAAGCAAGCGTTTGGCAGTTGCCTTGTTGATCAGCCAGGCGCAACTGCTGAATCACCGCTCTGGCGAACCACATGTTGCAAAACAATGGATAGCGGCTGCGGGTGACAGCAGTCAGCAGGTAAAGACGACCGGGTTCGGAGACTCGGCCGATGCGTAAACGGTGATTGCCTTGGCTGTCCATGCCGTGCTCCTTTGAATATTGCATTCAAAGGTAGTCATGGTGATTCAGTAGACGATGTATGGATCATTTCCGGGTGTGACCTCGGTGAGGGCTGCGCCCTCATTTCGCGACGCAAGGCCGCTCCTACAAAAGCACCGCGATCCCGTGCAGGGTTGTGGGTTCGGTAGTGCCGAGGCCGCTCCTACAGCGGTTATGCGATGCCTGTAGGAGCGGCCTTGCGTCGCGAAATGAGGGCGCAGCCCTCACCTGCTGACCTACAGCCACACACAATCCCAATGTGAGTACTCGCCAGCACGCTGCACCAGACCGGCACGAATGGGATTGGCGACGATGTAACGCGCTGCGGCTTTTACATCATCTTCTTTGCGTAGTGCCCGATCATGGTAACCCCGTTGCCAGCTATGCCGACGTTCTGCACCCAGCCAATGTCAGCAGGTAAAGACCGGGGGTGACCTCGGTGAGGGCTTCGCCCTAATTTCGCGACGCAAGGCCGCTAAGCGGCCCCAACGATCACGAAGACAAGTACGAAGAGCGGGTCAACCCAAGGCGCAAGGCATCAAGGTACTGGGTCCGCTCACGCGCGCTGATCTTGGCGCTGGCCACCTTGTCGCGGTAGTGAGTCATCAACTCCTCCGGCGACAAGTGCACGTAACGCAGCATGTCTTCGATGGTGTCGTGGGTCTCGATACCAGCGTGGTACACGCTGCCATCGGCGTTCTGGTAGATGTTCACCGAGTCGGTGTCACCGAACAGGTTGTGCATGTCGCCCAGGATCTCCTGGTAGGCGCCGACCAGGAACACGCCCAGCAGGTAGTCCTCACCCTCATTGAGCGCATGCACCGGCATGCTGGTCTC
This sequence comes from Pseudomonas sp. SWRI77, assembly GCF_014269105.1. Classification (NCBI taxonomy): domain Bacteria; kingdom Pseudomonadati; phylum Pseudomonadota; class Gammaproteobacteria; order Pseudomonadales; family Pseudomonadaceae; genus Pseudomonas; species Pseudomonas sp. SWRI77. Next base: position 35,441 of record NZ_JABWRV010000028.1, on the reverse strand, counting down.
GATGCTCTGCTCGTCGACGTACTGGTTGATCTTGCCGTCGGAGTCACAGGTCAGGTCTTGCAGCACCGCACGACGCAGCGGCTCCTCATTCAGACGATGCAGCGGGATGATCGGCAGCACCTGGCCGATGGCCCAGGTGTCCGGCAGGCTCTGGAACACCGAGAAGTTGCAGATGTACTTGTCGGCCAGCTTGTCGTTGAGCTCGTCCAGCACCTGACGGTGCGAACGCTGGCGTGCCTTCAGCGAGTTGTGCAGGCGACGGCACACGGCGAAGTAGCACTGCTCGGCCAGGGCCTTCTCGGCCAGGCTGATTTTGCCATCGGCATACTGCGCCGCCACGTCACCCATGTAGTGGGTGGCGCGCCAGTAAGTCTCGGTGACCATCTCGATGTCGGTCGGGCCGAGCAGGTCGGCCAGCCACTGCACGGTCTGCGGCAGGGCCTCTTTGTTCTCGATGGTCGGCACGTCGTCGTTGTGTTTCTCGACGTCGGTCACCTGGATCACCAGCATGGCGTGGTGCGCGGTCAGCGAACGGCCGCTCTCGGAGAAGATGTGCGGGTGCGGCAGGCCCTGCGCGTCGCAGAACTCCTTGAGCATGCCCACCACCACGCCGGCGTAGTCATCCATGTCGTAGTTGATGGAACTGGCATTGCGCGAGTGGGTGCCGTCGTAGTCCACACCCAGGCCACCGCCGACGTCGATGTGATCGACCGGCAGGCCCAACGCACGCAGCTCGCCGTAGTAACGGATGGCTTCCTTGAAGCCGTGCTGGTAGTCGGCCAGGTTGGCGATCTGCGAGCCCATGTGGAAGTGCAGCAGGCGGATGCCCTGGTCCAGGCCGGCATCGCGGAAGCGTTGCACCACCGAAATCAGCTGGGCGGCAGACAACCCGAACTTGGACTTCTCGCCACCGGTGTCCGCCCACTTGCTCGAAGCCAGCGAAGACAGGCGCACACGCAAGCCCACCTGCGGCTTCACCTTCAGCTCGGCGGCCTCCTCGATCACCAGGGCGACCTCGGACTCCTTCTCGATGACGATGAACACGTTGTGGCCCAGCTTCTGGCCCATCAGCGCCAAGCGAATGAACTCGCGGTCCTTGTAACCGTTGCAGACGATGGTGCCGCCCTTCGGCGCCAGCGCCAGCACCGCCAGCAGCTCAGGCTTGGAGCCGGCCTCAAGGCCGATCGAGACATTCTGGGTGGCGATGATGTTTTCCACCACCGCTTCCTGCTGGTTGACCTTGATCGGGTACAGCGCGGTGTACTGGCTCTGGTACTCCAGGCGCGCGATGTTGGCGTCGAACGCACCGGTCAGCTGGCGTACGCGGTCTTGCAGGATATCGGGGAAGCGCACCAGCAACGGCAACGACAGGCCGCTCTGGCGCAGCTCGTCGACCTGCTCGAACAGGTCGATCGGCGCGCTCTGGGGGCCATTGGGGCGCACTTCGACGCGCCCGGCTTCATTGATGGCGAAATAACCCGCGCCCCAATGGCGGATGCCGTAAACACTGCGGCTGTCGGCCACGGTCCATTGGCTACCATCGTCTTTGCGTGTGCGTCGTACGGACATTCAAGTCCCCTATAGATAAGTCGAAGACACTGCCCCAACAAAAGGGCCGGCGCAGTGTAAAAGCTGAAAATGACGGTTCGTCCGGTTCAGGGGTAGACCCTGCCAACAGGAACGAGTTTAGAAAGCACTGGGCAAAAAATCGCGCGCTGGCCTCAGCCGCCGGACTTTTTAGCTTTGAAACCCTGTTTGGTCAGCTCGCCGATCAACAGCTCGACATGGTCGCCCTGAATCTCGATAACCCCGTCCTTCAAGGCGCCACCAGTACCGCAGCGGCGCTTGAGCGTGGTGGCCAGCTCCTTGAGCTGATCGAGGGGCAGCGGCACGCCGGTGACAGTGGTCACGGTCTTGCCACCGCGGCCTTTGCTTTCACGGCGCACACGGGCAATACCATCCCCCTCGGGGACGACTTGCTGCTTGCAGGTGCAGGCATCCACCGGCTGGCCACAGTCGGGGCAGTGCCGACCGGCATCGGTGGAGTAAACGAGACCGCCAAGGGCGGCGAAGGAAGAAGCTTTCTTGGCCACTTTTGTTCCTCTGTGCTGAGGACAAAAACTGGTCGGCGGGAGCCGACCGCGAAGCCCCACTCTGGCAGGGGCGGCGCTACTGCCGCAAGATCCTGCGGCAGCCCGAAAAGGGCGCGCAGTGTAACGATAAATCGGGGGCTTGTGTAGGAGCGGGTTTACCCGCGAACAAGGGCGTAGCCCTTGCCATGAAACGCAGGTGTCTGGGACGGCCTCTTGCGGCTAAACCCGCACCTACAGACTGGCTCTATACCGCTGCAACGCCGCCAACGAGTCCGGGCAATACGGCATGCCCAGGCTTTCTGCCTGGGCCTGCTCCAGGCTGATGAACCGCGCCTCGCTCACCTCCTCCGGCTGCAAGCGCAAAGGCGCATCGGACACCGCCGAATACACCGCACACCACAAGCGGTTATCAGGCTGGTCGAAGTAGAAGCGCTCATGAAAGCGCAACGCAACGCCATCGACACCCAGCTCTTCGGCCAACTCCCGGGCTGCCGATTCGGCATACCCCTCGCCCGCCGTCACCATGCCGCCTGCAGCTACATCCCAGTACCCAGGGTACAGCGCCTTGCTCAAAGTACGCCGGTGCACGCACAACTCACCGGCACCATTGAACAGCAAGATGAACGTGCAACGGCCGATCAGGCCGCGCTCACGCAGCTCAGCCCTGGGCAGGGCACCCAGTACCTGATCGGCCTCGTCGACCCAGGCGACCAGCTCACGGTCGGAAGCCGCCCGGTGGGCGGCCTCCTTGGTGCTGATGACCACGATCAGCCCTGCGACAGCAGCTGACGCAGGTCGATGACCGCAGCGTTGGCGCGGGAGATGTAGTTGGCCATGACCAGCGAGTGGTTGGCCCACATGCCAAAGCCGCTGCCATTCAGCACCATCGGGCTCCACAGCGCTTCCTGCGAGGCTTCCAGCTCACGGATGATCTGGCGCACGCTAACGGTGGCGTTCTTCTTCGCCAGCACGTCGGCGAAGTCGACCTCGATGGCACGCAGCAGGTGCGACAGCGCCCAGGCTTGACCACGGGCCTCATAGAACACGTTGTCGATCTGCAGCCATGGGGTTTCGACAACCTCCTCGTCAACCTGCGGCGCCTGGCCAGGTTGCACCGACTCGGTCTTCAGGGTGGTGTTGAGCTTGACCCGGCCAACGCTGGCCGAAAGGCGCTGCGACAGCGAACCCAGGCGGGTGGCCACATCGCCCAGCCAGTTGTTCAGGTTGTCGGCACGGGTGTAGAAGATCGCGCCTTTGTCGCCAGCGGCGAGGCGGGTCTGGTAGCGGTTGAGCGACTTGATGCCTTCTTCGAATTCCGACTCGCTCGACGGCAGGATCCAGCTCTTGTTGTCGAAGTTGAAGCGCGGCTCGGCCTTGGCCAGGTCGGCGTCTTCGGTGGACTGCGACTGCGAACGGGCGAAGTCCTTGCGCAGGGCACGGGACAGGTCGCGGACCTGAACCAGCACGCCGTATTCCCAGCTCGGCATGTTGTCCATCCACAGCCCCGGCGGGAAGCGGTCGTTGGAGATGTAACCGCCCGGCTTGTTCAGCAGGGTACCGGCGACAGTCTTGAGGGTTTCGATGGTGGTGTAGCCGACCACCATCTGCTGGCCATTGCGCTCGGCCGCGGTCTGGGCGTTCTGCTGCACCGGGAACAGCTCCGGCTCCTGGCTCCAGTACCAACCCAGGCCGATGCAGACCAACAGGTACAGGCCGATCAGGGTACCCAGAGCACGGCTCCAGAGCCCGCCCAGGTAGCTACGGGCGGCGGCGCCACGGCCATCAACACGCTCGCGGGGTTCGGCTTTGGCCTCGCGGTTTTTCCAGTCCAGCATGGCATTGTCCTTAATCAGTCTCGACGGTTCAGGGGCTTTGACCACAGGCGTGCGCCAGGGTGCCACGGCAAGCCCGCGTCGCTGCACTATAAAGCAGACACTGCCGTACGCATAAGCGACCAGTGGGTCGGTAACTGAATATTCGTTCTAAACCCTTTGTTGATGGAGGGCACTCACCCAAAGGTAAAGAGCTGCTAGCATAGAGCCATCATCGAACCTGCATACCACCCACCCAAAAGTAGCCAGGACATGAGCCAAGCAGTCGATCCGAGCCAGCAGTGCCCCGCCCAGCACCTGTCGCGTACCGGCCTGCGCAAGGATGACCCGCTCAACCAGGTGCCGCTGCCCCTGCGCAAGCCGGTGTACATCCTTTTGCAGGACCACGAGCGTGCCCAGCGCCTGGCCCAACAGCTGGAGTTCTTCGGCCTTGGCGTGCAGCCCCTGTTCAGTGCCGATGCCTTCCACGCATCGCTCAGTGAATGCCCGCCTTCGGCCATCGTCATGGACGTGGACTTCACCGGTAGCGGCCAGGGCCTGCTCCTGGCAGCCCAAGCTCAGGCCCAGGCCCAGCAGGGTTTGCCGCATCCCATTCCGCTGCTGTTCTTCAGCCATCACGAAACCGATACCCCTACCCGCCTGGCGGCGGTGCGCGCCGGCGGCAAGGAGTTCCTCACCGGCACGCTGGAAGCCTCCAGCCTGCTGGAAAAGGTCGAACTGCTGACCAGCGCGACCCCGCACGACCCGTTGCGGGTATTGATCATCGACGACTCGCGCACCCAGGCCCTGCACACCGAGCGCGTGCTCGCCAGCGCGGGCATGATCACCCGCAGCCTGACCGACCCGATCCGCACCATGGCGGAACTGGCCGACTTCCAGCCCGACCTGATCATCCTCGACCTGTACATGCCGGCCTGCACCGGCCCGGAGCTGGCCAAGGTGATCCGCCACAATGACCGCTACGTCAGTGTGCCGATCATCTACCTGTCGGCCGAGGACGACCTGGACAAGCAGCTCGATGCCATGAGCGAGGGCGGCGATGACTTCCTGACCAAGCCGTTTCGCTCGCGCCACCTGATCACCACCGTGCGCAACCGTGCCGCCCGAGCCCGCCACCTCAAGTCACGCATGGTCCGCGACAGCCTCACCGGGCTGTACAACCACACCCACATCCTGCAATTGCTCGAAGACTGCTGCTACCGCGCCCGGCGCGAGCAGCAGCCGCTGAGCTTCGCCATGCTCGATATCGACCGTTTCAAGCAGATCAACGACCGCCACGGGCACCCGATGGGCGACCGGGTGATCAAGAGCCTGGCACTGTTCCTCAAGCAACGGCTGCGCAAGACCGATTTCATTGGCCGGTATGGTGGCGAAGAGTTCGCCATCGTCATGCCCAATACCGCACTGGATGCCGCGCACAAGGTGCTGGACGAGATCCGGCGGCGGTTTGCCGAAATTCTTTATCCGGCGCAGCCGCGTGACCTGAACTGCACGTTCAGCGCAGGCGTGGTGCAACTGGACGATGAGCTGGATGCGCTGACCATGGCCAGTGCGGCTGACGAGGCGTTGTACCGGGCCAAGCATGCGGGGCGTAACTGCGTGGTGCGGGTCGAACCCTAGGCCTTTGCAGGGGCCGATAAAGGCCAAATGCCATCTATTTCTCACAGCGAGCCCCAGCCGTCATCACTGCGTAACAAAACCGCAATAACTTCAGGCGCTTACTTCTCCCACTCCCCGCAGGAAGTTCGCGGCTATGCGCCTGAAGTGGCTGACCAATTTCAACACCCTGTTGCTGGTGACCGTCTGCATCGCCCTGGGCGCGACCCTGTGGTGGTCGCAGCGTGCCCTGGAGCGCCCCTATCAGATGATGGAGCGCTACCTGGGCCTGTCCCAGCAGTTCCAGAACCAGGCTGCGCGCAACATCCAGGCCTACCTGGGCAGAGGTGACGCCTTGCGCCACGCCGCCGCCATGGAGGCCAACCAGCAGTTACAGGCGGCTTTGGCCGAATGGCCCGAGGCGTTGGCCGGCACACTGCGCCCCAGCCTCGACAGCCTGCAGGCCTTTACCGCCGACGAACTGCTGGCGGCCGGCAAGCTGGCCGGTGACCCGCAAGCGCTGCTGTTGCAGGCCGAGCGCGAACTGGGGGCCAACTTCGAACAGTTGGCCGGCTACGCCCGGGACAGCAGCAGTGCCGAGGCCGACCGCTACCTGCTGCCGCTACTCGACGCCACCGTGCACCTCGGGCGCCTGTCGCTGGCCCGCGACAAGCTGGTCAGCAGTGGCCGCCCTGAACTGGCCGATGAAGTGGAGCGCGAACTGCAACTGATCCGCGCCCAGGCCCAGGCCATCGACAGCCTGCCGTTGCTTGGCGTGACCCGAGCGGCCGAGTCCAATGCCGACGATTTCGCCGCCATGATGGGCCTGCAGACCCAAGCCAGCGAGCAGCAGGAAGACATCGCCGTCGGCCTCAAGCGCGAACTGCTAAGCCTGCTCAATCGCTACCCGGCCGAACTGCAACGCACCCGCGAGCAGATCGAACGCCGCGCCGCCCTGGCCGCCAGCGCGGGCCAGCGCCTGGAAGCGGTGCAACAGGCCATCGCCGGGCTGGAGCCACAGGTCCGCGGCGAGCATGCGCGGATCGCCGCCGAAGTGCGTATCAGCCAAGGCCTGATGATCGGCCTGATCCTGCTGATCGCCCTGCTCATCGACACCCTGCAGCGGCGCTTGGCGCGAACCCTGACCAGCCTGGCTCCGGCCCTCTCGCAATGGGCCGAGGGCGATTTCGCCGAACCCATCGCCCTGGGCAAGACCAACCGCGAGCTGCACGACATACAGGAATCGCTCAACCGCCTGCGCCAGTACCTCGTGGCTCTGGTCGGCACCCTGCGCCACAACGCCGAGCAGGTGGCCGGCAGCAGCCACGCCCTGGCCGGCATGAGTGCCGCCCTGCACGACGGGGCCGAGCGCCAGGCCGGCGATACGGGGCAGATCCGCGACGCGCTCGCTGAACTGGAGGCCACCATCCAGCAAGTGGCCGGCGATGCCAGCGCCGCCGCCGACGCCAGCCATGATGCGGGGCGTGCGGTGGAACGCGGCCAGGCGGTGATCGGCCAGAGCTTGTCCGGTTTGCGTGAACTGGTCGACGAGGTGCAGGGCAATGCCCGCATGATCGAACAGTTGGCCGAAGAGTCTGCCACCATTGGTGGTGTGTTGACGGTGATTCGCTCGATTGCCGAGCAGACCAACCTGCTGGCCCTCAACGCCGCGATCGAAGCTGCGCGCGCCGGCGAAATGGGCCGCGGCTTTGCCGTGGTGGCTGACGAAGTGCGCTCCCTGGCACAACGCACCACCGGTGCGACGGGCGAGATCCAGGCGCTGATCGACCGCTTGCAGCAGGCGGCCAAGGGCTCGGTGGCGGGCATGCGGGCGCAACTCGAACATGCCGAGGCCACTGCCAGCCAGGCCCAGGCCGCTGACGGCGCGCTGGACGAAATTGTCCGCGCCATTGGCACCATTGCCGATACCGCAGTGCGCATTGCCGATGTCACGGCTCAGCAGAGCGGCGCGGTGAGCGAGATTCGCGACCATAGCGAGCGGATTCATGCGTTGGGTGAGGACAATTTGCAGCGCATTGGCGAGGGGCGCGAGCAAGGCGAGCAATTGCTGAACCTGGGCAGCGAGCTGAGCACGGCTGTGCGTGCGTTCAGGGTCTGATCGTCTGCCTGTGGGGCCGGTACAGGCGATACAAGCAACAGCGGCCATGTGTCGCTCGCCCAGACGCCACACGCCAAATCCAGACCAACTCCGTTATCATGCCCAGCACGTTCCACCTCGCGAGTCCGCCATGCGCCGCCTGTTTCTCCTGCTGTTCCTGCTGCTGGCCAGCCCTGCCTTCGCTACGGGCCTGCTCGACAACCGCCCAAGCGCCACCCTCGGCGCCGCTTCCTTGTCCAACGCCGCAGATTTCCTGCCCGTTCACGAAGCATTCAAGCTCAGCCTGATCCAGGCCGACGCCCAGCACATCAAACTGCGCTTCGTCGCCACCGACGGCTACTACCTTTACCGCCACCGTTTCCAGTTCCGCACGGAACCGGCCGACGTGGCCCTGGGCACGCCCAACATCCCCAAGGGCGAAGCCAAGCACGACGAATTCTTCGGTGACGTCGAGGTGTATCACGGTGTGCTCGACATCGAACTACCCCGCACCGACTCACGCGCGTTCACCCTGTTGGTGGGTTACCAGGGGTGCGCCGACAAGGGCCTGTGCTACCCGCCGGAAACCGAGCGCCTGAGCATCGACGGCGAAGGCGGTGCCGCCGCTGTTGCGCCGGCGGCCGGTGAACAGGGCTGGAACTGGAAATCGCTGTTGCTGTTCTTCCTCGCCGGCGTCGGCCTGACCTTCACCCCCTGCGTACTGCCGATGCTGCCGATTCTCTCGGGCGTGGTCCTGCGCGGCCAGGTCGGTGGGCTGCGCGGGCTGGCGCTGTCACTGGCGTACATCCTGCCGATGGCGGTCAGCTTCGCGGTACTGGGCGCGCTGATGGGCCTGTTCGGTGCCGGCCTCAACCTGCAGGCGCGCCTGCAGTCGGCTTGGCTGCTGGTGCCCTTCGCGCTGTTTTTCGTGGTGTTCGCCCTGGCCATGTTCGGCCTGTTCGAGCTCAAGCTGCCGCAAGCCTTGAGCAACCGCCTCGACAACGTCGCCAGCCGCACCAAGGGTGGCTCGTTGCTCGGCGCAGCGGTGCTGGGTGTACTTTCCAGCCTGCTGGTGTCGCCCTGTGTGTCGGCACCGCTGGCCGGTGCCCTGCTCTATATCAGCGCCAGTGGTGATGCCTTGGGCGGTGCGCTCAAGCTGTTCGCCCTGGGCCTTGGCATGGGTGCGCCGCTGCTGCTGGTGGCCACCGGCGGCGCGGCCTGGCTGCCGAAGAGCGGCCCGTGGCTGAACACGGTGAAAAACGCCATCGGTGTGCTGCTGCTGGGCCTGGCCATCGGCCTGCTCAGCCGCGTACTGCCCGGGCCGCTGACCTTGCTGCTGGTCGGCTTCCTGGCCGGCGGTGTGGCGGTGTTCCTCGGCGCCGTGGAGTTCGTTATCAAAACCCCGCGCCAGCGCCTGGCACAACTGCTGGGCCTGGCCTTGCTGGTGTACGCCCTGGCCTGCTGGTACGGGGCGCTCAATGGCCAGGGCGACCCGCTGCGCCCCTTGCCGGCGCCCGGCGTGGCTGCTGGCAGTGCTGGCCCTACCGCCCCCGCGGATGCCTGGCAGACCATCACTACCCCCGCCGCGCTGGACGCCGCCCTGGCCCAGGCCAAGGCCGCCGGCCAGCCGGTGCTGCTCGACTGGTACGCCGACTGGTGCATCAGCTGCAAGGTGATCGAGCACGAAGTGCTCAACGCCGCGCAGGTCCAAGCGCAGCTGGGCGCGTTCAAGCTGCTGCGCTTCGACATCACCGACAGCAATGCCGAGCAGCGCACCCTGCTCGATCGCTACCAACTGTTCGGCCCGCCCGCGCTGCTGTTCTTTGCAGCGAACGGCAGCGAAATGACCAGCGATCGGGTCATTGGCGAGATAAACGCCGGCGATTTTGCCGAGGTTCTGGCGCGCGTGCGCGGCAAACTCGGTCTATAACTTTCGGCGGGCCGCAGAAAATCCTCTGCACGGTGACCGGATTTAATCATCCGGTCACATACTTCGCGCGAATCTCGGACATCGTGCTGGCTATTGCCGGGAACTGGACACTTGCCGTCGCTTTGCGGCACACTCGCCGCGCTGTGTCGAATTGCCCTACAAATCCAAGGAATCCGCAGATGGCTACGCTACTGGTGCTTCACGGCCCCAACCTCAACCTGCTCGGTACCCGCGAGCCGGGCCACTACGGCGCCGTGACCCTGGCCCAGATCAACCAGGACCTGGAGCAACGTGCCCGCGCCGCAGGCCACCATCTGCAATACCTGCAGAGCAATGCCGAATACGAACTGATCGACCGTATTCACGCCGCACGCAACGAGGGTGTGGACTTCATCCTGATCAATCCGGCTGCTTTCACCCACACAAGTGTCGCATTACGTGACGCATTGCTTGCGGTGAGCATCCCATTCATCGAAGTGCACCTGTCCAACGTGCACAAACGCGAACCGTTCCGCCACCACTCCTACTTTTCCGATGTGGCCGTAGGGGTGATTTGCGGCCTGGGCGCCAGCGGTTATCGCATGGCCCTGGAGTCCGCGCTGGAACAACTGGCTGCCAACGCACAGCCCTGATGACAGAGACCCTGGCCTAAGTGGGCCGGGGTTTGAGAGAAACGTTCTAGACACGTTTTCAATTACGCCCCCTGACCGAACCTTGGGAGTTGATGATTAATGGATATCCGTAAAGTCAAGAAACTGATCGAACTGCTGGAAGAGTCTGGCATCGACGAACTGGAGATCAAGGAAGGCGAAGAGTCGGTCCGTATCAGCCGTCACAGCAAGACCCCAGCAGCTCAGCAGTTCTACGCACCGGCCCCGATGGCTGCCGCACCTGTAGCTGCCCCGGCCGCTGCCGCTGCTGCTGCCCCGGTCGCCGAAGCCGCTGCCCCGGCCCTGAAAGGCACCGTGGTGCGTTCGCCGATGGTTGGTACCTTCTACCGCAAACCATCGCCAACCTCGCCGAACTTCGCTGAAGTTGGCCAGTCGGTGAAAAAGGGCGACACCCTGTGCATCGTCGAAGCCATGAAGATGATGAACCACATCGAAGCCGAGTTCGGCGGTGTCATCGACGCCATCCTGGTAGAAGACGGCCAGCCGGTTGAGTTTGACCAGCCGCTGTTCACCATCGTTTGAACCGCGGAGAGCCAACGATGTCTGCGAAGCTCGAAAAAGTCCTGATCGCCAACCGCGGGGAAATTGCCCTGCGGATCCTGCGTGCCTGCAAAGAGCTGGGCATCAAGACCGTCGCCGTGCACTCCACGGCTGACCGCGAACTGATGCACCTGGGTCTTGCAGACGAGTCGGTCTGCATCGGTCCTGCGCCCTCCAAAGGTTCCTACCTGCACATCCCGGCGATCATCGCTGCCGCCGAAGTCACTGGCGCCACCGCGATCCACCCGGGCTACGGCTTCCTGGCTGAAAACGCCGACTTTGCCGAGCAGGTAGAAAAATCCGGTTTCGCCTTCATCGGCCCGAAAGCTGACACCATTCGCCTGATGGGCGACAAGGTTTCGGCCAAGGACGCGATGATCAAGTCGGGCGTTCCGACCGTACCGGGCTCTGATGGCCCGCTGCCGGAAGACGAAGAAGTCGCCCTGGCAATCGCCCGTGACGTCGGCTACCCGGTGATCATCAAGGCCGCCGGTGGCGGTGGTGGTCGCGGCATGCGTGTGGTGCACAAGGAAGAGGACCTGATTTCCTCGGCCAAGCTGACCCGTACCGAAGCCGGTGCTGCGTTTGGCAACCCGATGGTCTACCTGGAGAAGTTCCTGACCAACCCACGTCACGTGGAAGTTCAGGTACTGTCCGACGGCCAGGGCAACGCCATCCACCTGGGCGACCGTGACTGCTCGCTGCAGCGCCGTCACCAGAAGGTACTGGAAGAAGCGCCGGCACCGGGCATCGACGAGAAGGCCCGTCAGGAAGTCTTCAAGCGTTGCGTCGATGCGTGCATCGAAATCGGCTACCGCGGTGCGGGTACTTTCGAGTTCCTGTACGAGAACGGCAACTTCTACTTCATCGAGATGAACACCCGCGTACAGGTTGAGCATCCGGTGTCGGAAATGGTCACTGGCATCGACATCGTCAAGGAGATGCTGAGCATCGCCGCTGGCAACAAGCTGTCGTTCCGCCAGGAAGACGTGGTGATCCGTGGTCACTCCCTGGAGTGCCGGATCAACGCCGAAGACCCGAAGAAGTTCATCCCGAGCCCAGGCACGGTCAAGCACTTCCACGCACCGGGTGGCAACGGCGTTCGCGTCGATTCGCACCTGTACAGCGGTTATTCGGTTCCACCGAACTACGACTCGCTGATCGGCAAGCTGATCACCTACGGCAAGGACCGCGAAGAAGCCATGGCGCGCATGCGCAATGCGCTGGACGAGATCGTCGTCGACGGCATCAAGACCAACATCCCACTGCACCGCGACCTGGTGCGTGATGAAGGTTTCTGCAAAGGCGGCGTCAACATTCATTACCTCGAGCACAAACTGGCTAGCCAGGAGTGATTGTGTAGTGTGATGTGATGAAAACCCCGGACTTGTTCCGGGGTTTTTTATTGGCTGCAGGAAGTAGGTGATGCTGATAGGTGCATGCCTTGAGGGGTGTGTTGCCTATGAGATCTCACCCTTTCATCCGCGGCATCTCGATACGATGCTCATGCACCCGCCGATACAACGTCGCCCGCGAAATCCCCAACGCCCGCGCCGCATCCGCCGGCTTCCAGCGATGCCGGATCAAGGCATCGAGCAACAGCTGCCGCGCCGGGCTGGAAAGGCCACGGTCGCCAGAGGGCAACGCATCGCCACGCACCTCCTGCGGCAAATCCTCAAGCCTGACCCAGCCGCCTTCACTCACCGCACAGGCATAGCGCAACACCTGGCGAAGCTGGCGCAAGTTGCCCGGCCAGCGATACAGCAACAGCGCCTGCAATGCATCATCCGCCAGCATCACCTCGACACCGCACGCCTCCGCTTCCTCGGCCAACAACTGATGAACCAACCCCAACCGGTCCTCCCGATCCCGCAGCGGCGGTAACTCGAACCTGGCGTTGGCCAGGCGGAAATACAGGTCCTCGCGAAAACGCCCGTCCGCCACCATCGCCGCCAGATCCCGGTGCGTCGCGCAGATCACCTGGATATCCACCCGCTCACGCCGCGCAGCCCCCAGTGGCGCCACCTCGCCCTCGGCCAGCACACGCAGCAGGCGGGTCTGCAGATTCAGCGGCATGTCGCCGATCTCGTCGAGGAACAACGTGCCGCCATCAGCCTGCTGCAAAAGCCCCTGCATGCCTTTGCTGGAAGCCCCGGTGAATGCCCCGGCCACATAGCCGAACAGCTCGCTCTCGATCAGGCTCTCGGGGATGGCTGCGCAGTTCAGCGTGACGAAGGGCCCTTCACGCCGCAGGCTTTGCAGGTGCAACTGACGGGCGAAAACCTCTTTGCCGGCGCCTGTCTCACCCTGCACCAGCACCGCCAGGTTGCAGTCCTTGACCCGCGTGGCCAGGCGCAAGTGCTGCTCGATGCGCGCATCCTGCGCCTGGCGCAACCGCTGCGCTTGCGGGCGCCGTTGCGGTGCGCTGACCCGGCCATACAGCTCGCCCCAGCCAGGCAGGCGTTGCGCCGAGGCCTCGTTGATGCAGCGCAGTTGGCCCGGGTCGAACAATTCGCCGATATGCTCGGGCAAGCGGCCCAGGCGCTCCACCAGCCGCTGGCGGGCCAGGCTGTTGAGCGCCTGCAGACGGCCGTCGGCATCCCAGGCCAGCAGGTAATCCGGCTGGCTCTCGACGTAGCCCGGTGTGCCATGCGCACGCATGACCCAATGGCCCTGGGCGCTGTGCATGAAAAACGCGTTTTCGATCTCGCGCGCAGTCTGCTCGACCAACTGCCGGATCAGGTGCTGGCTGCGGCGATCATCCGGGGACTGCAAGGCGGACACATCCACCACGCCAAGCAGCTCGCCGAGCGGGTCGAACACCGGCGCCGCGGTGCAGGTCAGGCCGATGAAGGCGGCGCGAAAGTGATCGCGCTTGTGCACCGTGACCGGCGCCTTGCTGGTCAGCACCGCCGCCACCCCACAGGTACCCTCCTCGCCCTCCGACCAGCACGTGCCGAGGTACAGCCCGGCCTTGCGGCAGTCGTTGCGGATGGCCGACTCGACACGGTAATCGATGGTCTGCCCTTGGGCATCGGTAAGCAGTACGCAATAGTCGGCGCCGCGCACCCGTTCATGCAGCCGCGCCACCGCATCGCTGGCGATGCGCAAGAACAGCTCGGCGCGTTCGCGGCATTCGTTGAGCAGGCTTTGGGAAAGGATACGTGGCCCCTGCTGCGAGCCTGGATCGAGGCGATACAGGTCCATGGAGCGGCGCCAGGAGTCGAGGATCAGCGGCGGCACCGGCGCCTGGGGCAGGCGATCGGCGTTTTTCAGCACCCGGCTGACGCAGTCGACATGGGCTCGGGAGTTCGCGGCAAGCATTCAGGCCCTCCGGTTCTCGTTGCTGTTTTTGTCGTTGTGCGGCCATTAAGCGCTTCCAGGCATGCCCCGACAAGCACTGTGTGATTACCGGTTGGCTTGAGACGCTGCGTCTCAGCGTCTCGGCAAACACGGCCCCGGCGCGGCACGCGGCGTCTCGCAGGGGCCGCCCGGCACATGCCTGGTGCTATCCCGCAACCGCTCTAAGGCGGCCACTTCAGGCCTGCCGAGCAAAGCTGGCACCCACCTTGCTCTGCCCATGGCAAACAAGAATATGAGGTGCGCCATGCCGCAACCCACCCCAACTGTCGGGATCATTGCCAACCCTGCCTCTGGCCGCGACCTGCGCCGCCTGACTGCCAGTGCCGGGCTCTATTCGAGCACCGACAAGGCTTCGGCGATCCAGCGCCTGCTCGCCGCCTTCGGTGCCACCGGCATCGGCAAGGTTCTGCTGCCCACCGACATGACCGGCATCGCCGCCGCCGTGCTCAAGGCCAGCCAAGGCCCGGGCGCTCGCGATCAGCACTGGCCAACCCTCCAGATCATCGACCTGCCGTTGACCCAGACCGTTGCCGATACCCGCCTGGCCACCCGGCGCATGGTCGAGCAAGGCGTGACGATGATCGCGGTACTTGGCGGCGATGGCACCCACAAAGCCGTTGCTGCCGAGGCCGGCGACACGCCACTGCTGGCGTTGTCCACCGGCACCAACAATGCCTTCCCTGAATTGCGCGAAGCCACCAGCGCCGGCCTGGCCGGCGGCCTGCTCGCCAGCGGCCGGGTACCTGCCAGCATCGGCTTGCGCCGCAACAAGCGCCTGCTGGTGAAGGTGCCCGAGCAGCAGTTGGCCGAATGGGCCCTGGTGGAAGTCGCCGTGTCGCCCCAGCGCTTCATCGGCGCCCGGGCCCTGAGCCGCAGCGAAGACCTCAGCGAAGTATTCGCCTGCTTCGCCGAACCCCACGCCATTGGCCTGTCCGCCTTGTGCGGCCTGTGGTGCCCGGTTTCACGCCTGGATGCTCACGGCGCCTGGGTACGCCTGAACCCTGGCGCCGAACAGGCCCTGCTCGCACCGCTGGCGCCCGGTGTGCTGCAAGGCTGTGGCATCACCGCCAGCGGCTCATTGACGCCCGGTGTCGCCCATCGCCTGAGCCTGGCCAGCGGCACCCTGGCCCTGGACGGCGAACGCGAGATCGAATTCGCCGAACACGACACCCCCAGCATCACCCTGGACCACCAAGGCCCCCTGACCGTGGACGTCGAGGCCGTACTGGCCCACGCCGCCCGCCATCACCTGCTGGCCGTCCCGCGCGGCCACCGGCTACACCCTGCAACCGCGTGTTGAGACAACCCTGGAGAACAACAAGATGTCCAATCAACTCAGTACCGAACAACTGCTGCATGCCTATGAAGTGATGCGCACCATCCGCGCATTCGAAGAGCGTCTGCACGTGGAGTTCGCCACCGGCGAGATCCCCGGGTTCGTCCACCTCTATGCTGGCGAGGAGGCCTCCGCTGCAGGGGTCATGGCCCACCTGCGCGACAGCGACTGCATTGCCTCGACCCACCGCGGGCACGGCCACTGCATCGCCAAGGGCGTGGATGTGTACGGCATGATGGCCGAGATCTACGGCAAGAGAACGGGCGTATGCGGCGGCAAGGGCGGCTCGATGCACATTGCCGACCTGGAAAAGGGCATGCTCGGCGCCAACGGCATCGTCGGGGCCGGCGCGCCGCTGGTTGCCGGTGCTGCCCTGGCCGCCAAGCTCAAGGGCCGCGATGACGTGTCGGTGGCCTTCTTCGGTGACGGCGCCTCCAACGAGGGCGCCGTGTTCGAAGCCATGAACATGGCCGCGATCATGAACCTGCCATGCATCTTCGTCGCCGAAAACAACGGCTACGCCGAGGCAACGGCCTCGAACTGGTCGGTGGCCTGCGACCACATTGCCGACCGCGCCGCCGGTTTCGGCATGCCGGGTGTGACCATCGACGGCTTCGATTTCTTCGCCGTGTACGAGGCTGCCGGCGCCGCCATCGAACGGGCGCGTAGCGGGCAAGGGCCCTCGCTGATCGAGGTCAAGCTCAGCCGCTACTACGGCCACTTCGAGGGTGACGCGCAAACCTACCGCGCCCCGGATGAAGTGAAGAACCTGCGCGAAACCCGTGATTGCCTGATGCAGTTCCGCAACAAGACCACCCGCGCCGGCCTGCTCAGTGCCGAACAACTGGACGCCATCGACGCCCGTGTCGAAGACCTGATCGAAGACGCCGTGCGCCGTGCCAAATCCGATCCCAAGCCACAGCCCGCCGACCTGCTCAGCGATGTCTACGTCAGCTACCCCTGAGCTGCGGATTAAAAGAACAAGAGGAGAATCACCATGGCAAGAAAGATCAGCTACCAGCAGGCCATCAACGAAGCCCTGGCCCAGGAAATGCGCCGTGACAGCACCGTGTTCATCATCGGTGAAGACGTCGCCGGCGGTGCCGGTGCCCCCGGCGAAGAGGATGCCTGGGGCGGCGTGCTGGGCGTGACCAAAGGCCTCTACCACCAGTTCCCAGGCCGAGTACTGGATGCGCCGCTGTCCGAGATCGGCTATGTCGGCGCCGCCGTGGGTGCCGCGACCCAAGGTCTGCGCCCGGTGTGCGAACTGATGTTCGTGGATTTTGCCGGCTGCTGCCTGGACCAAATCCTCAACCAGGCCGCCAAGTTTCGCTACATGTTCGGCGGCAAGGCGGTGACCCCGCTGGTGATGCGCACCATGTACGGCGCCGGCCTGCGCGCGGCGGCCCAGCACTCGCAGATGCTCACCTCGTTGTGGACGCACATTCCCGGGCTGAAGGTGGTCTGCCCCTCTTCGCCCTACGATGCCAAGGGCCTGCTGATTCAGGCGATACGCGACAACGACCCGGTGATCTTCTGCGAGCACAAACTGCTCTACAGCATGCAGGGCGAAGTGCCGGAAGAGGTCTACACGGTGCCGTTCGGTGAAGCCAACTTCCTGCGCGACGGCGACGATGTGACCCTGGTGACCTATGGGCGCATGGTCCATGTGGCCCTGGAGGCCGCCAACAACCTCGCCCGCCAGGGCATCGACTGCGAAGTGCTGGACCTGCGCACCACCAGCCCGCTGGATGAAGACAGCATTCTCGAAAGCGTCGAGAAGACCGGCCGCCTGGTGGTGATCGACGAAGCCAACCCGCGCTGCTCGATAGCCACCGACATCAGTGCACTGGTGGCGCAAAAAGCCTTCGGCGCCCTCAAGGGCCCGATCGAGATGGTCACCGCGCCGCATACGCCGGTGCCGTTCTCCGACGCCCTGGAAGACTTGTACATCCCCGACGCGGCGAAAATCGAGGCCGCCGTGCGCAAGGTAATCGAAGCCGCAAGGAGCGCCGCATGAGCCAGATCCATACGCTGACCATGCCCAAGTGGGGCTTGTCGATGACCGAGGGCCGGGTGGATACCTGGCTCAAGCAGGAAGGTGACGCCATCAGCAAGGGCGACGAAGTGCTGGACGTCGAGACCGACAAGATCAGCAGCAGCGTCGAAGCCCCCTTCAGCGGTGTACTGCGCCGCCTGGTGGCCAAGCCGGATGAAACCCTGCCGGTCGGTGCGCTGCTGGCGGTGGTGGTCGAAGGCGAAGCCGACGAGGCCGAGATCGACGCCGTGGTGCAGCGCTTCCAGGCCGAGTTCGTCGCCGAAGGTGGTGCAGACCAGGCGCAGGGCCCAGCCCCGCAAAAAGCCGAAGTGGGCGGCCGCCTGTTGCGCTGGTTCGAACTGGGCGAAGGCGGTACGCCGCTGGTGCTGGTGCACGGCTTTGGCGGTGATTTGAACAACTGGCTGTTCAACCACCCGGCGCTGGCCGCCGAACGCCGCGTCATCGCGCTCGACCTGCCCGGGCATGGCGAGTCGGCCAAGGCGCTGCAACGCGGGGACCTGGATGAACTTAGCGAAGCGGTACTGGCACTGCTCGACCACCTGGAGATCCCCCGGGCCCACCTGGCCGGGCATTCGATGGGCGGCGCAGTCAGCCTCAACGTGGCACGCCTGGCGCCGCAGCGGGTGGCAAGCCTGAGCCTGGTGGCCAGTGCCGGGCTGGGCACAGCGATCAACGGCCAGTACCTGCAAGGCTTCGTGGCCGCTGCCAACCGCAATGCACTCAAGCCGCAGATGGTGCAGCTGTTTGCCGACCCGGCGCTGGTTACCCGGCAGTTGCTGGAGGACATGCTCAAGTTCAAGCGGCTGGAAGGCGTCGACGCGGCATTGCGCCAGCTGGGGGCGGCCATTGCCGAAGGCGACCAGCAGCGCCACGACC
Organism: Pseudomonas sp. SWRI77; assembly: GCF_014269105.1. NCBI lineage: Bacteria > Pseudomonadati > Pseudomonadota > Gammaproteobacteria > Pseudomonadales > Pseudomonadaceae > Pseudomonas > Pseudomonas sp. SWRI77. Next base: position 17,047 of record NZ_JABWRV010000028.1, on the reverse strand, counting down.
TGCGGGGCGTGCTGGGGCAGCACCCGGCGCTGGTGATCTGGGGCGGGAAGGACGCGATCATCCCGGCCAGCCATGCCGACGGGCTGGAGGCCGAAGTACTGGTGCTGCCAGATGCTGGCCACATGGTGCAGATGGAGGCGGCCGAACAGGTCAACCAGCAGTTGCTCGCCTTCCTGCGCAAGCACTGAACCTTACGCGTGAGCCTGGAGACAACAAAAATGAATGACCTGAGCCACACCCACATGCGCGCTGCCGTCTGGCATGGCCGTCACGATATCCGCGTCGAACAGGTGCCCTTGCCTGCCGACCCCGCGCCTGGCTGGGTGCAGATCAAAGTGGACTGGTGCGGCATCTGCGGTTCCGACCTGCACGAATACCTCGCCGGCCCGGTGTTCATTCCGGTGGACGCGCCCCACCCGCTGACCGGCATTCAGGGGCAATGCATCCTCGGCCACGAATTTTGCGGCGAAATCGCCAAACTCGGCGAAGGCGTCGAGGGCTTTGCGGTCGGCGACCCGGTGGCGGCGGACGCCTGCCAGCACTGCGGCACGTGCTATTACTGCACCCATGGGCTGTACAACATCTGCGAGCGCCTGGCCTTTACCGGCCTGATGAACAACGGCGCATTCGCAGAACGCGTCAACGTCCCTGCCAACTTGCTGTACCGACTGCCACAGGGCTTCCCGCCAGAAGCCGGCGCGCTGATCGAACCGTTGGCGGTCGGCATGCACGCCGTGAAAAAAGCCGGCAGCCTGCTTGGGCAAACCGTGGTGGTGGTTGGCGCGGGCACCATCGGCCTGTGCACCATCATGTGCGCCAAGGCCGCAGGCGCGGCGAAGGTCATCGCCCTGGAGATGTCTTCGGCGCGCAAGGCCAAGGCTCTCGAAGTGGGCGCCAGCGTCGTGCTAGACCCTAGCCAGTGCGATGCCCTGGCAGAAATCCGCACACTGACTGCCGGGCTTGGCGCGGATGTGAGCTTCGAGTGCATCGGCAACAAGCACACCGCAAAACTGGCCATCGACACCCTGCGCAAGGCGGGCAAATGCGTGCTGGTGGGCATTTTCGAAGAACCCAGCGAGTTCAACTTCTTCGAGCTGGTGTCCACCGAGAAGCAGGTGCTCGGGGCGCTGGCGTACAACGGGGAGTTTGCCGATGTCATCGCCTTTATCGCTGACGGCAGGCTGGATATCCGACCGCTGGTGACGGGCCGGATCGGGCTGGAGCAGATCGTCGAGCTGGGCTTTGAAGAACTGGTCAACAACAAGGAGGAGAACGTGAAGATCATCGTGTCGCCGGGCGGGCGCTGATCTCCCCACGCAGAAAGCCTGTTGCACACCCTTGTGGGAGCGGGTTTACCCGCGCCCACAGGGCATGTGTGTCTGTCTCACCCCCAGATTCTGCGTCATACTCGGCAGACCTATTGCCCGGTCTCCACCATGCGTCCATTGCTCCCCATCACCTTGGTCCTGTTGCTAGCCGCGTGCGGAGATGGCGAATCGCTATTGCCTCCGGACGCACGCCTGCCCGACGGCGGGCGCTACCGAGGTGAGGTGGTTGACGGCTTGCTGCAGGGCGAGGGGCGCATCGACTACCCCAACGGCAGCTGGTACGCCGGCGGCTTCAAGGATGGCCAGTGGCATGGCCAGGGCGAGTGGCACGGCCAGAACGGTGAAGTCTACCGGGGCCAGTTCGCCGAGGGCCTGTTCCAGGGCCTGGGTGACCTGACCACGCCGGGCAGCCACTATGCCGGTACTTTCAAGCACGGCCGGCGCGACGGTGAAGGCACCCTCAAGCAAGCCGACCAGACCTACCGCGGCCAGTTCAAGGACGACCAGTACGAAGGCGCGGGCGAGCTGGAGCTGGCCGACGGTAGCCGCTACCAGGGCCTTTTCGCCAAAGGCAAACCGAACGGTGCCGGGGTGCGCAGCGATGCCAGCGGCAACCAGTTCAGCGGCCGTTTCGTCGATGGCCTGCTGCAAGGCAGCGGCACCTACGACAGCGTCGACGGCGAACAGTACATCGGCGAGTTCAAGGACAACCGCCTGGAAGGCCGCGGGCGCTATGAAAGCGCCGACGGTGACGTCTGGATCGGCGCGTTCAAGGACGGCTCATTGATTGGCGAGGGCGAACTGCTCGGCAGTGATGGCAGCCACTACAAGGGCGGTTTCGTCGACTGGCACCTGTCTGGCCAGGGCAGCCTGCAGCTGGCTGATGGCAGCAAGTACACCGGTGGCTTCGAAAACGATGCCTACCACGGCTACGGCCGACTGACCCTGGCCAACGGCAAAGTCGAGGGCGGCACCTGGGTCAACGGCGTACGCGTGCGCGACGAAAAGGGCGCGCTGTTGCCCGACCCGCTGGACCTGGCCCTGCTCAACCAGGGCCATCTGCTTGAAGACGCGCTGGCGCGGGTACCGCACACCGCGCCGGCGATCCAGTTGTACAGCCTGGTAGTGGCCGGCGACGGCCAGCAAAGCGTGTTTCTGCGCGAAGCCGACTATGTCAGCAACATGCTCAAGGTCCGCTTTGGCGCCCGCGGCCAGGTCACGCTGGTCAACCACCGCGACCATATGGCCAGCCGCCCCATGGCCACCCGCGAGAACCTCACCCGCGCCGCCCGCACCTTGGCCGAGCGCAGCGGCCCCGAGGACCTGGTGTTCATCTACCTCACCAGCCACGGCAGCCAGGACCACCAACTGGTGCTCGACCAGCCGCGCCTGCAACTGGCCGACCTGCCCGCCGACGAGCTGGCCAGTGCCCTGGCACCGCTGAAAGATCGCGACAAGATAATCGTCATTTCCGCCTGCTATTCAGGGGGCTATATCGCCCCGCTCAAGGATGATCGCACGGTGATCATCACCGCCGCCCGCGCCGACCGGGTGTCTTTCGGCTGCTCGGAAGAAGCGGATTTCACCTACTTTGGCGACGCCCTGTTCGCCGAAGCGCTGAACCAGACCGACGACCTGAAACAAGCGTTTGAACTGGCGCGCGCCAGCGTTGCCGAAAGAGAACAAAAGGAAGGTTTCGAGGCCTCGGAACCGCAGCTTTGGGCGCCGCCAGCCGTACTGGCACACTGGCAGCATCTAAGACGGCAACAGGCCGAAGAAGCGTTACGCAATGCTGCACAGGCCACCGTGGAGGAGCAGGCAAAAAAGCCGGCCAACCACTAAGCTTGTGTGTAACAAGGGAGAGACATCATGTATTTGACGCCTCAGCATGTCCTGCTTGCCGGTGCCACGGGTCTGACGGGTGAACACCTGCTCGACCGCCTGCTCAACGAGCCGACCATCAGCCGGGTACTGGCGCCTACGCGCCGGCCACTGGCCGAACACCCACACCTGGAAAACCCGGTGGGTGACCCGGCGGTGTTCCTACCGCAGTTGGCGGGGCGGGTGGATATCGCCTATTGCTGCCTGGGGACCACACTCAAGCAGGCTGGCTCCGAGTCGGCGTTCCGCGCCGTGGACCTGGACATGGTGGTGGCCTTCAGCAAACGTGCCCGCGAGCTGGGTGCGCGGCATCTGCTGGTGGTCAGCGCACTCGGCGCCGACCCTAAGTCATCGATCTTCTACAACCGGGTCAAGGGCGAAATGGAAGAAGCGCTCAAGGCCCAGGACTGGCCGCAATTGACCATCGTCCGGCCCTCGCTGCTGCTAGGGGACCGCATCGAGCCTCGGCTCGGCGAACAGCTGATTTCACCGTTTTCCAAGCTGATACCTGGCAAGTACCGGGGTATCGAGGCTTGCACACTGGCACGGGCGCTATGGCGCTTGGCGCTGGAGGAAGAAGACGGGGTGCGGGTCATCGAGTCGGATGAACTGCGCCGGCTGGGCAAGATATAGCGTAGGCAATCAAAGGCCGCCGGTAGCCTGGAAGCCGACCCCCGCTGCCGTCAGCAGTGATAACGGCAGCAGCAGGGTGTCCAGCAACATACTGCCGGGCAGGTCCAACCCTGGGTATCCCGGGGCCTCAGCCCCGAAGTGATCCTTCGGGCAGCACCCGCCATTCATCACATACAGGTCCAACCGGGTGCCGGCGTACACCACCGGTGCGCCCGGCTTGTTGGCATCCAGCGTGCGCACCGTGGCACATCCACTCAGCAGCGTCAGCGCCACCAGCCCCGACAGTGCGCGTTTCAATCATCCGCCCCAAAGTGATGCTCGCCCCAACGCGGCAGCATGTCCTGGGGGATGTCCAGCAGGTTGAGAATGCGCGCTACGACGAAATCGATCAGGTCGTCGATGGTCTGTGGCTGATGGTAGAAGCCCGGGGCCGCCGGCAGAATGACCGCGCCCATCTGCGAGAGCTTCAGCATGTTCTCCAGGTGAATGGTCGAGAACGGCGCCTCGCGCGGTACCAGAATCAACTGACGGCGCTCTTTGAGGGTGACGTCGGCGGCACGCTCGATCAGGTTGTTGCAAGCACCGGTGGCAATCGCCGACAAGGTGCCGGTAGAGCATGGCACCACCACCATCGCCGCCGGCGCGCCGGAGCCCGAGGCCACCGGCGACATCCAGTCTTCCTTGCCATACACGCGGATCTGCCCATCGGCAGCGCCGGTGTACTCGGTCAGAAACGCCTGCATCGCCTGGGGCTTGGGCGGCAGCAACACGTCGGTTTCGGTAGACATCACCAACTGCGCGGCCTTGGAAATGAGGAAGTGCACCTCGCGGTCCTCACGCACCAGGCAGTCGAGCAGGCGCAGGCCATATTGAGCGCCAGAGGCGCCCGTCATGGCCAGGGTGATGCGCTGCGGCCCGTTCATTTGAGCGCCTCGGCCAACTTGCCGTGCAGGCCGCCGAAGCCGCCGTTGCTCATGATCACCACGTGGGTGCCGGGGCGGGCCTGGCCTTTGATGCGCTCGATGATCGCCTCCAGGCTGTCGGCAACCACGCTCGGCACCTTGCACTGCGCTGCCGTGGCGGCCAGGTCCCAGCCCAGGTTGGCCGGGGCGTACCAGATCACCTGGTCGGCGTCGTTGACGCTTTCCGGCAGGCCGTCACGGTGGGCGCCCAGCTTCATCGAGTTGGAGCGCGGCTCGATCACCGCGATCACCGGCGCTTCGCCCACACGCTTGCGCAGGCCGTCGAGGGTGGTGGCGATGGCGGTCGGGTGGTGGGCGAAATCGTCATAGATGGTCACGCCCTGCACCTCGGCGACCGTCTCCATGCGCCGCTTGACGCTCTTGAAGGCGCTCAGCCCGGCGATGCCCATGGCTGGCACCACGCCTACATGGCGCGCGGCGGCCAGGGTGGCCAAGGCGTTGGCGACGTTGTGCTGCCCGGTCAATGGCCAGTCGACCACGCCCTGGGCCTCGCCCTCGAACAGCACTTCAAAGCGCGAACCATCGGCGCTGAGCAGGCGCGCCTGCCACTGCCCGCCTTCACCGGTGGTTTGTACCGGGGTCCAGCAGCCCATGCCGATGACGCGTTCCAGCGCCTGCTCGGTGGTGGGGTGAATCACCAGGCCTTCGCTCGGGATAGTGCGCACCAGGTGGTGGAACTGCCGCTCGATGGACGCAAGGTCAGGGAAGATGTCTGCGTGATCGAACTCAAGGTTGTTGAGGATGGCCGTGCGCGGGTGGTAGTGGACGAACTTCGAACGTTTATCGAAGAACGCACTGTCGTACTCATCGGCCTCGACCACGAAGAACGGGGTGTCGCCCAGGCGCGCCGACACCGAGAAGTTCTGCGGCACACCGCCAATCAGGAACCCCGGGCTCATGCCGGCGTGCTCCAGCACCCAGGCCAGCATGCTGCTGGTGGTGGTCTTGCCATGGGTACCGGCAACGGCCAGTACCCAGCGGCCCTGCAGCACGTGGTCGGCCAGCCACTGCGGGCCAGAGACGTAGGGCAGGCCCTTGTTCAGCACGTACTCCACCGCCGGGTTGCCCCGCGACATTGCGTTGCCGACCACTACCAGGTCGGGTGCCGGGTCTAGCTGAGCCGGGTCATAGCCTTGGGTCAGCTCGATGCCCTGGGCTTCGAGCTGGGTGCTCATCGGGGGATAGACATTGGCGTCGGAGCCGGTGACGCGGTGGCCAAGCGCTTTGGCCAGCACCGCCAGGGAACCCATGAACGTGCCGCAAATACCGAGAATGTGAATATGCATGGTCGACCTCGCAAAACATCGAGGCAGGGTAGCCCAGGGCGCAGGAAATCGCACCCGCTGTTTCGCTCAGCCGGCCCGTGCTATGCCGTGTTTGCGCAGTTTTCGATACAAGGTATTTCGGCTGATGCCCAGATGCTCGGCGACGCGGGTCAAGTGCCAGCGGTTTGCCTCCAGTACCGTCAGCAGGGCTTGGCGCTCGGCGTCTTGTAGCGGCGGGCTTGGGTTGCGATCGGGGTATGCAGTAGTCGCGGAAGATGGGGGGGCGGTGTTGTGGAAGATGGTCGGTAGGTCGGCAGACTCGATGCGGCCGTTATCGCAGAGCGCTACCAGGGTGCGCAGTGTGTTGCGCATCTGCCGCACGTTGCCGGGCCACGGGAACTGCAGCAACGCGTGCCGTGCATCAGGCTCGAGCTGCACGGGCTGCCCCTGCGCTTCCTGATGCAGCAGAAAGTCCAGCAACTGGCCCTTGTCACTGCGCTCGCGCACCGCCGGCAGGGCCACTTCCAGGCCATTGAGGCGGTAATACAGGTCCTCGCGGAACGTGCCCTGCGCCACCCGCTCCAGCAGGTCGCGGTGGGTCGCACTGACGATGCGCACGTCCACGGCCTGGGGCTCGCCGCCAATCGGTACCACCTGGCGCTCTTCCAGTACCCGCAACAACCGCGTCTGCAAGGCCAGCGGCATGTCACCGATCTCGTCCAGCAGCAACGTGCCGCCATCGGCCTGCAACAGCTTGCCGCGCATGCCTTCCTTGCGCGCGCCGGTAAAGCTGCCACCGCGATAACCGAACAGTTCGCTCTCGATCAGGCTCTCCGGAATAGAGGCGCAGTTGACCGCCACGAACGGTTTGCCGCATCGCTGGCTGGCCTGGTGCACCGCCTGCGCGAACGCCTCCTTGCCGCAACCGGTCTCGCCGCGCAGCAGCAGCGGCACATCACGTTCGAACACCCGCACACAGCGGCGAAAGTCATTTTGCAGCGCCGGGTCGAGCAGGCAGATACCGGGTTCTGCTTCGCGCGGGGGCCGAGGGTGGCCGAGCGGCACCGACCACACCGGCGTGCGCGCCTGGCCACGCAGGCTGGCGAACACCTGGCGGCCGTCACGCGTGTGCAACGGCCAGACGGTACTGCCGCCGGGTACGGCGCGGCTGAACAGTTCGTCGTGGCTGCAGGCAAAAAAACGCTCCACCGGTTTGCCCAGCACGCCCCCGCGCACGGTACCCAGCAGGTTGAGCGCGCTCTGGTTGGCCGCGCAGATCCGCCCATCAGCTTCGAAGGCCAGCAAGCCCTCGCTGAACAAGCCGACCGACTCGGCGTGCAGATGAAAACGCAGCAGCCATTGCTGTTCGAAATGACGCAGGAAGTAACAGCTCTCGATCATCTTGGCCGACAGGTTGACCAGGGCCATGGTGTGGAACTGGCTCTGACGCGAGACATCCGGCCGCGCCGACGACACGTCGAGCACCGCCAACAGATCGCCATGCGGGTCGAACACGGGGCTTGCCGAGCAGGTCAGGCCGGTGTGGCGGCCACGAAAATGCTCGTGCTGATGAATGGTCAGTGCCTGGCGCTCGACTAGGCAGGTACCGATGCCGTTGGTGCCTTCGCGCGCCTCGCTCCAATCTGCGCCCAGCCACAACCCCGCCCGCTCGAAGATACGCCGCTCGGTGGGTGCGCTGACACAGTTGAGGATCACCCCGCGGGCATCGGTCAGCAGCACCGCATGGCCGGCGCCAGAGAGCTGCTGATGCAGGCTGTTCATCTCGCTGTCGGCAATTTTCAGCACCTGACGCAGGCGCTCGCGGCTTTCCAGCAGGCGCCCGTGCTCGAGCACCACAGGGGCTTCGATCAGCGTCGGGTCGAGGTGGTGCTCCTCAAGACAGCGCAGCCAGGAACGCGCGATGGCCGGGTCACTGCCGCCCTCCCCAGCTTCACCATGGGCAATGGTGTGCACTTGCTGGGCATGGCGACTCAGGTGGTTGCTCTGCATTTGTTGTCGTTCTCCGCAGATAGAGCGTTCAGCCAGCATCCTCCACCCGGCGGGGCTTTGCAATGCAGCGTACCGCTGCGTGTCGCAAACGGTACAAAGTGTCACCCGGGCCGTGCCAGCCCTGGCGCAGCGGTGGCCGGCGTGTTTCACAAAACCGCCCCAAGTGGTTGATTTTGATGGCCCTCAAAACACTGGCCCAACCTTTGCTCTACGCTTCTCAACTCCCTAACAAACACAATAGCCAGGAGACACACCATGCGTTACGCACATCCCGGTACCGAAGGCGCGAAGGTTTCCTTCAAGAGCCGCTACGGCAACTACATCGGTGGTGAGTTCGTAGCACCGGTCAAGGGGCAGTACTTCGAAAACACCTCCCCGGTGAATGGCAAGCTGATCGCGGAGTTTCCCCGCTCCACTGCCGAAGACATCGACAAGGCCCTGGATGCCGCCCACGCCGCCGCCGACGCCTGGGGCCGCACCTCGGTCCAGGACCGTTCCAATGTTCTGCTGAAGATCGCCGACCGCATCGAACAGAACCTTGAAGTGCTGGCCATTACCGAAACCTGGGACAACGGCAAGCCGGTCCGCGAAACCCTGAATGCCGACATCCCGCTGGCGGTCGATCACTTCCGTTACTTCGCCGGCTGCATCCGCGCCCAGGAAGGCGGCGCCGCCGAGATCAACGAAGGCACCGTCTCCTATCACATTCACGAGCCACTGGGCGTGGTCGGGCAGATCATCCCGTGGAACTTCCCGCTGCTGATGGCCGCGTGGAAACTCGCCCCGGCCCTGGCCGCAGGCAACTGCGTGGTGCTCAAACCCGCCGAGCAGACGCCGCTGGGTATCACCGTACTGATGGAACTGATCGGCGACCTGCTGCCCAAAGGCGTGCTCAACGTGGTCCAGGGTTATGGCCGCGAAGCGGGCGAAGCGTTGGCTACCAGCAAACGTATCGCCAAAATCGCATTTACCGGCTCGACCCCGGTCGGCTCGCACATCATGAAATGCGCTGCCGAGAACATCATCCCGTCCACCGTCGAACTGGGCGGCAAGTCGCCTAACGTGTACTTCGAAGACATCATGCAGGCCGAGCCAAGCTTCATCGACAAGGCCGCCGAGGGCATGGTGCTGGCATTCTTCAACCAAGGCGAAGTGTGCACCTGCCCGTCGCGTGCGCTGGTGCAGGAGTCGATCTACCCGCAGTTCATGGAAGTGGTGATGAAGAAGGTCCTGCAGATCAAGCGCGGCGACCCGCTGGATACCGACACCATGGTCGGCGCCCAGGCATCGCAGCAACAGTTCGAGAAGATCCTGTCGTACCTGGAAATCGCCAAGGAAGAAGGCGCCGAGCTGCTGACCGGCGGCAAGGTGGAAAAACTCGAAGGCGCGCTGTCGACCGGTTACTACATCCAGCCGACCCTGCTCAAGGGCAACAACCGCATGCGGGTGTTCCAGGAGGAAATCTTCGGCCCGGTGGTCAGCGTCACCACCTTCAAGGACGAAGCCGAAGCACTGGCGATTGCCAACGACACCGAGTTCGGCCTCGGTGCCGGCGTGTGGACCCGCGACATCAACCGCGCCTACCGCATGGGCCGCGGCATCAAGGCCGGCCGCGTGTGGACCAACTGCTACCACCTGTACCCGGCGCATGCCGCGTTCGGCGGTTACAAGAAGTCCGGCGTTGGCCGCGAGACCCACAAGATGATGCTCGATCACTACCAGCAGACCAAGAACCTGCTGGTGAGCTACGACATCAACCCGCTGGGCTTCTTCTAGAAAAACAGCTTCAAGTTGCAAGCTACAAGCTGCAAGAAACAGCGGGTACAGCACCCAACTGCTTTTTCTTGAGCCTTGTAGCTTGCGGCTTGTAGCTCCATGGCTCGCTTCCTGCAGTACCCATCACCATCGGCCGGAACCCCTCCGGCCACCAAGAAAAACAACAGGTGAAACTATGCCCAGCGATCATTCCGGCAATGCGCCGGCAGGCTCTTCCGTCGACTTCGAAAAGGTCGGTTCAGACTATTTCCAGCAACGTGAACTGAAAAAAGGCGCCGCCGGCTGGGTGTTGCTGGTCGGCCTTGGGGTCGCCTATGTGATCTCCGGCGACTACGCCGGGTGGAACTTCGGCCTGGCCCAAGGCGGCTGGGGCGGCATGTTCCTCGCCACCCTGCTGATGGCCACCATGTACCTGTGCATGTGCTTCTCGCTGGCCGAACTGTCGTCGATGATCCCCACCGCAGGCGGTGGCTACGGCTTCGCCCGCAGCGCATTCGGCCCTTGGGGCGGCTTTCTCACCGGTACGGCCATCCTCATCGAATACGCCATTGCCCCGGCCGCCATCGCCGTGTTCATCGGCGCCTATTGTGAATCGCTGTTCGGCATCGGCGGCTGGGTCATCTACCTGGCCTTCTACATCGTGTTCATCGGCATCCACATCTTCGGGGTGGGTGAAGCGCTGAAACTGATGTTCATCATCACCGCCATCGCCGCCATTGCCCTGGCCGTGTTCCTGGTGAGCATGGTGCCCCATTTTGATGCAGCCAACCTGTTCGACATCGCCAAGACGGACGCCGCAGGCGCCAGCAGCTTCCTGCCGTTCGGCTATGTCGGCGTGTGGGCCGCGATCCCCTATGCGATCTGGTTCTTCCTCGCTGTCGAAGGTGTGCCACTGGCCGCCGAAGAGACCAAGAACCCGAAACGCGACCTGCCACGCGGCCTGATCGGCGCGATGCTGGTATTGCTGGCCTTCGCCCTGCTGATTCTGGTGGTCGGCCCTGGCGCTGCGGGTTCCGAAGCACTCAAGGCCTCGGGCAACCCGCTGGTCGAGGCACTGTCCAAAGCCTATGGCGGCTCCACCTGGATGGGCAGCTTCGTCAACTTGGTGGGCCTGGCAGGCCTGATCGCCAGCTTCTTCTCGATCATCTATGCCTATTCACGGCAGATCTTCGCGCTGTCCCGTGCGGGCTACCTGCCGCGCAAGCTCTCCCAAACCAACAAGAGCAAGGCACCGGTACTGGCGCTGATCATCCCCGGCCTCATCGGTTTCGGCCTGTCGCTGACCGGCCAGGGTGACCTGTTGATCCTGGTCGCGGTGTTCGGCGCGACGCTGTCCTACGTACTGATGATGGCTGCGCACATCACCCTGCGTATCCGCCGGCCGAAAATGGAACGGCCGTATCGCACGCCGGGCGGCATCTTCACCTCCGGCGTCGCCCTGGTATTGGCGTGCATCGCCGTGGTGGCGGGCTTCCTGGTCGACCCACGGGTTGTGATTGGCGCTGCGGTGATCTATGGAGTATTAATTGCCTACTTTGCTTTCTACAGCCGCCACCACCTGGTAGCGGGCACACCGGAAGAGGAATTCGCCGCGATCCAGAAGGCCGAAGAGGCCCTGCACTGATCGCCGACACCCGCCGCGGGCCAGCCCCGCGGCGCTCTGGAGAATCTGTATGGCAAGTTTCGTACACACGGTAGGCCACCTGGTCTACCGCTTCGACAGCCTCAAGGACGTGATGGCCAAGGCCAGCCCCGCACGTTCGGGGGATTTCCTCGCGGGTGTCGCCGCCAGCAATGACGGCGAGCGGGTCGCCGCGCAGATGGCCTTGGCCAACATCCCGCTCACGCACTTTCTGAGCGAGGCGCTGATCCCCTACGAAGCGGACGAGGTCACCCGCCTGATCATCGACACCCACGACGCCCAGGCCTTCGCGCCGGTCAGCCACCTGACCGTAGGCGGCCTGCGCGACTGGCTGCTCAGCGAGGAGGCCGACGAAGACAGCCTGCGTGCCCTGGCACCGGGCCTGACACCGGAGATGGCGGCGGCGGTGTCGAAGATCATGCGCGTTCAGGACCTGATCCTGGTGGCGCAGAAAATCCGCGTGGTCACCCGTTTTCGCGGCACCATGGGCCTGCGTGGGCGCCTGTCGACCCGCCTGCAGCCCAATCATCCAACCGACGAGCCAGCCGGGATTGCCGCCAGCATTCTCGACGGCCTGTTGTACGGCAACGGCGACGCCATGATCGGCATCAACCCGGCCACCGACAGCATCGCCTCGATCTGCGCCCTGCTGGAGATGCTCGACGCCATCATCCAGCGCTACGACATCCCCACCCAGGCCTGCGTGCTGACCCACGTCACCACCTCGATCGAAGCGATCAACCGGGGCGTACCGCTGGACCTGGTGTTCCAGTCGATCGCCGGCACCGAAGCAGCCAACGCCGGCTTTGGCATCAACCTCAACGTGTTGCAGGAAGGCTACGAAGCGGGCCTGTCGCTCAAGCGCGGCACCCTCGGGCAAAACCTCATGTACTTCGAAACCGGCCAGGGCAGCGCCCTGTCGGCCAATGCCCACCATGGCGTCGACCAACAGACCTGCGAGACCCGCGCCTACGCCGTGGCCCGGCATTTCAAGCCGTTCCTGGTCAACACCGTGGTCGGCTTCATCGGCCCCGAGTACCTGTACAACGGCAAGCAGATCATCCGTGCCGGCCTCGAGGACCATTTCTGCGGCAAGCTGCTTGGCGTGCCCATGGGCTGCGACATCTGCTACACCAACCACGCCGAAGCCGACCAGGACGACATGGACACCCTGCTCACCCTGCTGGGCGTGGCCGGTATCAACTTCATCATGGGTATCCCAGGCTCCGACGACATCATGCTCAACTACCAGACCACCTCGTTCCATGACGCGCTGTATGCGCGCCAGACCCTGGGCCTCAAGCCCGGCCCGGAATTCGAGGCATGGCTGGCGCGTACCGGCATCTTTACCCAGGCCGATGGCCGGGTGCGCTTCGGTGAAAACCTGCCGCCGGCATTCCGCCAGGCCTTGGCGCAGCTTGCATAGGGATGACCATGGACCATCGCACAGCAACCCCCGACAACCCCTGGCTGGCCCTGCGCACCCTGACCCCGGCCCGTATCGCCCTGGGCCGCGCCGGCACCAGCCTGCCGACCGGTGCGCAACTGGACTTCCAGTTCGCCCACGCCCAAGCCCGCGATGCCGTGCACCTGCCGTTCGACCATGCGGGGCTGACGGCCCAACTTACTGAGCGCGGGCGCGACAGCCTGGTGGTGCACAGCGCCGCCAGCGACCGCGACCAGTACCTACAACGCCCCGACCTGGGGCGACGGCTGAACGAAGACTCGATTGCGGCCCTGCGTCAGCATGCCGAGGCCAACCCGGGCGGCGTCGACCTGGCCATCGTGGTCGCCGACGGCCTCTCAGCCCTGGCCGTGCACCGCCACACCCTGCCTTTTTTGACCCGTTTCGAGGAACAGGCCGCAGCCGACGGCTGGACCAGCGCCCCGGTGGTGCTGGTGGAGCAGGGCCGGGTGGCGGTGGCCGACGAGGTGGGCGAGTTGCTCGGCGCACGCATGACCGTGATGCTGATCGGCGAACGCCCGGGGTTGAGCTCGCCCGACAGCCTCGGCCTGTATTTCACCTACGCACCACGGGTCGGCCTGACTGACGCCTACCGCAACTGCATCTCCAACGTGCGCCTGGAAGGCCTGAGCTACGGCATGGCGGCCCACCGCCTGCTGTACTTGATGCGTGAGGCCTGTCGCCGGCAGCTTTCCGGGGTGAATCTGAAGGACGAAGCCGAGGTCCATAGCCTCGAGAGCGATACCCCCGCCAGCCAAAAAGGAAACTTCCTACTCGGAAAAGAGTAAAAATCATGTCACGGAAGGCGGATTGCGCTTCTCGCCCGCATTGGGCAGCATGCTGTCGAGCGCGACTCGCAAACCGCTGTTTCCCCAAATGGATCCTGAGGGCCGCACATGCGTATCATCAAGGCAACCCTGGAACACCTCGACCTGCTGACCCCGCTGTTCGTCAAATACCGCGAGTTCTATGGGCAATTGCCCTACCCGGACAGCTCGCGCAGCTTTCTGGAAAAACGCCTGAAACGCGATGAGTCGGTGATCTATCTGGCACTGCCCGATGACGACGACGGCAAGCTGCTGGGCTTCTGCCAGCTGTACCCGAGCTTTTCGTCGCTGTCGCTCAAGCGCGTGTGGATCCTCAACGACATCTACGTGGCCGAGGACTCGCGGCGCATGTTGGTGGCCGATCACCTGATGCGCAAAGCGAAGAAGATGGCCAAAGAGACCAATGCCGTACGCATGCGGGTTTCGACCAGCGCCAATAACGAGGCGGCGCGCAAGACCTACGCGTCCATCGGGTTTCGCAAGGACACCGAGTTCGAGAGCTACATCCTGCCGATCCAGCCGGATTGACCTGTTCCGGCCGCTTCGCGGGTTCAGCCGCGAAGCGGCCAGTGCAGGCCATGCCGCCTCCGGTAACCCCCCGCTACAAACTCCCCGGGCATGATCCTCACTTCGCCGTATAATGGCCCACTTGTCATGTGTGAAAGTTTACCCATCCCCAGGTAACTGAGCCTACGCCCAAGAACACAGGTGCTGTACATGGATTTCAACCCGCTGGACCTTATCCTGCATCTCGATGCTTACCTCGATCTGCTGGTCACCAATTACGGTCCCTGGATCTACGCCATCCTGTTCACCGTGATCTTCTGCGAAACCGGCCTGGTGGTGATGCCGTTCCTGCCGGGCGATTCGCTGCTGTTCATCGCCGGCGCCGTGGCGGCCGGTGGCGGCATGGACCCGGTGCTGCTGGCGGGCCTGCTGATGGCCGCGGCAATCCTGGGTGACAGTACCAATTACGTGATAGGCCGAACGGCCGGCGAGCGGTTGTTCAACAACCCTAACTCGAAAATATTCCGCCGCGACTACCTGCAGCGCACCCACGAATTCTATGAGCGCCATGGCGGCAAGACCGTGACCCTGGCGCGCTTCCTGCCGATCTTGCGCACCTTCGCGCCGTTCGTCGCCGGCATCGCCCACATGCACTACCCGCGTTTCCTGGGTTTCAGCGTCGCCGGTTCGCTGCTGTGGGTGGGTGGCCTGGTGACCTTGGGTTACTTCTTCGGCAACGTGCCGTTCATCAAGCAGCATCTGTCGTTGATGGTGGTCGGCATCATCTTCCTGTCGCTGGTACCGATGGTGCTCGGCCTGCTGCGCGGTCGCCTGGGCCGTACAGCCAAGGCGCACTGAGCACCGCCATGTGGTCTTTCAGCGCCTGGCGGCGCCAGCGTACCCTGGCGCGCTACCCGATCGCCCCCGAGCAATGGCAGGCCGTTCGCGAGCACTTGCCGTTACTCGACGGCATCAGCACTGAAGAAGACCACTGGTTGCGCGAAGCCTGCATCCTGTTTCTGCACGAAAAGCACCTGACCACCCTGCCCGGTGTCGAGCCAAGCGACGAGCAGCGCTTGTTCCTGGCGGCCCAGGCCCAGCTGCCTTTGCTGCACCTGGGCGAGCTGAACTGGTACCAGGGCTTTCACGAGATCATCCTCTACCCCGACGACTTCAAAAGCCCCCAGCGCCACCGCGACGCCAGCGGCGTGGAGCACGTGTGGGACGGCGAGCACAGCGGCGAAGCCTGGCAACAGGGCCCGGTGATTCTGGCCTGGAACGGTGTGCTGGCCAGCGGTGGGTGGGAGGCCTACAACCTGGTCATCCATGAGCTGGCGCACAAGCTCGACATGCTCAACGGCGATGCCAACGGCCTGCCGCCGCTGCACAGCGGCATGCCGGTGGATGAATGGGCGAGTGCCATGCAACAGGCCTATGACGACCTCAATCGCCAGCTGGACCTGAACCCCGACGCCGAAACCGCCATCGACCCGTACGCGGCGGAAAACCCGGCGGAATTCTTTGCCGTCACCAGCGAATATTTCTTCAGCGCCCCCGACCTGCTGCAGCAGGCCTACCCACAGGTGTACCAGCAACTGTCGCTGTTCTACCGCCAGGACCCTTTGGCGCGCCTTGGCCGGTTGCAGGCCGAACACCCCGCTTACCGCGAAAGCCACGCCTGACGCGGCCGCACATCAGGGCAGGCGTGGCATGCCCTGGCGGAATGTGCCTATAATCGCCGCCACTTTTTGGTCAAACACGGGGGCACTGCCCAATGAGCTACAGCAAGATTCCGGCGGGCAAAGACCTGCCGAACGACATCTACGTCGCCATCGAGATCCCGGCCAACCACGCGCCGATCAAATACGAAATCGACAAGGACAGCGACACCCTGTTCGTCGACCGTTTCATGGCTACCCCGATGTTCTACCCAGCCAACTATGGCTTTATCCCGAACACCCTGGCCGACGACGGTGATCCGCTGGACGTGCTGGTCGTGACCCCTTACCCGGTTGCCCCAGGTTCGGTCATCCGCGCCCGCCCGGTCGGCATCCTGAACATGACCGACGACGGCGGCGGCGACGCCAAGGTCATCGCTGTTCCGCACGATAAGCTGTCCCAGCTGTATGTCGACGTCAAGGAATACACCGACCTGCCGGCCCTGCTGATCCAGCAGATCGAGCACTTCTTCGCGAACTACAAAGATCTCGAGAAGGGCAAGTGGGTCAAGATCGAAGGCTGGGATGGCGCCGACGCCGCCCGCGCCGCGATCACCAAATCGGTTGCTGCCTACAAGGGCTGATACCGATTGCTGAAGAACCCCGCCCAGGCGGGGTTTTTTTATGCGCTCACGATGGCCCGGCCAGTAAAAAGTCCTACGCCGCCCTACTGCAACGCCCTACAACCAAGCACTTTTCGCACAAAGCGCATCAACACCCGGTTCA
Organism: Pseudomonas sp. SWRI77; assembly: GCF_014269105.1. NCBI lineage: Bacteria > Pseudomonadati > Pseudomonadota > Gammaproteobacteria > Pseudomonadales > Pseudomonadaceae > Pseudomonas > Pseudomonas sp. SWRI77. The sequence goes on along the minus strand of NZ_JABWRV010000028.1, from coordinate 286 downwards.
TATCCGCACTGGCACACGGCCGCTACACTCGCGGCCATGAACACATCCGGTGACCGCCTCAAAGCCCTGCTTCACGAATGTGGCTTGACCCCTTCCGATTTCGCCGCCCAGCGCAGCGTCACACCCCAGCACGTCAACAACTGGTTCAAGCGCGGTGTTCCGTTGGCGCGTCTTGACGAAATGGCCGACCTGTTCTGCGTACACCGCCGCTGGCTGCGCAGTGGTGAAGGCCCCAAGCACCCCAACCCGATCTTGCGCAGCGGCCCACCACCGCCCACCCACGACA
>NZ_JABWRV010000027.1:0-79303 GCF_014269105.1 Pseudomonas sp. SWRI77 | reverse complement strand
TCCCATCCCGAACTCAGTAGTGAAACGATGCATCGCCGATGGTAGTGTGGGGTCTCCCCATGTGAGAGTAGGTCATCGTCAAGATTCATTTCGCAAAACCCCTATCTGCGCGAGCAGGTAGGGGTTTTGTCTTTTTCTCGCACAAACACCGGGCTCAAACCGGTCAATAGTCGCCTCCCACATTTCGAGCCAGATCACTAGAATAGAGCCCACGCACCCTTTCAGAAGCTCGATATGCCCAACCCTGTCGAACCCGAAGCACTGGCCCACTTGCCGCTGGACGAACTCGTTGCTTGTCACGAATGCGACCTGTTGCTGCGCAAGCCAGTGCTGCAGCACGATGAAAAAGCCCTGTGCCCGCGCTGCGGCTATGAGCTTTACGCCCACCGGCACAATGTGGTCAACCGCAGCCTGGCCCTGGTACTGACGGCATTACTGCTTTTTGTGCCGGCCAATTTTTTGCCGATCATGCAGCTGCACCTGCTTGGCCAGACTTCGGACGACACGGTCTGGAGCGGGGTGGTGGGCCTGTACAATTCACAAATGCGCGGCGTGGCCGTGGTGGTCTTCCTGTGCAGCATGGCCATTCCTTTGGCAAAGCTGCTGTGCCAGTTGGCGGTACTGCTGAGCATTCGGCTGGATGTGGGGCGCAGCTATGGCCTGTTGTTCTACCGCATCTATCACCACTTGCGCGACTGGGGCATGCTCGAGGTCTACTTCATGGGCGTGCTGGTTGCGATCGTCAAACTGGTGGACCTGGCTGAACTGACCGTGGGGTTGGGGCTGTTCTGTTTCATCAGTCTGCTGTTGATTCAGGTATGGCTCGAAGTGGTGATGTCACCGCATCAGATCTGGAGTGCGCTTTCGGGGGAGGATCTCCATGCGGGCGATTGATGCAGGCATCCTGGTCTGCAATGAGTGTCACCAATTGAACAGGCAGGAGGCCGACAGCGCCTCGCAGACGTGCACGCGCTGTGGGGCCATCGTGCATGGCCGTCGACCGAACAGTATCGTGCGTACCTGGGCGTTGCTGATTGCGGCTTCCATTCTGTACATCCCTGCCAATCTGTTGCCGATCATGACCGTCAGCACCCTTGGCCAGGGTAGCCCCGATACCATCATGTCCGGCGTCATTACCCTGCTCAAGCACGGCATGGTGCCCATCGCTGCCGTGGTGTTCATCGCCAGTATTCTGGTACCTACCTTCAAACTGGTGGGTATTGGCTTGCTGCTGTACTCGGTTCAGCGCCGCCAGCCGCTTTCGGCGCGCCAACGGATCCTGATGTACCGCTTTATCGAATTCATTGGGCGCTGGTCCATGCTCGATATCTTCGTCATCGCCATCCTGGTGGCGGTGGTGAATTTCGGGCGAATTGCCAGTGTCGAAGCCAACCTGGGCGCTGTCGCCTTCGCCAGTGTGGTGATTCTGACGATGCTTGCTGCTTTAACTTTCGATCCCCGACTGATTTGGGATAACACGGAGTCGGATGACGACCATGAGTGACCTGCCTACGGCAAAAACCCGCCCAGCTTCGAACTGGTCGGCCATCTGGATCCTGCCGCTGATCGCGTTGATGATCGGGGGCTGGCTGGCATGGCAGGCCTACCGTGATGCGGGCGTGGAAATCGAGGTTCGCTTTACCACGGGTGAAGGGATCGTCGCCAACAAGACCGAAGTCATCTACAAGGGCATGCCGGTCGGCAAGGTGACGGCGTTGGTGCTGGATGCCAAGGGTGCCAACCAGGGTGTGATTGCCACCATTGAAATGAACAAGGCAGCCGAGCCGCACCTGACTACCGGGACGCGCTTCTGGCTGGTCAAGCCAAGCGTCAGCCTGGCGGGTATTTCCGGCCTGGAAACCTTGGTCTCGGGTAACTACATCGCCGTCAGCCCTGGCGAAGGGGAGAAGGCCAAGCGCTTCAAGGCCTTGTCTACGGCGCCGCCCTTGTCTGACAGTGAGCCGGGCTTGCACCTGACACTCAAGGCTGAGCGGCTGGGTTCGCTCAATCGCGACAGCCCGGTGTTCTACAAGCAGATCCAGGTCGGCCGGGTGAAGAGTTACCGGCTTTCCGATGACCAGGACACTGTCGAGATCAAAGTGTTCATCCAGCCGGCCTACGCCAGCCTGGTGCGCAAACACACGCGTTTCTGGAACGCCAGCGGTATCAGCATCGATGCCAGCCTGTCGGGTGTGAAGGTGCGCAGCGAGTCGCTGTCGAGCATCGTCGCCGGTGGCATCGCCTTCGCGACGCCGGAATACCGCAAGGACAGCCCGCCAACCGACCCCAGCCTGCCGTTTCGCCTGTATGAAGACTTCGATGCGGCCCAGGCCGGGATCCGCATCAAGGTCAAGCTGAGTGACTACGAAGGCCTGCAGGCGGGTCGCACGCCGGTGATGTACAAGGGCATCCAGGTCGGCTCGCTGAAAGCGCTGAAGATGGAAGACAACCTGGGCAGCGCCATGGCCGAGCTGACCCTCGACCCACTCACCGAGGACTACCTGGTCGAAGGTACGCAGTTCTGGGTGGTCAAGCCGTCCATCTCGCTGGCGGGCATTACCGGCCTGGAGGCCTTGGTAAAAGGTAACTACATTGCCATTCGCCCCGGGGAGAAGGGCGACAAGCCGCTGCGGGAGTTCGAGGCACGGCCCAAGGCGCCGCCGCTTGACCTGAAGGCGCCGGGCCTGCACATGGTGCTGTTCGCCGATACCCTGGGCTCGCTGGAAATCGGTAGCCCGGTGATGTACCGCCAGGTGAAGGTAGGCAGCGTGCAGAGCTACCAGTTTGCGCGCAACAGCAACCGGATCCTGATCGGTGTGCATATCGAGAAGGAGTACGAGAAGCTGGTGAACGGCTCATCGCGCTTCTGGAATGTCAGTGGCATTACCCTGACCGGTGGGCTGTCGGGCATCAAGATCAAAAGCGAATCCCTGCAGACGCTCATGGCGGGCGGTATCGCCTTCGACACGCCAAGGCCCGATGTGGTGCTCAAGCGCCATATTCCACGCTTCCGGCTGCATGAGAGCCAGGAGGCGGTTAACCGGGCGGGTACATTGATCACCATTCGTGTGGACCGAGCCGACGGTTTGAAGCCGGGTACGCCGATTCGCTTCCGTGGCCTGGACGTCGGCAGCATCGAAAGTGTCGACCTGACTGCAGACTTGCAGGCCGTGATGTTGCGGGCACGCATTACCGAAGCGGCGGAGCGTATTGCACGCGTCGGTACGCAATTCTGGGTGGTCAAGCCTGCGTTGGGCCTGGTGCGCACCGAAAACCTCGACACCTTGATTGGTGGGCAGTACCTGGAAGTGCAGCCGGCGGCCAAGGACAAGGGCACCCAGCGCGACTTTATTGCCCTGGCCGATGCCCCGCAGGTTGCAGGGCCGGAAGTCGGCCTGCCGTTGACGCTCAGCGCCCCGCGGCGCGGCTCGATCAAGCCGGGTGTGCCGGTTACTTACCGTGAGGTCGCGGTAGGCAAGGTGACAGGCTTCGAACTGGGCCAGAGTGCCGACCGCGTGCTGATTCATATCCTTATCGAGCCGCGCTACGCAGCATTGGTGCGCAGTGGCAGCCGCTTCTGGAACAGCAGCGGGTTTGGTTTCGATTGGGGGCTGTTCAAGGGAGCCACGGTGCGTACCGAATCGCTGGAGACGCTCATCGATGGCGGTATTGCCTTTGCCACGCCGGATGGCGAGCAGATGGGCAACCCCGCGCGGCCGCAGCAGACCTTTGCCCTGTTCGACAAGGCAGAGGATCAGTGGCTGCAGTGGGCGCCGAAAATCCCGATCGCCAAGTGATTCAACAGGAGGGGCGCCCCGGCAAGGGCGCTCCTGCTAGCAGCGCGCGGGTAAACAGTTAAATCGCAGGCAACAAAAAACCGACCCTAGGGTCGGTTTTTTGACAAGCATGTCGCTTAGGCAGCTGCAGCTTCTTTCAGCGCCTTGATGTGGCCATTCAGACGGCCTTTGTGGCGAGCAGCTTTGTTCTTGTGGATGATACCTTTATCGGCCATGCGGTCGATTACTGGTACAGCCAGAACGTAAGCGGCTTGCGCTTTTTCAGCGTCTTTTGCGTCGATGGCTTTAACTACATTCTTGATGTAGGTGCGGACCATGGAACGCAGGCTGGCGTTGTGGCTGCGACGCTTCTCAGCCTGTTTTGCACGTTTCTTGGCGGAAGGTGTGTTGGCCACCGTCGAGCTCCTCGAAAGACTTTAGGTAAATAGCAAACAAAATAGGCCGCGAATCATGCCGATCAGTCGAACGGATGTCAAGGCCACCTGCAAGGTTCCGCCGAGCGGTGCGCCAACAAGAGGGAAAGATTCCTTTCTGCTGCGCGACCTGTAAACTCGGGAATTTTGGCTCCCCTGCGAAGGCGCGGGAGTATCGCACATTCGAACGCTCTCTGCAGCGTCCTCTGTCTCTGACGTGAATCTTTTCGATGAATTTGCTGAAATCTCTGGCCGCGGTCAGCTCGATCACCATGATTTCCAGGGTGTTGGGCTTTGTGCGCGACACCATCCTGGCGCGTGTCTTTGGTGCCGGCATCGCCACTGATGCCTTTTTCATCGCCTTCAAGTTGCCCAACCTGCTGCGACGGATCTTCGCCGAAGGTGCGTTCTCGCAGGCTTTTGTGCCCATCCTGGCCGAGTACAAGACCCAGCAGGGCGATGAGGCCACCCGTACCTTCATTGCCTATGTCAGCGGTCTGCTGACCCTGGTCCTGGCCCTGGTCACCGTCGTTGGCATCCTTGCCGCGCCTTGGGTGGTGTGGGCGACCGCGCCAGGGTTCGTCAACAGTGCCGAAAAATACGCACTCACCACCGACCTGTTGCGGGTGACGTTTCCTTATATATTGCTGATATCGCTGTCGTCCCTGGCGGGGGCGATCCTCAATACCTGGAACCGCTTCTCGGTCCCTGCGTTCACCCCGACCTTGCTGAACGTGGCGATGATCTTTTTCGCCGTGGTGCTCACGCCGTATTTCGACCCGCCGATCATGGCGTTAGGCTGGGGTGTACTGGCGGGCGGCCTGGCCCAGCTGCTGTATCAACTGCCGGCGCTGAAGAAGATCGGCATGCTCGTGCTGCCCCGCCTGAACCTGCGCGACACGGGTGTATGGCGCGTGCTCAAGCAGATGCTGCCGGCGATTCTCGGGGTCTCGGTCAGCCAGATATCGCTGATCATCAACACCATCTTCGCCTCGTTCCTGGTGGCCGGCTCGGTGTCGTGGATGTACTACGCCGATCGGCTCATGGAGCTGCCGTCCGGCGTGCTGGGCGTGGCGTTGGGCACCATCCTGCTGCCTACCCTGGCCAAGACTTACGCTAATAAAGACCGCGAAGAGTACTCACGTATCCTCGACTGGGGCCTGCGCCTGTGCTTTTTGCTGGTGTTGCCCTGCACCCTGGCAATGGCCATCCTCGCCGAGCCGCTGACCGTGGCGCTGTTCCAGTACGGCAAGTTCAGCGCGTTCGATGCGGCCATGACCCAGCGCGCACTGGTTGCCTATTCTGTGGGCCTGTTGGCGATCATTCTGGTCAAGGTACTGGCACCCGGCTTCTATGCGCAGCAGAATATCCGCACGCCGGTGAAGATCGCGGTGTTCACGCTGGTCTGCACCCAATTGTTGAACCTGGCCCTGGTCGGCCCGCTGGCACATGCCGGGCTGGCCCTGGCGATCAGCCTCGGGGCCTGCCTGAATGCCGGCCTGCTGTTCTGGAAGCTGCGCAGCCAAGGGCTGTTCGAACCGCAACCCGGATGGACCAGGTTCCTGTTCAAACTGGTGTTGGCAGTGACATTGATGTCGGCGGTATTGCTGGCGGGCATGCACTATATGCCGGCCTGGGAGCAGGGTGGCATGCTCGAGCGCTTCGTGCGTCTCGGGGCGTTGATCCTGGCAGGTATCGTCACGTATTTCGGCTGCCTGTACCTGTGCGGCTTCCGGCCTCGGCATTTCGCCCGCAAGGCCCTGCACTGAAGCCAAGCGCACGTCAGGCGTCGGTTTTTCGCATTCCACGCCACCCCCGGGCGCTGCTGCCTGTCACCGGCGCCCGGGTGTGGTTATAATCGGCCACTTTATGAGCAAGAAGCGCGTTATGCAGCTGGTTCGAGGTCTTCACAACCTGCGCCCCGAGCACCGGGGCTGTGTCGCCACCATTGGCAACTTCGACGGGGTTCACCGCGGCCACCAGGCAATCCTGGCGCGTTTGCGCGAGCGTGGCCAAGCACTTGGCCTGCCGACCTGCGTGGTGATCTTCGAGCCACAGCCGCGCGAATACTTTGCCCCCGATACCGCGCCGGCGCGCTTGGCGCGGCTGCGCGACAAAATCGAGCTGCTGGCTGCCGAAGGCATCGACCGGGTGTTGTGCCTGGCGTTCAATCAGCGCCTGAGCAAACTCAGCGCCGATGAATTCGTCAAAGCCATCCTGGTCGACGGCCTGGGCGTGCGTCACCTCGAAGTGGGCGACGACTTCCGCTTCGGCTGCGACCGCGCGGGCGATTTCGCCTTCCTGGTCGAGGCGGGCGACAAGTATGGGTTTACCGTCGAAGCCGCCAACACCGTAATCCAGGACGGCCTGCGGGTCAGCAGCACCGAAGTGCGCAAGGCTCTGGCCGAAGGTAACTTCGAGTTGGCCGAGCACTTGCTGGGCCGCCCGTACCGCATCACTGGCCGGGTCTTGCACGGCCAGAAACTGGCGCGCCAACTCGGCACGCCCACCGCCAACATTCAGCTCAAGCGCCGCCGCGTGCCGCTGTCCGGGGTTTACCTGGCCAGCATCGTAATCGACGGCAAGGCCTGGCCGGGTGTCGGCAATATCGGCGTGCGCCCCACCGTTGCCGGTGATGGGCGCCCGCACCTGGAGATTCATCTTCTGGATTATGCCGGCGACCTGTATGGCCGGCGTCTGACGGTGGAGTTCCACCACAAGCTGCGTGAAGAGCAGCGATTCGCCTCCCTTGAGGCGCTGAAGTCGGCGATCGACGCGGACATCGCCGCCGCACGTGCACATTGGCACGCTCAACCGCTAACGAAGAGCCTGAAATGACCGACTACAAAGCCACGCTAAACCTTCCGGACACCGCCTTCCCGATGAAGGCCGGCCTGCCTCAGCGCGAACCGCAGATTCTGCAGCGCTGGGACAGCATTGGCCTGTACCAGAAGCTGCGCGAAATTGGCAAGGATCGTCCGAAGTTCGTCCTGCACGACGGCCCGCCCTATGCCAACGGCAAGATCCACATCGGTCATGCGCTGAACAAGATCCTCAAGGACATGATCGTCCGTTCCAAGACCCTGGCGGGCTTTGATGCCCCGTACGTGCCGGGCTGGGACTGCCATGGCCTGCCGATCGAACACAAGGTCGAAGTCACCCACGGCAAGCACCTGTCTGCCGACCGCACCCGTGAACTGTGCCGTGAGTACGCCGCCGAGCAGATCGAAGGGCAGAAGACCGAGTTCATCCGCCTGGGTGTGCTGGGCGACTGGGACAACCCCTACAAGACCATGAACTTCGCCAACGAGGCCGGTGAAATCCGTGCCCTGGCCGAGATGGTCAAGCAAGGCTTCGTGTTCAAGGGCCTCAAGCCTGTGAACTGGTGCTTCGATTGCGGTTCGGCACTGGCCGAAGCCGAGGTCGAATACGCCGACAAGAAATCCCAGACCATCGACGTGGCCTTCCCGGCCGCCGATGCCGACAAGCTGGCCGCCGCCTTTGGCCTGGCCGCGCTGGCCAAGCCCGCCGCCATCGTGATCTGGACCACCACCCCGTGGACCATCCCGGCCAACCAGGCGCTGAACATCCACCCGGAGTTCAAGTACGCCCTGGTCGACACCGGCGAGCGCCTGCTGGTACTGGCCGAAGAGCTGGTCGAGGCGTGCCTCAAGCGTTACAACCTGGAAGGCTCGGTCATCGCCACCGCCCAGGGTTCGGCCCTGGAGCTGGTCAACTTCCGCCACCCGTTCTACGACCGCCTGTCGCCGATCTACCTGGCCGACTACGTCGAGCTGGGCGCCGGTACCGGTGTGGTTCACTCCGCGCCAGCCTACGGTGAAGACGACTTCGTCACCTGCAAGCGCTACGGCATGGTCAACGACGACATCCTCACGCCGGTGCAGAGCAATGGCGTGTACGTCGAGTCGCTGGACTTCTTCGGCGGCCAGTTCATCTGGAAGGCCAACCCCGCCATCGTCGAGAAGCTGAGCGAAGTCGGCGCGCTGATGCACACCGAAACCATCAGCCACAGCTACATGCACTGCTGGCGCCACAAGACCCCGCTGATCTACCGCGCCACCGCGCAGTGGTTCGTCGGCATGGACAAGCAGCCAAGCACCGGCGAGCCGCTGCGTGAGCGCGCGCTCAAGGCCATCGAAGAAACCAAGTTCGTCCCGGCCTGGGGCCAGGCGCGCCTGCACTCGATGATCGCCAACCGCCCGGACTGGTGCATCTCGCGTCAGCGCAACTGGGGTGTGCCGATCCCGTTCTTCCTGCACAAGCAGACCGGCGAACTGCACCCGCGCACTGTCGAACTGATGGAAGCCGTGGCCAAGCGCGTCGAGCAAGAGGGCATCGAGGCCTGGTTCAAGCTGGACGCCGCCGAACTGCTCGGTGAGGAAGCCGGCCAGTACGACAAGATCACCGACACCCTGGACGTGTGGTTCGACTCCGGCACCACCCACTGGCACGTGCTGCGGGGTTCGCACGACATCGGCCACGCCACCGGCCCGGTCGCCGACCTGTACCTGGAAGGTTCCGACCAGCACCGTGGCTGGTTCCACTCGTCGTTGCTGACCGGTTGCGCCATCGACAACCACGCGCCGTACCGCGAGCTGTTGACCCACGGCTTCACCGTGGACGAAAACGGCCGCAAGATGTCCAAGTCGCTGGGCAACACCATCGAGCCGGAGAAGGTCAACAACACCCTGGGTGCCGACATCCTGCGCCTGTGGGTTTCGGCCACCGACTACTCGGGTGAGATGGCGGTTTCCGAGCAGATCCTGCAGCGCAGTGCCGATGCCTACCGGCGTATTCGCAACACCGCGCGCTTCCTGCTTTCCAACCTGTCGGGCTTCGACCCGGCCCGCGACCTGCTGGCCCCCGAGGACATGCTGGCCCTGGACCGTTGGGCTGTGGACCGCACGCTGCTGCTGCAGCGCGAGCTGGAAGAGCACTACAGCGAGTACCGTTTCTGGAACGTCTACTCGAAGATCCACAACTTCTGCGTGCAGGAGTTGGGTGGCTTCTACCTCGACATCATCAAGGACCGCCAGTACACCACCGGCGCCAACAGTGTTGCCCGTCGTTCGTGCCAGTCGGCGCTGTACCACATCAGCGAGGCGCTGGTGCGCTGGATCGCACCGATCCTGGCGTTCACCGCTGACGAAATCTGGCAGTACCTGCCGGGCGAGCGCAACGAGTCGGTGATGCTCAACGGCTGGTACCAGGGCCTGAGCGAGCTGCCGGAAGGCACCGAGCTGGACCGTGCCTACTGGGATCGCGTCATGGCGGTCAAGGCGTCGGTCAACAAGGAGCTGGAAAACCAGCGTACTGCCAAGGTCATCGGCGGCAACCTGCAGGCCGAAGTCACCCTGTACGCTGACGAAGGCCTGAGCGCCGACCTGAGCAAGCTGGGCGACGAGCTGCGCTTCGTGCTGATCACCTCGGCTGCGAGCGTGGTGCCGTTCGTGCAGGCACCGGCTGACGCCGTGGCTACCGAAGTCGAAGGCCTTAAGCTGAAAGTGGTGAAGTCCGGCCATGCCAAGTGCGGCCGTTGCTGGCACTTCCGCGCCGACGTCGGCAGCCACCCGGAGCACCCGGAAATCTGCAGCCGTTGCGTCGATAACCTGAGCGGCTCGGGCGAGGTGCGTCACTATGCCTAACCCGGCAGTGGGGCGCTTCGGGCGCCTTGCATGGCTTTGGCTGAGCTTGCTGGTCCTGGTCCTCGACCAGGCCACCAAGCTGTATTTCAACAACGCCTTGAGCATGTACCAGCAGATTGTGGTCATCCCTGACTACTTCAGCTGGACCTTGGCCTACAACACCGGCGCCGCTTTCAGCTTCCTCGCTGATGGCGCTGGCTGGCAGCGCTGGCTGTTCGCCCTGATCGCCGTGGTGGTCAGTGCCGTACTGGTGGTGTGGCTCAAGCGCCTGGGGCGCAACGAAACCTGGCTGGCCGTGGCGCTGGCGCTGGTGCTGGGTGGCGCCATTGGCAACCTGTACGACCGCGTCGTGCTGGGCCATGTGGTCGACTTCATCCTGGTGCACTGGCAAAACCGCCATTACTTCCCGGCCTTCAACGTGGCCGACAGCGCCATCACCGTTGGCGCGGTGATGCTGGCGCTGGATATGTTCAAGAGCAAGAAGTCCGAGGATCCGGTCCATGACTGACACCCGTATCGGCCAGAACACCGAAGTCACCCTGCACTTCGCACTGCACCTGGAAAACGGCGACACCGTCGACAGCACGTTCGACAAGTCGCCTGCCGTGTTCAAGGTAGGTGACGGCAACCTGCTGCCAGGTTTCGAAGCCGCGCTGTTCGGCTTCAAGGCCGGCGACAAGCGCACCGTCACCGTGGCCCCGGAAAACGCCTTCGGCCAGCCGAACCCGCAGAACGTGCAAATCATGCCGCGTTCGCAGTTCACCGACATGGAGTTGTCCGAAGGCCTGCTGGTGATCTTCAACGACGCCGCAAACGCCGAGCTGCCGGGCGTGGTCAAAGCCTTCGATGACGCGCAGGTGACCATCGACTTCAATCACCCACTGGCTGGCAAGACCCTGAGCTTCGAGGTGCAGATCCTCGACGTGAAGGCCTTGTAAGCCTGGAGCCGAGCATGCAAATCAAACTCGCCAACCCTCGCGGTTTTTGCGCGGGGGTCGACCGGGCGATCGAGATCGTCAACCGTGCCCTGGAAGTCTTCGGCCCGCCGATCTACGTGCGCCATGAAGTGGTGCACAACAAGTTCGTGGTCGAAGACCTGCGCAACCGCGGTGCCATCTTCGTCGAAGAGCTGGACCAGGTGCCGGATGACGTCATCGTCATCTTCAGTGCCCATGGTGTTTCCCAGGCCGTGCGCCAGGAAGCCGCTGGGCGTGGCCTGAAGGTGTTCGACGCCACCTGCCCGTTGGTGACCAAGGTGCACATCGAAGTCGCCAAGTACAGCCGCGACGGCCGTGAGTGCATTCTCATCGGCCACGAGGGGCACCCGGAAGTCGAAGGCACCATGGGGCAATACGACGCCAGCAACGGCGGCGCCATCTACCTTGTCGAAGACGAGGACGATGTCGCCAAGCTGCAGGTGCGCGACCCGGACCACCTGGCCTTCGTCACCCAGACCACGCTGTCGATGGATGACACCAGCCGTGTCATCGATGCCCTGCGTGCGCGCTTCCCGAACATCGGTGGCCCGCGCAAGGACGACATCTGCTACGCCACCCAGAACCGCCAGGATGCGGTCAAGCAACTGGCCGGTGAGTGTGACGTGGTGCTGGTGGTCGGTAGCCCGAACAGCTCCAACTCCAACCGCCTGCGTGAGCTGGCCGAGCGCATGAGCACCCCGGCCTATCTGATCGACGGTGCCGAGGACCTGCAACGTGCCTGGTTCGATGACGCAGCTCGCATCGGCATCACAGCGGGTGCTTCGGCCCCCGAAGTGCTGGTGCGCGGCGTGATCGAGCAGCTCAGGGCTTGGGGCGCCACCGGCGCAGAAGAGCTGGATGGGCGCGAGGAGAACATCACCTTCTCCATGCCCAAAGAGCTGCGGGTTCGCTCGCTGATCTGATCAGGCACCTGCGCACAAGGGCTCACTCAGTTCATCTGTGCGCAGGCTGACCCTGCCGCTGGTCGCCAGTACCACCCGGTACTGGCTGGCCGCTGCGCCAGCCTGGCAAATGTGCAATGTGCCACCCAGCAAGTTGGCGTTGCGCCCCTGTGGCACGCCCAGTGCGCTGAACTTCACCTGTTGTCCGGTATTCGCGACAATCCTCAGAGGCCTTACCAGGCGCTGCTCGCGCAGAACCTGCTGATTGTGCCCTAGCATCACGCGCCAGCCCTTGCCCCAATCACTTTCCAACGGCAGCACCAGCACCGCCTGGCCTTGCAGCAACGCGTGGCTGCGCGCGCTGCGCAGTGCTTGTGCCAGGTCGCGCGCTGCGGTTGCCCTGTGTAAGCCTTCAGAGAGGTCGTTGTAGGCCGGCATCCCCAGCTGTATCAGAACGGCCGCCATGGCCAGCGCCAACATCATTTGTATCAGTGTTGCACCCTGTTGCCGCACCGTGCATTTCTCCCTGGAAGTGCTTCGCTTCAGCTTCAAGGTCGCCGGGCAATTGATCCAGTCGCCCAGTGAGTAATCAGTTGCAGGAAAAGTCGCAGGGGGCGCAGGGATGCGAGCGATGGAAGGGGGCATGACGCTCCTCGAGGTATTACTGGCCATGGTGGTGGTGGCGGTGGGCATGTTTGCCGCTGGCGCCTTGCAGGTGCGCGCACTGCAGGCAACCGACAGTGCGCGGCACGATGCACAGGCCGCCTTGTGGGCGCACACCCGGCAGGAACGGGCCAGGGCCGCAGGCGAGCCGAAGGCGCAGCCATGAGCCGCACACAAGTCGGCTTCGGTTTGATCGAGGGGGTGCTGGCGCTCGCCATCGGTTTGCTGCTGCTGGCAGCGGCCAGCCAATTGTTCGTGTCTGCCCATGACACTTGGCGCCTGCAGGGCGCGGCCGCACGCTTGCAGGCTGATGCCCGCCTGGCGTTGCAACGCATGGCCCAGGACATTCGCATGGCCGGCATGTTCGGCTGCCTGCGCCTGCAGCCCGACGACTTCACCGACCCGCTAGCGCTTCAAGCCTTCGCCCAGCCCCTGCAGGTGGGCGCGAACAGCCTGAGCCTGGTAGTGGCCGAGCTGCCCGGGCACACCGGTGCCCCGGACTGGACGCTGCTGACCAACTGCATCGACGAGGCTCACGTGCACAGCGGGCGAGTTGATGGCAGCCAGCACCCCTTGGCAATCCCCATAAGCCAGCACCTCTATGTGCTGGATGGCACGACCTTGCGGTTCCGCCGACGAGGGGCTAGCCAGCCGCTGGTCGACCATGTGCGTGAGATGCGTGTGGCGTTTGTCGAGGCACCGCAAGGTGGGCGGGTGGATGTGCACCTGACGCTGTTCGAGCCCACCCTGGGCATAGAGCAGCAGCACGCCTTGAGCGTGGCGCTGCGCAATCCGCTGGCCGGCCCATGAAGCGCCAGCGCGGTGTGGTGTTGCTGTTGGCACTGGTGCTGAGCTTGCTGCTTGGCTTGCTCGCGGCCTCGGCCCTGCGCGATGCGCTGGTGGAGACCCGCATGGCTGGCTTGTGGCGTGACGGTTTCGAGGCACTCGAGCAAGCCGAGCAGGCATTGCTGGCAGGCGCCGCCCAGCTACAACTGTCACCGCCCCCAGCGTGCCAGCCCTGCCAACCACCACCGCGGCCGCATGACTTGCAGGGCAACTGGCAGGGCACCGCAAGCGGCTTCTTCCAGGTGCAGAACCTTGGCCGAAGTGACCGTGCCGCGCACCTGCCCGAGGGCCAGCAGGCTACCTTGTTCAGGGTCACCGCCGTCAGCCGGCAAGCCCGGTCGCGGCATGTACTGGAAGCGGTGTATGCGCTGTCAGGTGATGAGGTGCGGCGCATCCTTTGGCGGCAGCGATTGAGGGAACCCTGACATGCAGCAAGGCCTGAGCCTTATCGAGTTGTTGATTGTCGTGGCCGTGACCGGCATTCTGGCAGCCATTGCCTACCCCAGTTACAGCGAGCAGCTTCGGCGCGCCGCACGCAGCGAAGTGGTCGGTCTGCTGCAGGATGCCGCCCTACGCCTGGAGCGCCATCGCGTTCGCACCGGCCAATACGCCGAAGGCGACCCGGCACTGCCCAGCGGCAACCGTTACTACAGCCTGCACGCCCAGCGCGACAGCGACACCTTCTTGTTGCTCGCCCGCAGGCTGCCGCATGGGCTGATGGCGCAGGACCGCTGCGGTGACTTTCAGCTCGATCATGCAGGCGTGCACAGCAACCTGGGCAGCCTGGACAGCAGCGAGCAGTGCTGGGGAAGCTGAAGCATGAATGGTGCCCGGTGCATCGCGGTTTTACTTCAGGTGTTTGGATCGACAGATGAGCAAGCAAGTAGTGGTGGTCGGCGGCGGGGTTATCGGCCTGCTGACGGCGTTCAACCTGGCGGCGCACGTCGGGCAGGTGGTGGTGTGTGACCAGGGCGAGGTCGGGCGAGAGTCGTCCTGGGCGGGCGGCGGCATCGTCTCGCCGTTGTACCCTTGGCGCTACAGCCCGGCAGTGACCGCCCTCGCGCATTGGTCGCAGGACTTCTACCCACAGCTGGGCGAGCACCTGTTCGCCAGCACGGGTATTGACCCAGAAGTCCACACCACCGGCTTGTACTGGCTCGACCTGGACGACGAGGCCGAAGCGCTGGCCTGGGCGGCACGCGAGGGGCGGCCACTGAGTGCCGTGGATATCTCGGCGGCCTATGACGCGGTGCCGATACTGGGCCCGGGCTTCAAGCGCGCCATCTACATGGCGGGCGTGGCCAACGTGCGTAACCCGCGGCTGGTCAAGTCGCTGAAGGCTGCATTGCTGGCATTGCCCAACGTGACCTTGCGCGAGCACTGCCAGATCACCGGCTTTGTTCAGGACGCTGGGCGCGTGACTGGCGTGCAGACAGCGGACGGTGTGCTGCAGGCCGATGACGTGGTGCTCAGTGCTGGCGCCTGGAGTGGCGACCTGCTGCGCACGCTTGGCCTTGAGCTGCCGGTGGCGCCGGTGAAGGGGCAGATGATTCTGTTCAAGTGCGCCGAGGACTTCTTGCCGAGCATGGTGCTGGCCAAGGGGCGCTATGCGATCCCGCGCCGTGACGGGCACATTCTGGTGGGCAGCACGCTGGAGCATGCCGGCTACGACAAGACCCCGACCGAGGATGCGATGGCGAGCCTCAAGGCTTCGGCGCTAGAGCTGTTGCCGCAGCTCAAGGATGCCGCGGTGGTCGGGCATTGGGCGGGGCTGCGGCCGGGGTCGCCTGAAGGTATCCCGTATATTGGGCCGGTGCCGGGGCATGACGGGTTGTGGTTGAACTGCGGGCATTACCGTAATGGGTTGGTGCTGGCGCCGGCTTCGTGCCAGTTGTTTACTGACTTGCTGACGGGGGGGGCGCCGATCATTGATCCGGCGCCGTATGCGCCGGCGGGGCGTTTGGGCTGAGATTGCCGGGCCCGCTTGGCGGGCCTTTCGCGACGCAAGGCCGCTCCTACAGGGGCGGGATCATTCAGCTTTCACGCCACTATCGGCGCCTGCAAATGCCGGCTCGGATAGTGCTGCTCATACACCTTGCACACCCGCAGCACCTGCTCATCGGCAAACCGCCCGGCGACCACCTGCAACCCCACTGGCAACCCTTCGCGGGTAAACCCGCACGGCACCGAAGCCGCCGGTTGCTGGGTCAAGTTGAACGGGTAGCTGAACGGCGTCCATTCCATCCACTGCGCCATCCCCGAACCGGGCGGCACGTCATGCCCCGCCTCGAACGCTACCCGTGGCAGCATCGGTGACACCAGCACATCGTAGCGCTGGTGAAAGGCATTCATCCGCGCAATCAGCTCAGCCCGTGCTTCCAGCGCTTGGGTGTACTCGCTCAGGCCCACCTGCGCCCCTTGCTCGGCTATCCCGCGCAGCCCTGGGTCGAGCAGTGCCCGCTGTTCATCGCCAAAGGCACTGGCCAGCCGCGCCGCGCCGGCGAACCACAGGGTGTTGAAGGTCTCCAACGGGTCAGCAAAGCCCGGGTCGACTTCCTCCACTTGCGCCCCCAGCCGGGCCAGGTGTTGCACCGCTTGCTCGACCAGCGCCTGAACCTGCGGGTCGACCTGCACGTAGCCGAAGTCGGCGCTGTAGGCGATGCGCAAACCGCTGAGGTCCTGGCCCTCGCCCAGCCATGGTGCCTGCCGCGGTGCCCCGGCCAGCCCGTCGCGGGCATCCGGGCGGGCTACGCAGTCGAGCATCAGCACTGCGTCGTCGACAGTCCGGGCCATTGGCCCGAGGTGCGACAGCACGGTCATGGCGCTGGCCGGCCATTGCGGCACGTAGCCGAAGGTGGGCTTGATGCCGAAGGTGCCGGTAAAGGCACAAGGAATACGGATCGAGCCACCGGCATCACTGCCCTGGTGCAGCACGCCCAGGTTCAGCGCGGCCGCCGCTGCCGCGCCGCCGGAGGAGCCACCTGCCGTCAGGCGGGTATCCCAGGGGTTGCGGGTGATGCCGTAAAGCGGGTTGTCAGTTACCCCCTTCCAGCCAAACTCCGGTGTCGTGGTCTTGCCGACCAGCACCGCGCCGGCCTCGCGCATGAATGCAGTGAAGGGCGCATCGACGTCCCAAGGGCCTGCGCCGCTGGTGGTGCGGGAACCCTTGCGCGTGGGCATGCCACGGGTCAGGGTCAGGTCCTTGATCGACGCGGGCACACCGTCCAGGCGGCCACAGGGCTCGCCGCGTTGCCAGCGTTGTTCGCTGGCGCGGGCGGCGGCGCGGGCGCCTTCACCGTCCACGTGGCAGTAGGCGTTGACCGCTGGGTTGTGCTGGTCGATGCGCGCCAGTACATCGTCGATCACCTCGACCGGCGACAGCTGCCGGCGCTGGTACAGTTCAAGCAGTTCGACGGCGGTGAATTCGCCGATGGCAGTCTTGCTGGTCATCTCAATGCGCCCCCTGATTGGCGGCCTGGAACATGGCGCGCAGCAATACGTCGCAGCCGTCGGCCAGGTCCTGGGGCGCGGCGTTTTCGATTTCGTTGTGGCTGATGCCGCCTTCGCACGGCACGAAAATCATCCCGGCCGGGCCCAACTCGGCCAGGAAGATGGCGTCGTGGCCGGCGCCGCTGACGATGTCCATATGGCTCAGGCCCAGCTCGCGTGCACCCTGGCGCACGGCATCGACGCACTGCTCGGCGAAGTACAGGGGCGGGAAGTCGGCCGTCGGTGTCAGATCGAAACGCAGCCCGTGCCGTGCCGAGCTGGCTTCGATCACCTCCCGTACCTCGGCGACCATGGCGGCCAGGTGGGTGGGGTCGAGGTGGCGCAGGTCTAGGGTCATGTGCACCTGGCCCGGGATCACATTGCGCGACCCCGGGTGCAGGGTCAGGCAGCCCACCGTGCCGCAGGCATGCGGCTGATGGGCGTGGGCCACACGGTTGACCGCCGCGACCACTTCAGCGGCGCCAACCAGCGCGTCCTTGCGCAGGTGCATCGGGGTGGGGCCGGCGTGGGCTTCGACGCCCGTCAGCACCAGGTCGAACCATTTCTGCCCCAGGCAGCCCTGGACCACGCCGATGGTGGTGCGCTGGTCTTCCAGCACCGGGCCCTGTTCGATGTGCGCTTCGAAATAGGCGCCCACGGCATGCCCGGTGGGCACGCGCGGGCCGGCATAGCCGATACGGGCCAGCTCGGCACCTACCGACAGGCCCTGGTCATCGACCTTGTCCAGGGTGTCCTGCAGGCCGAACTTACCGGCGAACACCCCCGAGCCCATCATGCACGGCGGGAAGCGCGAACCTTCCTCGTTGGTCCACACCACCACTTCCAGGGGCGCTTCGGTGGTCAGTTGCAGGTCGTTGAGGGTGCGGATCACCTCCAGCCCGGCCATTACCCCGTAGCAACCGTCGAACTTGCCGCCGGTAGGCTGAGTGTCGATATGGCTGCCGGTCATGACCGGCGGCAAGGCCGGGTTTCGCCCTGGGCGGCGGGCAAAGATGTTGCCGATGGCGTCGATGCTGACGCTGCAGCCGGCCTCGGTGCACCAGCGCACGAACAGGTCGCGGGCCTGGCGGTCGAGGTCGGTCAGCGCCAGGCGGCACACGCCACCCTTGGCGGTGGCGCCGAGTTGGGCCAGGTCCATCAATGATTGCCAGAGGCGCTCGCGGCTGACCTGTGCGCCTTGGCCGAGCAGGTGCTGCGAGGGGTCGATGCGGGTATTCATGGGCATTCTCCTTTCAGGCGCTCAGGGCCAGGTAGCGGTTCTTGATGCTTGGGTCGTCGCGGAACTGCGCGGCGCTGCCCTGGTAGGCCACACGGCCTTGTTCGAGTACGTAGTGGCGGTCGGCGAGGGCGTCGCAGACCATCAGGTTCTGCTCCACCAGCAGGATCGACAGGCCTTCACCCTTGATCCGCCGCAGGATCTTCACCAACTCGTCGACAATCACCGGGGCCAGGCCTTCGGTGGGTTCATCGAGAATCAGCAGCTTGGGGCCGTTGAGCAGGGCGCGGGCGATGGCCAGCATCTGCTGCTCACCGCCAGAGAGGGCGAAGCCGCCGTTGCGCCGCCGCTCTTTAAGGCGCGGGAACATGCTGTAGACGTCTTCGAGCTGCCAACGGCTGCCCTTGCGCACGGCGATCTTCAGGTTCTCTTCGACGCTGAGCTGGCGGAAGATGCCGCGATGCTCGGGTACCAGGGCGATGCCCTGGCGGGCAATGTCGAAGATTTCGCGGCCGACCAGTTGCTGGCCGTCGAAACTGATCTGCCCCTGACGAGGGCGCACGATGCCGAGGATGCTGCGCAAGGTGGTGGTCTTGCCGGCGCCGTTACGGCCCAGCAAGGTCACCAGCTCGCCGTCCCCGACCTGCAGCGAAACCCCTTCGAGCACGTGGCTTTTGTCGTAGTACGAATGGATCGATTCGACATTGAGCATCAGGCGGCCTCTCCAAGGTAGGCGGTGCGCACGCGCTCGTCGTTGCGCACCTGTTCAGGGGTGCCCTCGACCAGGATCTGGCCGTGGCTCATGACGGTGATGCGCTGGCTGATCGACATGACGATGCTCATGTTGTGCTCGATCAGTAGCACGGTATGGTCGCGGCCCAGGTCGCTGATCAGGTCGGTCATCACCGGGATATCGTCGATGCCCATGCCCGAGGTGGGCTCATCGAGCATCAGCAGGGTCGGTTTGGCACAGATCGACATGCCCACTTCCAGTACCCGCTGCTGGCCGTGCGACAGCTCGCCGGCCAGGGTCTCGGCGCGGGCCGTGAGCTTCAGGCGTTCGAGCACCTGGTCGGCGGTGTTCCAGTGGCTGCGCTTGTGCTCCACGCTGCGCCAGAAGTTCAGCGCGCCCAGGCCGTCGCGGCCCTGGGCGGCCAGGCGCAGGTTTTCGCGCACCGACAGGTTCTGGAACAGGCTGGTGAGCTGGAACGAGCGCGCCATGCCCAGTGCCACTCGGCCGTGGGACGGCTTGCGGATGATGTCGCGGTCGTTGAAGAGGATCTTGCCGGCGGTGGCCTGGCGCTCGCCGGTCAGGCAGTGGAACAGGCTGGTCTTGCCGGCGCCGTTGGGGCCGATGACGGTGTGGATGGTGCCGGCGCGAACTTTCAGGTCGACGCCTGCGACCGCCTTGAACGGCCCGTAGGCCAGCTCCAGGTTACGGGTTTCCAGCAGGTAATCGCTCATCACAAGGTCTCCTTGGTCTTGGCCGGGGCCTTGTCATCGGCCGTACGCGACGCCAGCAAGCGCTTGCCGAGTGCCGCCAGCCCGCCCCACAAACCACCGCGCATGAATACCACCACCAGGATCAGAATCGCCCCCAGCAGCATCAGCCAGCGTGGCCACAGCTCCGACAGCACATCGCCCAGCACCACGATGGCGCCAGCCCCCAGCAGCGAGCCGAACAGCGAGCCGGTGCCGCCGACGATGGTCATGATCAGGATGTTTTCGCTCATCATCAGGTCGATGTTCGACAGCGGTGCGAAGTGCAGCAGCATCGCGTACAGCGCCCCGGCGATGCCGGTGATGGCGCCAGACAGCATGAACACCAGGATCTTGAAGTGGCGCGTGTCGTAGCCGATGGCGGCGGCGCGGGTTTCGTTCTCGCGGATCGCCAGCAGGGTGCTGCCGAACGGCGAACGGATCACCCGCAGGGCACCGGCGAATATCAGCAGGAACAGCACCGCAACGAACACATAGAAGTGCTGAGGGTCGGCCAGGTCGACCAGTACATGGCCGGCGATTTCGATGTTGGGCCGCGGCACGTCGAGCAGGCCGTTGTCACCGCCGGTCCAGCCGCTGAGGGTGTAGGCCAGGAAGTAAGCCATCTGGCTGAACGCCAGGGTCAGCATGACGAAGTAGATGCCTGTGCGGCGGATGGCCAGGGCGCCCACCAGCAGCGCGAGGAAGGCACCGAACACCGCTGCGCCGAACAAGGCACCGAGCATGCCCCACTTCAGGTGGATCATCAGCAGCGCCGCACCATAGGCGCCCACGCCGAAGAAGATGCCCTGGCCGAACGACAACAGGCCGGTGTAGCCGAGCAGCAGGTTGCAGGCCAGCGCCGCCAAGGCAAAGATCAGGATCTCGGTGGCCAGGGTGGCCGACGGCAAGATCAGCGGCAACGCCACCAGGCTGGCGAGCACCAGCAACAGCAGGGCAGGCGTGCGGCCAAGGCCCATGGGCAATGCAGTTTTATTGCTCATCGTCATGCTCTCCCGAACAGGCCATAGGGACGAACCAGGATCACCGCCGCCATGGCGCCGTAGATCATCAGGCTGGCGCCTTGCGGCCAGAGGCTGCTCATCATGCTTTGCACCACCCCCACCAGCAGCCCGCCGACCAGCGCACCGCCGAACGAGCCCATGCCGCCGATCACCACCACCACGAAGGCGATGCCGAGGATTTCCGGGCCGACGAAGGGCTGCGCGCCACGCAGCGGTGCAAACAGCACGCCCGCCACGCCGGCCAGGCCCACGCCCAGGGCGAAGGTCAGGGAGAACAGGCGGAAGATATTGGTGCCCAGCAGCGAAACGGTTTCGGTACTTTCGCTACCCGCGCGGACCAGCGCGCCGAAGCGGGTGCGCTCCAGCAGCAGCCACAGGCCCAGGCCGATCAGCGCGGCGAAGCCGATGAGGAACAGGCGGTAGTACGGGTAGATGAAATCACCGAGGATCAGCACCCCGCGCAGCTCCGGTGGCACGGCGATGTTCTTGCCCACCGGGCCCCAGATCAGCACCGAGGCCTCCTGGATGATCAGCGCGATGCCCAGGGTGACGAGGATCTGGAAGGTGTGCGGCAAGTGGTAGATGCGTTTGATCAGCAGGCGCTCGACCGCCCAGGCCAGCGCCGCCACCGCCAGTGGGGCAATCAGCAGCGCCAGCCAGAAGTTGCCGGTAATCGCCACCGCTGTGTAGCACAAGTAGGCGCCCAGCAAGAAGAACGCGCCGTGGGCGAAGTTGACGAAGTTGAGCAGGCCGAAAATGATCGTCAGGCCCACGGCGATGAGGAAGTAGATCATCCCCAGGCCCAGGCCGTTGAGCAGTTGGAACAGGTACAAATCGAGCATGAGTGTGCCCTCGACAGCGCGTGGTGCGGCTGCCTGTACGAGTGGTTTTGACTAACGCCGCGGCTTCAGGCCAGGGCGCAACCGGTGTGGTCGACTTCGATGAACGAGCGGCCGGCGCTGATGATTTCGGCCAGGTCGTCCTCGTCGCGCATCTGCGCCTGGGGCTTGCCGCGCAACAGGTAGTAGTCCTTGAGCACCTGGTGGTCGCCCGGGCGGATCAGCTCTTCGCCGGTCGGGCCCTGGAAGCGCATGCCCTGCAAGGCGGCACTGACGCTGGCGCCGTCCAGGCTGCCGGCTTTGGTAATGGCATCGAGCATCACCTTGGTGCCGATGTAGTCGGCCGCCAACGGGTAGTTGGGGTTGATGCCGTAGGCCTTGCGGGTGGCGGCGACCAGCTGTTTGTTGAGTGGCGTGTCGACCTGGTGCCAGTACTGCGCGCCCAGGTACACACCTTCGAGCACGTCGCTGCCCAGCTCCTGGAACTGGTCGAGCCCGGCCGACCACACCAGCAGCACCTTCATGCGGTCCTTGATGCCGAAGTTCACCGCCTGACGCAGCGCGTTGGACGACTGGCTGCCAAAGTTCAGCAGCACCAGCACGTCGGGTTTGGCGGCGATGGCGTTGGTCAGGTAACCGGAAAACTCCTGCTCTTGCAGCGAGTGGTAGCTGTTGCCGATGTGCTCCACGCCCAACTCGGCGAACACCTTGCGGGCGTTTTCCAGCAACGCATCACCGAACACGTATTGCGGGGTGATGGTGTACCAGCGCTTGGCCTGCGGCAGTTGACGGATCATCGGCACCAGCGTTTCGCGGATGGCGCCATAGGTGGGTACCGACCAGCGGAAGGTCGACGCGTTGCAGTCCTTGCCGGTGATTTCGTCGGCGCCGACCGGCGTCATGAACACGCCGCCGGCCTTGTGGATTTCCTTCGATACTGCCAACGCCGAGGACGACAGCGTGCAGCCCTGGAAAAAGCGCGCGCCATCCTGGCCGATGGCTTCCTGTACCTTGCGCACCGCCTTGCCGGCGTTGCCTTCGGTGTCGATGACTTTGTACTTGAGCGGGCGCCCGAGTAGCTGCGGGTACTCGGCGATGGCCAGGCGCGACCCCATGTCGGCGTACTTGCCGTAACTGGCGAAGGGGCCAGACATGGACTTGAGCCCGTAGAAGGTCAGCGGTTCGTCGGCGAATGCCCGGTGCGCTCCCAACGGGAGGCTACCTAGGGCACCCAGGGCAAGGCCTGCCTTGAGCAGGGTACGTCTTTGCATGAGTAACTCCTTGGTTGTGGTTATTAGGCAGGAGTGGCAATGACAAAGCGGGTGCGGCCGGGCCTGTGCGCAGGCCTCTGTCCAGGCGGGTCAGTGGTGGTGGTCGAACTCCAGCAGGAAGTTGCGGGCAACCTCGCCTTCCAGCGCGGTCATGTGGTGCTCGGCGTCGCACATGTGTTCGTGCATCAGCCGGCGTACAGCGGGTTCGTCGCTGGCGCGCAGGGCCAGCAACAGTTGCTTGTGGTAGCCGATGTTGGCCGCAGCAAACTGCTGGCGCTTGGGCAGGTAGGCCTTTTTCAGCACCACCAGGTCGCGCAGCAGGTCGTTGAGGAACACCGCCATGAAGCGCAGCAGCGGGTTGGGGCAGCGATGCGCCAGCAAGGTGTGGAATTCCAGTTCGGCCAGGCGTTGCTCGCGCTGGCCCTCTTCGCTGTCTTCCGGGGTGCTGCAAAAATCGATGTTGGCTTGCAGCGCGGCGTAGTCGGCTTCGCTCAGCTGGCCCATGACCGACACGGCCAGCTCCACCTCGATGACCTTGCGCAACTGGTACACCTGCTCGCCATCCAGGTGCTGGAAGTGCAGGTGGTTACGCAGGGCGCGGCTGGCCGGCTCGGTGCCGACCTCGTTGAGGTAGGCGCCGCCGCTGGGGCCGGTGCGGGTGCTGACCAGGCCCTCGACTTCCAGGGCCTTGAGCGCTTCGCGGGCAGTGCCTTTGGAACACTCGAAATGCTCCATCAGCTCGCGCTCGGTGGGCAACCGGTCGCCGGGGTGCAGGGCTTCGGTGACGATCGAGCGCTTGACCGATTCGACGATGACGTCGGACAGCTTCTGGCGCTTGCGTTTGGGTTTGAGCATTTCGCTATTTTTCATATTTATGCGGATAAATAGGATTTAGCGAATTTTGCCCGGGTGGGTCAATGCTGGCGGAGGGGGAGGGGTCGTAAATGGTGCGAAAGGGTCGGGGAGGGATATGTGCGGGTAGTGCATACCCTGTAGAGGCAGGTGAACCCGCCCCCACAAGGTTTTGGGGTCAGTCTTGCCGGCCAGGGCCCTGTTGCAGGTGTGCCTGGCTGCAATACCACTCTTTGCCCTGCTGCAGCGCCCGGTCATTGGGCAGGTGCACGCCGCAATGGGCGCAGCGCACCATCTTCAGCGGGTCGTCGAGCTTGTGCTCCGGTTGCGATTGCTGGCTGATCTTGAACTTGCGCCACAGCCAGAACGCGGCGGCGATCAGGGCGATCCAGAAAAGTAGGCGAACCATGGTGTCCAGCTTGTCGAATGAAGAAGGCCACAGTCTAGGACGCAGCCAATAAAAAAGGGAGGCCTCAGGCCTCCCTTTCTACGTTTCGACACACTCAGTCAAACAGACCGAAGGTCATGTAGCTGAACCACGAACGGTCCTGTTCGGCTTCTTTCGGGCCTTCCGGCAGGATCACGTCGCCGTTTTCGTCCTTCGGCAGCAGCTCTTGCGGCATCTCGGCGCGAGCATCCTGGAACTGCTTGACCACGTCCTGGTTGGCGCGGGTTTCGCCCGGCGGCAGCGGGGTGTCGGTCTCGATCAGGCCCAGGGTTGCCTTGGACAACCAGCCACGGCCGTCAGACTCGGTCTGCTTGGGCTGGAACTCACCGTCAGCCAGGCTCGGGTGGTCGGGGTAGTTGAGCTTGAGGGTTTCCAGGCTGGTAGCGGCCAGTTCGTCCAGGTGCATCTTCTGGTAGGCCTCGACCATGATCGCGAGGCCGTCGCCGACCGACGGCGTTTCCTGGAAGTTCTCGACCACGTAGCGGCCACGGTTGGCGGCGGCCACATAAGCCTGGCGGCCCAGGTAGTAGTCGGCCACGTGGATCTCGTACGAAGCCAGCAGGTTGCGCAGGTAGATCATGCGCTGCTTGGCGTCTGGCGCGTAGCGGCTGTTGGGGAAGCGGCTGGTCAGCTGGGCGAACTCGTTGTACGAGTCGCGCGCGGCGCCCGGGTCACGCTTGGTCATGTCCAGCGGCAGGAAGCGCGCCAGCAGGCCGCGGTCCTGGTCGAACGAGGTCAGGCCCTTGAGGTAGTAGGCGTAGTCGACGTTCGGGTGCTGCGGGTGCAGGCGGATGAAACGCTCGGCGGCGGACTTGGCGGCCTCCGGCTCGGTGTTCTTGTAGTTGGCGTAGATCAGCTCGAGCTGCGCCTGGTCGGCATAACGGCCGAACGGGTAACGTGACTCCAGGGCCTTGAGCTTGTTCACCGCGCTGGTGTAGCTGGAATTATCCAGGTCAGCCTGGGCCTGCTGGTACAGCTCGGCTTCGCTGAGGTTCTCGTCAATGACTTCCTTGTTAGAGGAACAGGCCGCGGTAAGCCCGAGGATGGCGATCAGCAGCAGGTGTTTCACTTGCATGGCGGCTTGCGTCCCTTTGACGGCCGCTGTCTTGGGCGGTGCCGTCCTGTTATGATGAGCGCCCCGGCCAACCCCGGGACAAAAGAAGCCGTATTTAACCACAAGCTCGCAGCCGAAACCAAAGGCTGTGCGCCCGCCGAATCGAGCATGTCCGAGATCATTCAACTTAGCGCAGAGGTACCGTCCGATCTGGGCGGTCAACGCCTCGACCAGGTCGCCGCCCAATTGTTCGCCGAGTACTCGCGTTCGCGGCTTACTACGTGGATCAAAGAGGGCCGCCTGACGGTCGATGGCGCCGTCGTGCGCCCTCGAGACACCGTCTATGGTGGCTCTGTGCTTGTTCTGGAGGCCGAACAAGAGGCCCAGGGCGAGTGGATCGCAGAAGACATCGAGCTGGATATCGTCTACGAAGACGACCACATCATGGTGATCAACAAGCCTGCCGGGCTGGTTGTGCACCCGGCCGCGGGCCATGCCAGCGGTACCTTGCTCAATGCCTTGCTGCACCACGTGCCAGACATCATCAACGTACCTCGCGCCGGTATCGTGCACCGCCTGGACAAGGACACCACCGGTCTGATGGTGGTGGCCAAGACCCTGCAAGCACAGACCCGCCTGGTCGAACAGATGCAAAGCCGCAAGGTCAGCCGCATCTATGAGTGCATCGTGATTGGTGTGGTGACCGCCGGCGGCAAGATCGACGCCCCGATCGGTCGCCATGGCGGTATGCGCCAGCGCATGGCGGTAACCGACGGCGGCAAGCCGGCGGTCAGCCACTACCGTGTGCTCAAGCGCTTCCGTTCGCACACCCACGTGCGGGTCAAGCTGGAAACCGGCCGTACCCACCAGATCCGTGTGCACATGGCCCACGTTGGCTTCCCGCTGGTCGGCGACCAGACGTACGGTGGGCGCTTCCGCATTCCGCCGGCTGCCAGCCCAACCATGGTCGAGGCGGTCAAGACCTTCCCGCGCCAGGCGCTGCATGCGCGTTTCCTGGCATTGGCCCACCCGATTACCGGTGAAGTCATGAAGTGGGAATCGCCCTTGCCGGATGACTTCCTCTGGTTGCTGACGCTGCTGAACGAAGACCGCGAGAGCTTTATCGGATGAGTGGTCTGACGCAGGCGCTGCTATTGCCCGACTGGCCGGCCCCGGCCTCGGTTCGCGCTTGTGTCACCACGCGTCAGGGCGGCGTCAGCCTGCCGCCCTTTGACACCTTCAACCTGGGTGATCACGTCGGTGATGACCCTGCAGCCGTCGCCGAAAACCGCCGCCGCCTGAGCGATGCGTTCGCCATCCAGCCTGCCTGGCTCAAGCAAGTGCATGGCCTGGCAGTGGCGGATGCCGACCCGGCCGTGGTGGCCGAGGCCGACGCCAGCTGGACTGACCAGCCTGGCATCGCCTGCACCGTGATGACTGCCGATTGCCTGCCTGCGCTGTTCTGCGACCGTGCAGGCACCCGTGTGGCAGCGGCCCATGCCGGCTGGCGCGGGTTGGCGGGCGGGGTGCTGGAAGCGACCCTCGACCGTTTGGCCGTGCCGGCTGAAGACGTGCTGGTGTGGCTGGGCCCGGCGATTGGCCCGCAGGCGTTCGAAGTGGGCCTGGAAGTGCGTGATGCCTTTACCGCGGTGCACCCGGAGGCAGCGGCTGCCTTTGTTGCGGGTGCGCGGCCGGGCAAGCTGATGGCCGACATCTATGCGCTGGCGCGTATTCGCCTGGCGGCGCGCGGGGTGACGGCTGTGTATGGCGGTGGCTTGTGCACGGTCAGCGATCAGCGGTTCTTCTCGTATCGCCGTACCCCGCAAGGTGGGCGGTTTGCCTCACTGGTCTGGTTAGCCCCCCGCTGACTGCTCCGGCCACGCTGCTAATCCATCAGGTTGATATAGGTCAACCCCGCTACGCTTGAAACTTCCAGAATAAGCCTTATCTATAAGGTCATCTCAGGCAGGTTTCTTCATTAAAGGCGCTGTCCATCGCTCCGACCTGCCCTTACAGGAAGGTATCCCCATGCGAATAGACCGTTTAACCAGCAAGCTTCAATTAGCAATATCCGATGCCCAGTCCCTGGCGGTTGGCATGGACCACCCTGCCATCGAGCCCCTGCACCTGGTGCAGGCGCTGATTGAACAGCAGGGCGGGTCGATCAAGCCGCTGCTGATGCAAGTCGGCTTCGACATCAACAGCCTGCGCCAGGCGCTGGTGAAAGAACTCGACCAACTGCCGAAAATCCAGAACCCGACGGGCGACGTGAACATGTCGCAGGACCTGGCGCGCCTGCTCAACCAGGCCGACCGCCTGGCCCAGCAGAAGGGCGACCAGTTCATCTCCAGCGAGCTGGTGCTGCTCGCCGCCATGGACGAGAACAGCAAGCTTGGCAAGCTGCTGCTGAGCCAGGGCGTGACCAAAAAAGCCTTGGAAAACGCCATCAACAACCTGCGTGGCGGCGCGGCAGTCAACGACGCCAACGCCGAAGAGTCGCGCCAGGCCCTGGACAAGTACACCGTCGACCTGACCAAGCGTGCCGAAGAAGGCAAGCTTGACCCGGTGATCGGCCGTGACGACGAAATCCGCCGTACCGTGCAGGTGCTGCAACGCCGTACCAAGAACAACCCGGTGCTGATCGGTGAGCCTGGCGTGGGTAAAACCGCCATCGCCGAAGGCCTGGCCCAGCGCATCATCAATGGTGAAGTACCCGATGGCCTCAAGGGCAAGCGCCTGCTGGCGCTGGACATGGGGGCACTGATCGCCGGCGCCAAGTACCGCGGCGAGTTCGAAGAGCGCCTGAAGTCGCTGCTTAACGAGCTGTCCAAGCAGGAAGGCCAGATCATCCTGTTCATCGACGAACTGCACACCATGGTCGGCGCCGGTAAAGGCGAGGGCGCCATGGACGCGGGCAACATGCTCAAGCCGGCCCTGGCCCGTGGCGAGCTGCACTGTGTAGGCGCCACCACGCTCAACGAGTACCGCCAGTTCATCGAGAAGGACGCGGCCCTGGAGCGGCGCTTCCAGAAAGTGCTGGTGGAAGAGCCGAGCGAAGAAGACACCATCGCCATCCTGCGTGGCTTGAAAGAACGCTATGAAGTGCACCACAAGGTGGCCATCACCGACGGCGCGATCATTGCTGCGGCCAAGCTCAGCCACCGCTACATCACCGACCGTCAGTTGCCTGACAAGGCCATCGACCTGATCGACGAAGCGGCCAGCCGCATCCGCATGGAGATCGACTCCAAGCCGGAAGTGCTCGACCGCCTGGACCGTCGCCTGATTCAGCTGAAGGTCGAGTCCCAGGCGCTGAAGAAGGAAGAAGACGAAGCCGCGAAGAAGCGCTTGGAAAAGCTCCACGAGGAAATCGAGCGGCTGGAGCGTGAATATTCCGACCTGGAAGAGATCTGGGCATCCGAGAAAGCCGAAGTGCAAGGCTCGGCGCAGATCCAGCAGAAGATCGAGCAGGCTCGCCAAGAGCTCGAAGCCGCCCGTCGTAAAGGCGACCTGAGCCGCATGGCCGAGCTGCAGTACGGGGTGATCCCGGACCTGGAGCGCAGCCTGCAGATGGTCGACCAGCACGGCAAGTCGGAAAACCAGCTGCTGCGCAACAAGGTCACCGAGGAAGAGATTGCCGAAGTGGTGTCCAAGTGGACCGGCATCCCGGTTGCCAAGATGCTCGAAGGCGAGCGCGAGAAACTGTTGAAGATGGAAGACCTGCTGCACCAGCGCGTGATCGGCCAGCACGAAGCCGTGACTGCCGTGGCCAACGCCGTGCGCCGTTCCCGCGCCGGGTTGTCCGACCCGAACCGGCCCAGTGGTTCGTTCCTGTTCCTCGGCCCGACCGGTGTGGGCAAGACCGAGCTGTGCAAGGCGCTGGCCGAGTTCCTGTTCGACACCGAAGAGGCCATGGTGCGCATCGATATGTCCGAGTTCATGGAGAAGCACTCCGTGGCTCGCCTGATCGGTGCACCACCCGGCTATGTAGGGTACGAAGAGGGCGGTTACCTGACCGAAGCGGTGCGGCGCAAGCCCTACTCGGTGGTGCTGCTGGACGAGGTGGAGAAGGCACACCCGGACGTGTTCAACGTGTTGCTGCAGGTGCTTGAAGATGGCCGCCTGACCGACAGCCACGGCCGTACGGTGGACTTCCGCAACACCGTGATCGTGATGACCTCCAACCTGGGCTCGGCGCAGATCCAGGAGCTGGTGGGTGATCGCGAAGCACAGCGTGCGGCGGTGATGGATGCGGTGGGTGCGCACTTCCGTCCGGAGTTCATCAACCGGATCGACGAAGTGGTCGTGTTTGAGCCCCTGGGCCGCGAGCAGATCGCCGGCATCACCGAGATCCAGTTGGGTCGCCTGCGTAGCCGCCTGCTGGAGCGTGAGCTGTCGCTCAGCCTGAGCCCTGAGGCGTTGGACAAGCTGATCGCAGTCGGTTACGACCCGGTGTATGGCGCACGGCCACTGAAGCGTGCGATCCAGCGCTGGATCGAAAACCCACTGGCGCAGTTGATCCTTTCTGGCAAATTCTTGCCAGGTACAGCGATTACTGCGCGGGTGGAAGGCGAAGAAATCGTGTTTGCCTGATCCCGCTGGCGAAAAAAAAAGCCCCGCACATGCGGGGCTTTTTTATGGCTAAGGGTTTTCTACAGCGTGCCGCAGCCCCTGTGGGGGCGGGTTTGCCCGTGTATAGGCCGGCCTGGACCCCGTAAAACCGGGGCCTTCCAACTTTTTTTGATAACTTGCTGAAAATTTTGAAAAATTTGCTTGCATCAAAAATCGAGTGCACCTAATATACGCCCCGCTGTCAGGCACTAAGCGAATCACCAGCAACATCGGTGTTAGCAAAACAACTTACAAATCAGTAAGTTGAATGAAAAAAAGGGGTTGACAAGCAAAACGAAGAATGTAGAATAGCCGGCCTCAGCAGCGACAACGCGAAAGCGGATAGCCAAAGAGATCGAAGCTAACACAGACTTCGAAGCAGTAAAGATGTACCGAAGTTCAGTTCCGCGATAGCTCAGTCGGTAGAGCAAATGACTGTTAATCATTGGGTCCCTGGTTCGAGTCCAGGTCGCGGAGCCAATCTCGGGGTGTAGCGCAGTCCGGTAGCGCGCCTGCTTTGGGAGCAGGATGTCAGGAGTTCGAATCCCCTCACCCCGACCATTTTCAGGGTCGTTAGCTCAGTTGGTAGAGCAGTTGGCTTTTAACCAATTGGTCGTAGGTTCGAATCCTACACGACCCACCATGTAAAGAGGGCATCTCGACAGAGATGCCCTTTTTCTTTTGCCTCGAATTCTACAAGGGCCGCTCCGGCATCTGTTGTAGGAGCGGCCTTGCCGGGGCGCCGGACCGGTCGGAAAGGGGCGCAAGGCGCCCCCAGCATTCTGTCAGTGCAACTTCAACCGCGGCTCAGTACCGCGCCCAATCTTGCTACCCAGCATCATCATCGCCGTGCGGAAGAACCCGTACAGCGCCATCTGGTGCATGCGGTACAACGACACATAAAACATCCGCGCCAGCCATCCTTCCAGCTTCACGCTCCCCATCAAGTTGCCCATCAGGTTACCCACCGCCGAGAAGCGCGACAGCGATACCAGCGACCCGTAGTCCTTGTACGCATACGTCGGCAGCGCCTTGTTCTCCAGCCGCGCCTTCAGGCTTTGCGCCAACATCGAAGCCTGCTGGTGTGCAGCCTGTGCCCGTGGCGGCACGTTGCGGTCGGTACCCGGTTGCGGGCACGCGGCGCAGTCACCAAAGGCGAAGATGTTGTCGTCACGGGTGGTCTGCAGGGTAGGGCGCACCACCAGCTGATTGATGCGATTGGTTTCCAGGCCATCGATGTCCTTGAGGAAGCCCGGTGCACGAATGCCGGCCGCCCACACCTTGAGGCTGGCCTGGATCACTTCGCCGTCCTTGGTTTTCAGCCCATCCTCGGTCACTTCGCTGACCGCCGCATTGGTCATCACCTTCACCCCGAGTTTTTCCAGGGTCTTGTGCACCGGCACGCTGATGCGCTCAGGCAGCGCAGGCAATACCCGCGGGCCAGCCTCGATCAGGGTGATGTGCATGTCCTTGGGCTGGATGCGATCCAGGCCATAGGCGGCCAGTTCGTGGGCGGCGTGGTGCAGCTCGGCGGCCAGCTCCACACCGGTAGCACCGGCGCCGACGATGGCCACGCTGATCTGTTCGCTGGCCACGTCACCGGCGTGGGCACGCAGGTAGTGGTTGAGCAGTTGCTGGTGGAAGCGCTCGGCCTGCTTGCGGGTGTCCAGGAACAGGCAATGCTGCGCCGCGCCCAGGGTGCCGAAGTCGTTGGTGTTGCTGCCCACGGCAATGACCAGGGTGTCGTAGCTCAACGTGCGCGCAGGCACCAGCTCGCGGCCCTCTTCGTCGAGGGTGGCGGCCAGCTGGATCTGCTTGCCTTCACGGTCCAGGCCGCTCATGCGCCCCAGCTGGAAGTTGAAGTGGTTCCACTTGGCCTGGGCCACGTAGTTCAGTTCATCTTCCGAGGAGTTCAGCGAGCCGGCTGCCACTTCGTGCAGCAGTGGCTTCCAGATGTGCGTCAGGTTGGCGTCGACCAGGGTGATGTCGGCTTGCTTGCGCTTGCCCAGGCTTTTACCCAGGCGGGTCGCCAGTTCCAGGCCGCCGGCGCCGCCGCCGACAATCACGATGCGATGAGTCATGGGGATATCTCATAAGGTTTACGGAATTCTTGGCCCTGGGGGCCGGCCGCAAACTGCATGAGGAGAGGGCGAGCGCAAGGCAGCTCATAGCACCAGTCCACTCAACAGGCGGCTAATGAGGCCCAGACCAATGGTCACGGCCACCACCAGCACCAGGAGCAGCCATGGCCGGAAGGGCCTGCGCTCGACTTGGTGCTGGGGGGCTCGTAGATACTCATCGACACGACGCTGATCTTCCGGGTTCAGTCGACTGGTCATGGTGGGCCTCGTCAGATAGACGTATGTGACTGCACAAACGCTACAGCGTTAGTGCAAGCGCTTGGAACAAATGATAATGCGTTCTATCGCTGGCGCCGAGTGTACGCCATCGCAAAGAGTCGCTGCACTGGATCAAAGACTGATGCCCACATCGAAGACAATGCTGCGCCCCAGGTTGCCGCGTAAAAAGTCAGGCGCGTCGGGGTGGGCGAACAACACCCGGGCGAAAGTCGGCCCGACCAGCGACAACGAGCGCCAACCTTGGCGCAGGTATTCGGTAGGGGGCGGGAAGTGGGTGTTGAGGTCGAGCACTTCGCGCTTGAGGCTGGCGAAGGCGATGATGTCCAGCTCGTTCAGCTCCAGCCCGCGTTCGCGGTAGTTGTGCGCTTTTTTGCGCAAGGTCGGCGCCAGGCGCCCGAGCAGTTCCGTAGCACTGATCCGCCGCGGGCGTGCTTCGCGGCGCACCAGTTGCGCCAGGGAAAACGCACTGCGCCGGCGCTGCAGCTCTTCGCGCCACTCATCGTTCAGGCGGCGGCCCTCGTCCAGCACGAAGAACACCTCAAATGCCGCATCGCGGAACAGCACATCCGGCGGCTCCTGGCCGGCCGGGGTGAAGTCTTCGCTGCGGTAGGGGATGTTCAACCCTTGCAGCAGGCGTTGGCATACCCAACGCTCACGCTCCCATTTGCGTGCATTGGACAGAAACGCATTGGCTTGTTCGGCCTGGATGGTAAGCAGGCGCAGGTAGTCTGAGTCATCCATGCAGACAAGCTTAGACGCTAATCGATGACGGTAAGATGCTGTTTGTGCGTAGAAATCAGCTCAACACCGGCCATTGCTGAACAACCCCCAGCAAGTGCACCAGGCCAAACCCCAGGCAGACCAGCGAGCTGACCACGATAATGGCCAGGTGCAACAGGCCGATCACAGCGTTGAGCAGCGCTGCCAGCAGCAGTGCGAGGTTGGTTCCTTCCGGCATTTTGAATGCGTCCTGCATCGCGGGGAGGCGCCAGCCTACCGCAGCCGGATGAACGGGAGAATGGGTGTAGACTCACTTTATCCACAAGGCTGAAAGGGGTATTTACCAGGTGATCAGTGCACAGGTGTTGTCAGGTACCAGCCTCACGCTGGGCTGGCTGGGTTACGTGCCGCTGTTGCTCTGGGCGGCCAGCCGCGCCCGCTGGGTAGAGCTGTTCACCGACCGGCGCCGCCAGCACCTTCTGTTTGGTACGGTGTTCTGCCTGTTTGCCCTGTGGTTGGTCAGGCGCGATTTTGAAACGGGCGTGTCGTATCACTTCATCGGCATGACGGCCGTCACCTTGTTGCTGGACTGGCCGCTGGCGGTGCTGGGCGGCTTTCTTGCGCAGTTGGGGTTGCTGGCGCTGGGGCGTCAGGACCTGGCGGCGCTGGGCGTCAACGGCCTGCTGTTGATTGGCCTGCCGGTACTGATTACCGAACTGTGCGCCATGGCGGTCGAACGTGCGCAACCGCGAAACCTGTTTGTGTATATCTTTTGTTCAGGGTTTTTTCCGGCAGCGTTGACGGTGCTGGTGTGTGTGTTGGCCGGGTTGGGGATTTTGTGGCTGGACGGGCGCTTTGCCATGCCGGAGTGGCTGAGTGACTTTGTCGGCTACCTGTGGCTGATGATGTTCCCCGAGGCGTTCATCAACGGCATGGTGATCAGTGCTTTGGTGGTGTTTTGCCCGGAGTGGCTGGAAACGTTCAACCGCACGCGGTACCTGCAGGCGCCGTGGAAAGAAGACGAACATTGACCGGCCCCGTCCCGCTGCACGACCCCTGTAGGAGCGGCCTTGCGTCGCGAAAGGGCCGCGCAGCGGCCCCCGGTTTCAGTGCCACCACAAATATTGCCGGGGCCGCTGCGCAGCCCTTTCGCGACGCAAGGCCGCTCCTACAGATGGCCAATACAGATGGCCAATACAGATGGCCAATACAGAGGCTTAGTGCCGCGGCTCCAGGTCCCCCGAATACAGCTCATCCTCGGACTCTTCCGACCCCGCGATCTTGTGTTCTTCCGCCGCCCAGGCCCCCAGGTCGATCAGCTTGCAGCGATCAGAGCAAAACGGCCGGCACGTGCTTTTCTCGTTCCATTCCACAGGTGCGCCACAGGTAGGGCAGTCGACGGTCAATGGCTGGCTCATGGCTGGCCTCCTCGTAAAGTCAGGTAAAAATGATGCAGACGGTCGATCTGCTCGTGCAACGCGGCAAGGTCGCGGTCATTGACCACCACATCGTCGGCATGGCGCAGCCGCTCTTCGCGGGCCAGCTGCGCATTGAGAATGGCCTGCACCTGCTCCGGGCTGGTGTTGTCCCGCTGCAGCGTACGTTCCACCTGCAACGCCTGCGGCGCATCGATCACCAGCACGCGCTGGGTGTTGCGATACTGGCCAGACTCGATCAGCAAGGGTGACACATACACGGCATAAGGCGATTCGGCCTTGGCCAGGTAGCTGAAAATCTCCTGCCCGATCAGCGGGTGCAGCAACGCCTCCAGCCACTGGCGCTGCGCCGGGTCGGCGAAAATCAGCTGGCGCAAGGCCGCGCGGTCGAGTTGGCCATCGTCCAGCAGCACGCCAGGGCCGAAGCGCTCGACAATGCTGGCCAGCGCCGGTCGCCCAGGCTCGACCACCCAGCGCGCCGCCTGGTCGGCATCGACCAGGTGCACGCCAAGCTCGACGAAGCGCTCGGCGGCGGCACTCTTGCCGCTGCCGATTCCGCCGGTCAGGCCCAGAATCCAAGGGGTGAAAGCTGCAGTGGTCATCAGAATCCAAGCAGTTGCATGTAAGAGGCGTATATTTCATCACCCCAGAGCACGGCAATCCACCCCGCAATTGCCAGATAGGGCCCAAATGGCATGGCCGTACCCATGGAATGCTTGCGCACCCGCAGCAGGTACACCCCAACCAGCGCCCCAAGCACCGACGACAGCAACAAGGTCAGCGGCAGCACCTGCCAGCCACCCCAGGCGCCGAGCAGCGCCAACAGCTTGAAGTCGCCATAGCCCATGCCTTCCTTGCCGGTAACCAGCTTGAACAACCAGTACACCGTCCACAGGCTGAGGTACCCGACCACCGCGCCGCATACGGCATCGGGCAAGGGCACCCATACCCCGAAGTAATTGACGATCAGCCCAAGCCACAGCCCCGGCAGCACGATGGCATCGGGCAGCAGTTGTTGGTCATGGTCGATCAAGCTCAGGGCCAGCAAGCTCCAGGTCAGCGGCAGCAGCACCAGTGCCTCGACGCTGGCCCCGTAGCGCCAGGCCACCACCATCGACAGCAGCGCACAACCCACCTCGACCAACGGGTAACGCACGCTGATGCGCTGTTTGCAGGCCGAGCAGCGCCCACGCAACGCCAGGTAGCTGAGCACCGGGATGTTTTCCCACGCCCGTATCCGGTGCCCGCATTGTGTGCACTGCGAGGCCGGCAGGCACAGGTCGAAACGCTCGTGCTCGGTCACCGGCAGCCCCAGCACTTCGTGTGCCTCACGCTGCCATTGGCGCTCCAGCATGATCGGCAGGCGGTACACCACAACGTTGAGAAAACTGCCCACCAACAGGCCGAGCACGGTCGCCAGGGTGATGAAGTAAACCGGCTCCATCGCCAGGAAGGTCCATAAAGTCATGTTCAGATCAAGCTACCCAGCTGGAAGATCGGCAGGTACATCGCCACCACCAGGCCGCCAACCAGCAGGCCCAGGACCAGCACGATGGCCGGCTCCAGCAGGCTGGTCAACTGGTCCAGCGCCTGGCTGACCTGTTCCTCGTAGTGGCTGGCGGCTTTTTCCAGCATCTGGTCCAGCGTGCCACTGGACTCACCGATGGCCACCAGCTGCACCAGCAGCGGCGGGAACAGCGGTTCGGCCGCCATCGCCTGGTTCAGCCCCTGCCCATTGGCCATGCCTTGGCGCAAGCGCTGGATCGCCTGTTGATGCAGCTCGCCACCACTGGCCTTGGCCACCGTCCCCAAGGCATCCAGCAGCGGCACCCCAGCGGCATAAGACGTTGCCAGGCTGCGCGCAAAACGCGCCAGCGCCGCCTGCCCCAGCAGCTTGCCGAACACCGGCAGGCCCAGCACCCGCTGAGTTATCCACAAGCGCGCCGGCCTGTGCTTGCGGTAAAGCTCGCGCGCAGCCACCGCCAACAGCACCGCACTTACCAGCAACACCGGTGCATGACGCCCCAGCCCTGTGGACAAGTCGATCACCCACTGGGTAAAGGCCGGCAGTGCCGCATCAAACCCCGCGAACAGGCTCTGAAACTGCGGGATCACCTCCAGTAACAAAACCGCCGAAACGCCCAACCCGGTCAGCAACAACAGCAGCGGGTAGATCATCGCCTTGCGCAACTTCTTGTGCAGGGCCAAGCGCTGTTCCAGCATGCCCGCCAACTGCTCCAGCTGCCGGTCGAGCGTGCCGGACTGCTCACCCACCCGCACCAGGTTGCAGTACAACGTATCGAACCACCCCGGGTGGCGCTGCAACGCATCCGCCAGCTCCAGCCCCGACGCCACATCCTGTTTCAATCGAACCAGCAACGCCGCCTGCGCCGCATCACAGCCACTGCGCCCCATCACCTCGAACGCCTGCAGCAGCGGCACCCCGGCTTTAAGCAAAGTCGCCAGCTGCCGGCTGAAACCCGCCGGGTCGGTTTTCTCCCGCCGCTTCGGCCAACGCCACGCCCGCCCGCCAGCAGGCCGCAAACGCGCCACCAGAATGCCCTGGCGCAGCAACCCGGCGCGCACATAAGCCGGGCTGCGCCCAGCCATTTGCCCACTGACGGCCAGGCCATCAGCGTTGGTGCCCTGCCAGGCGTAAAGACGTATCGAAGGGTTCATGCAAAGGTCCTTTTTTGCCCGCACGACAAGCCTCGAAACAGCTTGCCGCGTCCATGAGAGGGCGTGCTTCCCTGATGCTCACTAGAGTAGTTCAGCGAAGATGACGCCCAGGCGGGCAGGGGTGACAAAAGGTGTCTGTTCAGGCCTACTGCGCCGCTGCCGGCCTGGGGCCGAGAGTGACCCCAATGTGTATGCGTATCAAACAAGGAAAACGTTCATGAAAGGGCAACGCGGTATCACCCTGATCGAACTGATGATCGTCGTCGCGATCATCGGCATTCTGGCGACCATCGCCATACCGATGTACACCAACCACCAGTCCCGCACCAAGGCCGCAGCCGGGTTGCTGGAGATTTCAGCGCTGAAGACAGCCATGGACCTGCGCTTGAACGAAGGCAAGGATGTGGCAGATGTAGGCGCGCTGGGTGGGCAACCGGCGACAGCGCATTGCGCGATTACCGCCAGCGGCAACGCAGCTGCCGGCACCGGGAGCATTGTGTGCACACTGGTGGATGCACCGGCCACCGTGGTTGGCAAAGCCCTGACCCTGACCCGCTCGGCTACTGGGTGGGGCTGCACCACCAACATCGAGGAAGACCTCGCGCCGAGTGGTTGCAAAGGGGCTTGAGGGCAGGGCAATAAACGAGGGGAAACAGGGGTTTGCGTAACGGGTGCGGCAGTGGTACGTTGCGCTACACGCCGGTGTAGCTCAGTCGGTAGAGCAGCGCACTCGTAACGCGAAGGTCGCAGGTTCGATTCCTGTCTCCGGCACCACATCCAGATTAGCCAATGGCGATTTTTCGCTTGTTGGCCCTGCTAGGAAGCCCGCCTTGTGCGGGTTTTTTTGTGGCTGTTTTTTACGCTGTGAATCTGCGTGCTTTGACTTAATGGGGCGCGGTTTTCCACTTAGGGTTGCACGGTTTTCTAGATAGTGGTTATCTGTTGATTCGGTTTTAGCCAACGTTTACGGGGTAAATACCGAATTTTTTCTAGATAATGGTTTTTCTGTTTAGAGATAATTTTGAGATGCCCCAGTTTTCTCACTGTGACCTGCAGCTGCTGAACCCCTCCTTCGACTCGCCATTGGTTGACGTTCTGGCCGAGCTCGAGTTTCTGCGCAGACTGAGGTTGGAGGGAGACACCCCACCCCAGGTGTTCTTTCAGCTCAAGGCGCTGTTCCATACCTTGGAGAGCTTGGGGTCTGCTCGAATCGAGGGCAACCACACCACGCTGGCCGACTACATTGACAGCAAGGTCGAAGGCAAAGCCGAGAGCACCGACCAGTTGCTGGAAATTGCCAACATCGAGAAGGCAATGGACTACATCGAAGAGGTGGTTAAGCCCGGTGAAGACCTGACAGAGCATACGATTCGAGAGCTACACGCCATGACCGTGCACGGGTTGCGGCGCGAAGGCGATAAAACGCCTGGCGCCTACCGGGAAGGCGCGGTCAGGATCGCGCAGGCAGAGCATCTACCTCCGGAAGGTGTGCTGGTGCCCCAGTACATGCAAGAGTTGGTCAGCTTCATCAACCGTGACGACTCGCCTAAGTACGCCCTGATGAAGGTCGCCCTGGCGCACCACCGTTTCGGTTGGATTCACCCATTCGGCAATGGCAATGGGCGTGTGGTAAGGCTGCTGACCTATGCACTGTTGATGAAGTACGGCTTCAACGTGAACACGGGTGGCCGAGTGCTCAATCCCACGGCAGTGTTCTGCAATGACCGGGACAAGTACTACACCATGCTGGGTGTGGCTGATTCCGGTGCCATCGCGGGCTTGGAAGCATGGTGTACCTATGTGCTGCAAGGCATTCGGGATGAACTGGAGAAGGTGGACAAGCTCACTGACTATGTCTATCTCACAAAATGCATTCTGCACCCAGCGGTGAGCTTTGCACGCAGTCGGGAGTGGATTACCGAGACCGAAGAACAGATCCTTGTCAGCGTGATAAACATGAAGGTAGTGAAATCAAGTGATATTGCTCAGGCGCTTCCAACGCTCACCCCCAACCAACGAACGTATCAGATTAAAAATCTGGTAGAGCAAGGCATGCTTTTGCCGGTCAATCCGGGGTCGAGGCAATACACCATTGGCTTCTCCAGCAACTACCTGGTGCGTGGGGTAATCAAGGCGCTGAGAGAGCAGGGGTTCATTCCTGAACCTCTCGATAGGCCTTGAGAAATCGCAAGTTCGTGCCGAATCCAGCTTGATCTTGCCTTCCTGGCGCGACCTTGCCGGGGCGCCGGGCCGGTCGGAAAGGGCCGCAAGGCGGCCCCGGCATTCTTGAACCACCGTAATCTGGCAGCCCTGCTACCCAATCCAATCTCGCTACGACCGTCTTTCAAGGTACTTCGGAGCAGCTTCGAGCCTGGCCAGCCGAGTCGGGCAATTACCAGCCGCCCTGCGCGAGTTTCCATCGCGTTCGCGACTTCTGTGGCAGCAACTGTCTTGCTCATACTTCTAAAACAGGCATGATCCCCGTGGGAGCGGGCTTGTCCCGCGAACACGGGCGAAGCCCGTGCCATCCAATGCGTAATCCGGCGCAATAGTCATATAGGTTTTGGTAGCCGCCGGGACGATTAACGGGTGTACCAACCAGGCTTTACTTGGTTGATTTCGGAGGCTCATCCGGTAATTCCCAGCGATGGCTGCTTACATCACATCATGGCCCCCGCGCGCCAGACGACACGCCCTACTTCGCTGCCCAGCAGCAACCTATCCGCTTGGCCGAATATTGCGCCAACCTGCGCCCGTCTCTTTCTTCTGGAAAGAGACGGGCACTTCTACCACTGCTGCAGCCCTGATCGCACATGGCTTTGCGGCATTCCCCCTCGTGACAATCGGCGTGACAACCGCCGATGTCACCAGCAACAGCCATGTGGATGATGGTGCCGCAGCCCAGAGAATGGACTGCACCTGACTGACGGTCAGCCATGCCCCGGTCATCGCAGTACTGCTTGCACCAGGCTCAGGCTCTTCAGGCGCTGGTCTCGTCAGCCAATGCAGCCTCCACCCGCCCACCGGTAACGGTGCAGGAGGTCAGATCATGAGATGCCCTCGCTCCCGGACGTAAGGAGCCGTCAGTCCCGCGTAGAGGACATTCCCCACAGGTCGCAGGGGCCTAGATCCCTGATAACACTCAACATTCTTGGCGGGATGACGTGGGGCGAGGATCTGAGAACGGAAAATGAGGTGTCCGATATGGCATTGGTAGGTAGACGCGATGGTCGTAATTGCGGCTATGGGAGGCAATTGAGCTACGCAGGACCGCAGGCACGGCAAGATTTGTTCGGCGCTGGCCATTACGGCACGGTCAAGCTCACTGTGACCGATGGTTGGCATTCGTGAAGCGGTGCCGTTCCGAACAGGGCCCGGTATCAATGATGCGCGGCAGATTGATTGGGGGGGCTTGAGTCGTCCACACCAAGCTTGATGCTGTGACCGCAAATCACTTATTTCTTTACCTGTATTCATGCTGCAGATATGTTGCTGGCAAAAGGATATTAGATACTTGAGTCCTAGGGAAAGGCGCTTCAGAGTGATCACTCGACTGGCTCACACACTGGCATCCTTTCCCTGATTCTCGTGACTCTAACAAGCCAAGCTCAGCAATCGTTGCATCCGATGAGTTGTACGCACTAGGCTCAAACTTTCGGATGACTGCTCACTAGACTTGCCCGCCAGGCCTCCGGTGATGGCGAAAACGTGGAACAGTTTCCCATTAGCATCCTTCCAGTCTGCAGACACGACCAAAGCCGTTGGTGTGCGAATTCAGATAGCAGGTTTTCCTATGAATGCAGTGATCGGCCAGAAGCTACAGAGCAGTCGCAAAGAGCTTCTGGATATCGGGCTTCGCAACAACATGCTCAATTTCCGCAAGACCGCCAAAACCCTGATGGTGGTCGATGAGCAGTCCGAGGAGGTCTTCAAGACCCTCTATCGTCAGGAAAAGGCCATGACCTTTGCGCCAATGGCTCGCAAGAAACTGGCGGAACTGGTCAAGGCCTCCAAGTCGGCAGAGGAGGGGGAAGAAGATAGTTATTCCCCCGGCGATGAGGAGTTGTTGTATGAACTCGATAGCCTGGACTGGAATG
Source organism: Pseudomonas sp. SWRI77 (assembly GCF_014269105.1). Classification (NCBI taxonomy): domain Bacteria; kingdom Pseudomonadati; phylum Pseudomonadota; class Gammaproteobacteria; order Pseudomonadales; family Pseudomonadaceae; genus Pseudomonas; species Pseudomonas sp. SWRI77. The sequence goes on along the minus strand of NZ_JABWRV010000027.1, from coordinate 38,442 downwards.
CCGCCACGGGCGACGCAGGCGAGGATGAAACAGGCAAGGCTCGCCGTCATCTCGATACGCGTTTGCAGACCGCCATCGAAGATGATCGGCTTTTCCTTCAGTTATTGAAAATCCATACCGAGGCCAAAGGATTTATCGAGGAGCAGGGCGTCAACACGCTGTTCCTGTCCCTTGGCTTCCTGCATTGGTACGAGGCCGACAGCTCTGAAAACCTGCGCAAGGCGCCTTTGATCCTGCTGCCAGTCACCCTTGAACGCAGCGGGGCCAAGGATGCATTCAAGCTGAGATACTCCGGTGACGAGCTGATGCCGAACTTATCCCTGGTCGCCAAGCTCAAGACTGACTTTGGCCTGGACCTGAGTTCTTGTGCATTTGACGAAGACATCTTCGATGCTGACGACAACAGCTTGGATCGCTTTTTCAGCGATGTTGCTGCTGTGGTCAGCAAGCAATCGCGATGGAAGGTCGCCAGTAACGAAATTGCGCTGGGCTTTTTCTCGTTCGGCAAGTTCCTGATGTTCAAGGATCTCGATCCGAAAAGTTGGCCAGAAGACAAGCAACCCGATGCCAACCCGGTGATGAAGCGCTTGCTGGGCTCGGGCTTCGGCGATTTGCGCGCGGCATATCCAGAGGACGTGAATATCGACTCGGTGATAAAGCCGGGTGAAGTCCGTTTCGTCAAGGATGCCGACAGCAGCCAGACCGAAGCAATCCTGGAAGTGCGCGACGGCTCCAACCTAGTCATTCAGGGCCCACCGGGTACCGGCAAGTCCCAGACAATTACCAACATCATTGCCGAGCTGATCGGGCAGAAGAAAACGGTACTGTTTGTTGCGGAGAAGATGGCGGCCCTGGAGGTGGTGAAGCGCCGCTTGGATGAAAGCCATCTAGGCGACGCAGTACTTGAGCTGCATTCCCACAAATCCACCAAGCAGTCTGTGCTCAAGGAGTTGGGGCGAACCCTGAACCAAGGGCGGCCAATGACCAAAGGCGCAGAGGGAGACCTGGCCAGTCTGAAAGAACTGCAGGATTCCCTTAATACCTACTGCGAAGCCGTCAGTGCGCCGGCCGGGGCGAGTGGATTGCCCTTTCTCGATGTGCTTGGTCGCTTTTTAAAGCTGAAGCGAGTTCATCCGGGGCTACCTGTGATCCCGTTTGGGCCAATGGCCGGCTGGAGCTTCACCCAACAGCAAAAGCAGCGAGAGTTGGTCGAAGAACTGGTGCTCCACCTAAACGCGATGGGGCGGCCGGATCGCAGTCCGTTCTGGGGCAGCCAGCGGACCTTTTTCTCTCCCATCGAACAAAGCACTGCCAATGACACGTTGCAGTCTGCGATCTCTCACCTCAATGCCTTGCAATCCGCCACTACCGCGCTTTCCGGCCGACTGATGCTGACCCAGCCGGCCACCTTGGCAGACGTCGATGTAGTCTGCCGTGCGGCACGCCGTGCGGCAGAGGCCCCGCGCCTTGAGGGTATCAAGATTTCCACGGGGGAATGGCAGTCGCGTCGCGACTCCATTCGCGAATTGCTCGAGGCGGGCGAGAGGATGTCTGCCTGTCGTGATCAGTTCGACAAATATTTGATCGACGCGGCTTGGGAACAGGATCTCCTGGAGGTTCGTCAGAACCTGCAGGCCTACGGCGACAAATGGTGGAGAGTCTTTTCGGGGCGTTTCCGCGCGTCACGTACTCGATTACAAGGGTTTGTCCGCGAGGTATTGCCGAAAAGCAATGCAGGCATGCTGGAGCTGGTCGACGCGGTCTTGACCTACCAGCAGAACAAGAAGGTGTATGACCAGCACGAAGCCTTGGGTAGTGCGCTGTTTGGCGCCCAGTGGCAACGGCAGAAGACCGATTGGCCCGTGCTTGAGCGCCTGAGTGCCTGGGTGATCCAATTGCATGACGACCTGGGCCATGGACAGATTCCGCAGGGCATTATTGCCTTCCTGGCCGGACACGCTGATGCCACAGGGTTGGGCGATGCAGTCGCTGACGTAGCGCAGCATGTCAGCGGGCTGGACAAAGCGATTCGTGATTCGCTGGAAGTGACCGGCATGCAGGAGGAGAACGCTAAGGCTGATGTCAGGAAACTCTCTCTGGCTAACCTAGAGGCGCGTCTGCAGGAATGGCAGGGCAACCTCACCGCGCTCTACCAGATTTCGCGATTCAACGTGCTCGCGGGACAGATGCTCACCGCGAACTTGGGCGATTTGCTTGGCATTGCCATCAGGAGCGACCAGCACGAAAGCCTGACTGCCATTCTGGATCTTTCTTGGTACACAGGCCTGGTGCAATCGGTGTACGCCCACAGCCCGGCACTTCAGCAGTTTGACCGGATCAAGCATGAGCACCAGATCGCGCGTTTCAAGTCGCTCGATCTTGCCTCCCTCAATCACGCACAGACGTCTCTGGCCAAACAGACGTGGGAGGGAATGCCCAATATCAACCAGCCGGGTGAGATGGCGATACTGCGAGCCGAGCTGAACAAGAAGCGCCGCCATATGCCGATCCGGCAAATGATCGAGAAGGCAGGACGGGCGATCCAGCAAATAAAACCTGTGTTCATGATGAGCCCCATGTCGATTGCCAACTTCCTCCCACCAGGCAAAGTCGAGTTCGACGTAGTGGTGTTCGACGAAGCTTCACAGGTGAAAGCCGTCGATGCATTTGGCGCCATCATGCGCGGCAAGCAGGTTGTGGTTGTGGGTGACACCCGCCAGATGCCGCCTACCGACTTCTTCAGTCGTGATGTCGAGATGGACGACGAAGAGGGTGCTACCGCCGACATTGAAAGTATTCTGAGCATGTTTAAGGCCGCTGGTAGCCAGGAGCGCTATTTGCGCTGGCACTATAGGAGCCGACACGAGTCGTTGATTGCGGTTTCTAACGTCGAGTTTTACGACAGCAAACTGGTGGTCTTCCCATCTGCGGGTCAGCATCCTGATGCCACAGGTATCAGCTTCGACTACTTGCCTGAGGCCGTCTACGACCGGGGCCGAACGCGCACGAACAAGGGGGAAGCCAAGGCTGTTGCACAAGCTGTCATGGAACATGCGATCCGATCGCCAGAGTTGTCGCTGGGAGTGGCAGCTTTCAGCGTGGCGCAGCGTGATCTGATCCAGGTAGAAATCGAGTTGCTGCGTCGTCAGGCGCCGGAAGCGGAAGCGTTCTTTACCGCCCAGGGGAGTGAGCCATTCTTCGTCAAGAACCTGGAAAACATTCAGGGTGATGAACGTGACAAGATATTCATCAGCATCGGGTATGGGCGTAACGAGTCAGGCCGTATCGCCAAGGAATTCGGCCCAGTAAACAGGGAGGGCGGCCACCGCCGCCTCAACGTTCTGATCACCCGGGCCAAGCTTGCAATGCGCGTGTTTTGCAACTTCAAGGCCGAAGAGCTTGAACTCGACTCCAACGCTCCCCTGGGCGTCAGGGCACTGAGGAATTTCCTCAAGTATGCCGAGACAGGCGAATTGGAAGTCGCATACGAGACCGGTAAAGCAGCGGACTCGCCATTCGAGCTTGAAGTGATCGAGGCGCTGCGAGACCGAAACTACGTGGTAGAGCCGCAGGTAGGAACTGCAGGTTACTTCATTGATATTGCTGTTAAGGATCCCGAGTACTTGGGGCGCTATGTCCTGGCGATCGAATGCGATGGCGCTGCCTATCACAGTTCACGATCGGCGCGTGATCGTGATCGCCTACGCCAAAGCGTTCTGGAGGGGCTGGGCTGGAACTTCCATCGGATCTGGAGCACGGACTGGTTCCGCAATCCTCAGCAGGAAATCACACGCGTCGTTGCAGCGATCGAAGCGGCTCGTGCCAGGATCGCGGAGGGGCGGCTTGCGGTTCCCCAGGTGGCGCAAGAACCGAAGCATGAAATTTTCCGGGACGCGCCGGCCGTTGAAGCTATGCCGAGTGCAAGCAGGCAGTACGTGAAAGCTCGCCTGGCACCCGTAGCCACGCTGAATGAGCTGCATCAGGAAAAGCCAGAGCACCTAATGCAGATGATTCGTACTGTGGTGGAGGTCGAAGCTCCGGTGCACACAACCGAAGTCACTCGCCGGCTCATGGAGGCGTTCGGTGTGACAAGGGCTGGTTCGAGGATTACTAACGCGGTCGAGCAGGCTATTCGTCTTGGCGTGCAGCACAGGTTGTTCCACGGACGAGGTGGCTTCATGTATTCAGCTGAGAACAATGCTATCCATATCCGTAGCCGGGCCCATTTTGAATCTTCGGAACGTAAGGTGGAATGGGTCGCCCCGGAAGAGCTTGATCAGGCACTTGTAGAAACGGTCACCTTAGGATTCTCGATGAGTCGGGAAGACATTATCTCAGGAGCGCTGGCGCTTCTGGGCTTTGGACGGGCAACCGCGAAGATTGCTGGGGTTATTGACGAAAGAATTGTTGTTCTGGTCAACAGCGGGCGTTTGCGAATGGTTGATGGGGTGGTGACTCCAGTTACTTCGTCTTGACCCTTTATACTTAGGGAAATATGAGCCAGCACCTCCTGATATGAGTACGAATGGCTAGCCATATTCAGAGGTGCCGACCGATCCATGGTAGGCCCTAGCCAGACTCTGCCTACGGCCAGAAGCGGACGTTTACCAAGGCTCGAATTTGAGGCTTGGACGCGTCTGAGAAATCGGGGGCGATTCATCTCGACCACTGTGGTTGAGGTCAAACGTCTTTTGTTCTGTAGGCCAGCGGCGAAGGCTGTGATAATGGAAGGCAATGACAAAGGCCATGCCATGCTGACCATCTCGAATAACGTGCATCTGCCAGATGCCGACATCGAACTGACATACATCCGCGCGCAAGGCGCAGGCGGGCAGAATGTCAACAAGGTGTCCAGCGCCGTGCACCTGCGCTTCGACATTCCCGCCTCGTCGCTGCCCGAATTTTACAAGGAGCGGCTGCTGGCGCTGCGTGACAGTCGCATCACCGGTGACGGCGTATTGATCATCAAGGCCCAACAGTACCGCACCCAGGAGCAGAACCGCGCTGACGCACTGGCGCGTCTTGCCGAGTTGATCATCGCTGCCGGCAAAACCGAGAAGAAACGCCGCCCCACCAAACCGACCCTCGGCTCGAAGACCCGCCGCCTCGAAGGAAAAGCCAGGCGCAGTACTGTCAAGGCGGGGCGGGGTAAGGTGGAGTTCTAGTGCGGTGTTTCAGAAGTATCAATGAAAATTGCTCAATTCCCGTGCCGCACGAGCGACTGAGGCCAGGATGTCCTCGGCTTTTTTAAGGGGGGGATGCCTGGAAATTGTATTCGGGGCAACCAGGTGCCTGGCTTGGCATTTTCAGCGCCTATCAGATCCGGCGCCGCCCGCGCGGCGCATCGCGAGCAAGCTCGCTCCACATCTGTTTCGGGCCAGTATCGCCTGTGCCAGCGCGCGCGACCGCCTTGTTTGTACGACACAATATTGAGGCGGACGCTAAGGGGCCGCGCGCCAATGCCTCAGGAATAACTGGCCCGAAACGGATGTAGGAGCGAGCTTGCTCGCGATGCGCCGCGCGGGCGGCGCTCGATCTCCGCCCTACCTCCAAGCCAAAGACAGGCACCTAGCCGCCATCACCCTATCTCCCGACAAGCACATAGCAGCCTCACTTCTCCAACATTCCGTGAAGAACCATAAAAAAGCCGAGGACATCCTGGCCTCAGTCGCTCGTGCGGCACGGGCCTTGAGCAATTTTCATTGGTACTTCTGAAAACACCGCACTAGGGTAAGCAGCAGTAATCACGCCTCATCAGATGCACTGTTAGCCTTCGCCCGATTCACCTTCCAAGGTAACGCCGGCTGAGCACGTACTTTCTTGTATTTTCCCCTTGCAAACATGTACGTCTGCAGCTCCATGAAATGACGGCTACGACCAGACAGCTCGTACGTAATCAGGAACACCATCAGCGGCTTGTCCGCGTCCTGCCACTGTGTGTGGATTCGCTCCAGCGTGAGCGCGATGTCTTCTGTTCTGCTATAGCCGATGAAGGTCTGGAACACTGCTTTGCCGGCGCGCTCAAGCAGCTTGGAAATCTCATTGATATCCGTATGTGCCCGTTTCCATTCCCACTCGACGAACGAAAGTGTGTCGCCTTCTGGATACCGCAGCACAGCGTCGGTGCGTCCACCTTGTTCAAACAACGCCCTTGCGCCAAGAAGCGTTGCGCACTGACGCACTACCAATCCAAGGTGAATTGTCCAGTCGGCGCGCCCCGCTAGATCGTTTGCCTCGGTAACCGGAAAATCGCGGTACCACAAACAGTTGAATAGCGTAATGAAATCCCGTTCGACTCGCTTCATAACCGTTCTCATCGTTGTGTATGACTCAACGAGCTTTAACGGCTGTCAGGGTGAAATGTTGAGCGTGAATAGCCATGGTCCATCATCCTCCCTGCCTTGCACGCTACGGTTTTGTTTCCCTGTGCATTCGTACAAAACAATGGGACGTTTCCCACAACCAAGAACCTTGCCCTACCCGAAACGAGACGATAAATTCCCTAAGTCGCGGCAAATTCCGTGACCGGGCGTAGGAACCCGTTGGTAAACTTGGCGCATGCACTAGGCGCCCCTGCACCACAGCTGGCGCTTTTTTTGTGCCTGCCGTGCTGTGTCATGGCGGCTGTGTGTGGGCAGGCTTCGGCCTGGCCGGGTTTCCAAGTTTCCCGGTATTCCTACCCCATGCACAGCTGCCACCCAATCCCGTAGGAAGGATCGTGGCAGCTCCAATTAAAACTTGGAGTCTCATGCATGCTCACCTTAAATCCATCAAGGATCCACGCATTCGTTCTCCGCCGCCGCCCCGCGCCGGCCCGCAACCCCCACCGTTTCTATCCCATCGACAGCCATTCCTGCGCCACCTCCAACCCCCAGGAGGCCCCCCATGACTGACCACGAACGCCTCGCCACCATCCAAAGTTACGCCTGGACCCTCGAGCTGCTAGGCGAAGCCTTGGTCCAGCATGACGAGATGCTGGAGTGCGAACACAACCCGCAGCTGAGCTTTCGTAACACGGCTGGTATCCATCAGGCGATTCGGATTATCAGCCGGTTGGCCAGTGAGCAGTGTGGGAAGGTGATGGAGCTGAATGGGCAGGATCCGGGCGATTAGCTGGCCCGGTGCGAGCGGGTTTACCCGCGAAGCAGGCACTGTGGTGGATGGCACGGGCTTCGCCCGTGTTCGCGGGGCAAGCCCGCTCCCACGGGGGGCATGGCTGTTTTGGAAGTTTGAGCAAGGCAGTTGTGCCCACAAAGGCCAGCCTGGGTATTCGGGTATTCCAGGCTGGCACGGGCTTTAGAAGTCCCAGCGGGTCGTAACCATTACGTTGCGCGGTTCGCCGTAAATGGCCGAGTTATAGAAGCCGACGTTGGTGTAGTAGTACTTGTCGAAGAGGTTGTTGACGTTAAGCGTCGCCGACAAGTTCTGGGTGATCTGGTAGCGGGTCATCAGGTCCACCACCCAGTACGATTCCTGGGTGATGTCCTCGTTCACGCCTTTGGGGCTGTTCCAGATCTGCTGCCAGGCCTTGTTCTGCCAGCGTGCGCCACCGCCAAGGGTGATCTTGTCCAGGTCACCGGTGAGCTTGTAGGTGGTGTAGAGGCTGAACTGGTCTTCGGGCTCGAAGGTCGACAGCTTCACGTCGTTGCTGTCGCGCACCACCTTGTGGGTGTAGCCGCCTTGCACCTGCCAGCCTGGGGCCAGTTCGCCGGACACTTCCAGCTCGTAGCCCTTGGTGGTCGCCTTGCTGCCCTTGAACGCGTAGTTGGATGGGGTAGGGGTCAGGTTGTTGTAGGCGTCGTCCGGCACCGAGCGGTTGGTTTCCTTGACCTCGAAGTAGGCCAGGCTGGCGTTCAGGCGGCCGTCGAAGAACTCGCCCTTGACCCCGATTTCGTAGTTCTCGCCTTCATCCGGCTCGATCAGTTTGTTGTCGCGGTCGCGGTTGTAGTTTTCCTGCGGCATGAACACGTCGGTGTAGCTGGCGTAGACCGAGAAGTTTTCATTCAGGTCGTAGATGGCGCCAGCATAGGGTATGAAGCGTCCGGACTCGGTGTAGGTCGGGGTCAGGCCGGTCAGGCTGTAGTTGACCACGCGGCCGCCCAGCAGCACTTTCAGGTCGTCGGTGACGTTCAGGCGGGTGGTGAGGTAGACGCCGGTCTGGCGGATCACGTCGTCGGTGCGCTGCGACACCGGCCCCCAGTCGGGCTTGGGCAGGTTGCCGTGCCAGTTGTTGTAGTCCACGCGGTTGGGTACCGAGAAGGTTTCGTCCCAGTAACCCTTGCCATCCCAGTGGGCCTTGCTGATGGAGCCGCCGAGCACCAGGTCGTGCTCGCGGCCGAGCAGGTTGAACGGGCCGCTGACATACAGGTCGGCGGAGTCGCTGGTGGTGTCGCCCTTGTAGCGTTGCGCGTTGATTTCGGCGCTGCCGTCGGGCTGCGGCTGGTCGAACTGGATGGCGCCCATCTGCGCGTCATAGCCGTTGTACTTGTGGTCCAGTTGCAGCTTGGTCACCCAACCGTCGCCCATGTCGTGCTCCAGCGTAGCGAAGACCGTGCGGGTGTACTGCTGCCAGCTGCTCCAGTCGGTTGCGTTGCTGAACGAGCGCTTGGCGTCGTTGCGCTCGCCTTTGGAATTGAGCAGCGGGAAGCTGCCGGACCAGGTGGAACCCTTGGGGTCGTTGTCCTGGTAGTCGGCGCCTACGGTCAGCAGCGTATCGGGCGACAGGTCGAACTCGACGATGCCGTAGAACACCGAATTCTGGCTCGAATAGCGGTCGATGAACGAGTGCTTGTCCTGGTAGGCAACCACGGCCCGGCCGCGGACGTTGCCGGTTTCGGTCAGCGGGCCGCTGACATCCAGTTCGCTGCGGTAGTTGTCCCACGAGCCCGCGCCCAGGGTGGCGTGGCCCTGGAAGTCGGCGGTGGGCTTTTTGCGTACCAGGTTGATGGTACCGCCCAGCGAGCCGGCGCCGCTGAGCAGGCCGGAGGCGCCCTTGAGCACTTCGATGCGGTCGTAGATGGCCATGTCGCTCAGGGTGTTGCCGGCTGAGTAGGCAACGTTGCGCACGGCGGAGGGGATGCCGTCGTACTGGAAGTTGTTGATCGAGAAACCGCGGGAATAGTAGTTGGTCCGGTCCGTGTCGTAGGCCGACACGGTGATGCCGGGGGTGTGGCGCATCACCGCGTCGACACTGTTGAGGGCAAAGTCATCCATGTGCTGGCGCGTGACCACGCTGATCGACTGCGGGGTTTCCCTGGGTTTGAGTACCAGGCGGGTGGCCGTGGCGATGGTGCCGGGCGTGTAAGAGCCGGTGCCTTCGGTGACGGTGCCCAGCTGGTTGCTGATGACGTTGGTCGCCTCCAGCTCCAGGGCGCCACCGCTGCCCGCTGCGACCTCCACCGTGTAGTTGCCACCGCTATTGAATGCGCGAAGGCCGGTACCGGCCAGCAACTGGGCCAGGCCATCTGCAACGGAATAGCTGCCGTTCAGGCCAGCGCTGCGCTTGCCAGCGGTGAGCTGGGCATCGGCAGAAAGCAAGATACCGGCCTCGCTCGCAAAGCGGTTCAGCGCCTGGTCCAGGCCGCCAGCGGGGATGGCATAGCTGTGTGTTTGCTCGCTGGCGTCAGCCGGTACTGCGGGCAGCGCAAGCAGCAGTGGGCTGGTGCAGAGCAAGCCGGCAAACAGGCTGCGGCGCACCGCAAGGCTCAGTCGAGAACAGGTGGTTGTGGGCAGATACGGCACTCTTGACGTTCCTCTTGAGAATGCTTCTTGGTTGGATTCAAGAGGTATCCCGGACAAGTCGGCAAAACCGACAAGGGGCAGCAGCATTTTTTATCGGTGCGTGCAATGCCGCTACGCAGGACTGATCGTGGTCCAGAGGCTCGTCAGCCTGTGCACCTTTACCGGCAGGGACTGCTCAAGTGCAGTCAGTACGCGGTCTGTGTCTACCAAGGGAAAAACGCCCGTTAGCGGCAGGCCGGCGATGGTCGGGTCACAGCGCAGCATGCCGCGGCGATGGCGAGCCAGTTCTGCAACGAACTGCCCCAGCGGCATGCGTTCGGCGATAAGCCTGCCATCGTGCCAGGCGATGGCGTTGAGGTTCGCGGGCGCGATGTCACCGAACCGGGTCGCGGTAAACCAGCAACCTTGTCCGGCTTGCAGGCGCGTGGCGCGGGCCTGACGCGGGCGCAGTTCCAGCGCGCCCTCGAACAGATCGACCTGGCTTCTATCATCACGTTGGTACACGCAAAAGCGCGTGCCCAGCGCCTGGATTTCCCCGGCGGCGGTGTCCACGATCAAAGGGCGTTGCGCTGGGTCATGGCCGCTGTCGAGCAGCAACTCCCCCGCGAGCAGGCGAATGCGTCGCTCGCTCGCGCTGAACAGGATATCCACCGCGCTACCGCTGTTCAGGCTAAGCCGGCTGCCATCGGCCAGCGTGCGCTGCAGGCGTTCGCCCGTACCGCTGCGCAGGTCGGCGGTGGCCTCGCGCCAGGGTAGTTGCGATTGGGCAAGGTAGCTGCTGCCACCGGCCAACAGCAGCGCGCCGAGCAGTTTCAGCGTCTGCCGGCGGCGCGCATCGGGCAGCTCACGCAGCACCGCCAGCGCAGTATCTGTGGGCACACCGCTCAGGGTGTTTTGCAGGTGCTCCAGGCGCTGCCACGCACGATCATGTTCCGGGTCTGCGGTACGCCATTCAGCGAAGCGACGCTGTTGTTCCTTGTCCAGCTCGCCACCCCATTGCAGCATCAGCCAATGGCTGGCCTGCTCGACGATGGCAGAGGCGACGGGCGCTTCGCTGGTGGTTTTCATTCGGCGTACAGCACCTGGTAGCAGGCGGTGATGGCGCGCAGCATGTACTTTTGCACCGAGCTGACGCTGACCTCGAGGCGCTCGGCGATCTGGCTATAGCTCAGCCCTTCGAACTGCGACAGCAGAAACGCCTCGCGCACCTTCGCGGGCATGCTGTCGAGCATGGCGTCGATCTGCATCAGGGTTTCGATCACGATGGCACGGGTTTCCAGCGACGGGGTTTCTGGCTCGGGCAGGGCGGCGAGGCTCTCCAGGTAAGCTTGCTTGATACGTTGGCGGCGCCATTGGTCGATGACCAGGTTGCGGGCGATCTGCGCCAGAAACCGGCGCCCATCGCTCTGCGCCGGCAGGCGCCGTGTCACCAGCAGGCGCAGGAACGTGTCTTGCGCGATATCCGCAGCCCGCTCACGATCACCAAGGCGCAGACGCAGCCAGCCTTGCAGCCAGCCGTGGTGGTCGCGATACAGGCTATCCAGTGGTTGCAACGGGGCGTCAGTGGGCACTTTCCTCTTCCCATGAATGAGTTGCAGATAGGAATGAGTTGCAATTGTAGTGGGGAGAGGGCGACTTTGGAAACAGCCGATGCAGGAATCGGCTGAACTGCATCCTGGCGCGGCTCAAACCGCTCAGCCGACGGGTATCAACCTCGGGGTAGCCTTTTAGCCCTGGCAGGCAATACTTCTGTGTATACGCAGGCGTGTTCCTGGTGGCGCGCGCCGCTGGGAGGTGTCAGGTGAACAAATTATCCATTGTGGGTGCCGGCTTGGTCGGCGAGGCGGCGGCTCAGGTCATCGCCCGGGATGAGTTGTGCCGTGAGTTGATGTTGATCGATGTGCAGGGTGAGTTGGCACAGGGCAAGGCGCTGGATATCTGGCAGGCGGCGGTCGAGTCGGGTTCCGATACCCGGGTTCAGGGCGGGGCCAAGGCCGAAATGCTGGCGGGGTCTGAGCTGGTGGTGATTACGGCAGGGGTGCCGCGCAAGCCTGGCCAGTCGCGCCAGGATGTATTGAGTATCAACCTGCCCATTCTCGACGGCATCCTGCTGGACATCAAACAACATGCGCCGGCGGCGACGGTGTTGGTGGTGTCGAACCCCGTCGATGTGCTGACCTATCGTGCCTGGTCGCGCAGCGGGCTGGGCCGCAACAAGGTGTTCGGGCAGGCGGGGGTGTTGGATACCGCGCGCATGAAGTGTTTCATTGCCGAGGAAACGGGGTTTTCCGCTCGGGACATCACGGCCCTGGTGCTGGGCGGGCATGGCGACAGCATGGTGCCGCTGATGCGCTACTGCGCGGTCGGGTCGGTGCCATTGGCGCACTTCCTGTCCAGTGAGCAGATAGAGCGCATCGTGCAGCGCACCCGCCAGGGTGGCGGCGAGATTCTGGGGCTGAAGAAGCTGGGCAGTGCCTGCGACGCGCCGGGCGTGGCCATTGCGCAGATGGTGGATGCGATCGCCAATGGGCGAAACCGCATTTTGCCAGCGGTCGCGGTGCTGGAGGGCGAGTACGGGCGCACAGGTATTGCCATGGGTGTGCCTTGTGTACTGGCTGGGGAGGGGATTGCGCGGGTCATCGAGTTGCCGCTGGATGCGCAGGAGCAGGCGATGTTCGACCACTCTGCAGACCAGGTGCTGCGCGATATTGCTGAAATGAATGCGCTATGAACGGGGTGTAGGGCTCTGACAGGGTCGCAGGGCGCAGCGGCCCAAGGGCCCTGACTGACTGGCGTAGCGTTTGAGCAATCAGCGCACGAGCGCCGGCACGACGCGCACGTAAATCAACTCCCCCACCAACTCCACCAGCGTCTGGGTAATCACCGCCGCCGCCGCCAACCCGCGCAAGTCTTCTGGCAACGCCAGCGCCAGCGGCAGCACCACCAGCGAGTTGCGGGTGGCCGCACTGAAGGTCACCGACCTCACCTCGGCCACCGGCAAACGCATCAGCCGCGCCGTGGCACAGCCGATCAGCGGCGCCAGCAGCATGAAGCCGATGTACACCGGGATCACCGGCAGCAAGCGCGCCAAGTCATGCAGCACGGCAGCGATCTGCGAGCCGATCACCACCATCAGCACCAGTGCCATCGCCGGTACCGGCAGCCACGCCCAGGCGTCGTTCCATGTCGCTGCCACACGTGAGCGACGGGCGCTGGCGCTGGTCAGCACGGCGAGCAGCAGCGGCAACACGATCAACAGGGCAAACGCTTCCACGAATGGGGTGATGGCAATCGCCACCTCGCCGCCGTCACCCAACATCAACCCCAGGTACACCGGCAACAGCAGCAGTTGCACCAGCAACAGCACGGGCGTTGCGGCGAGTGTCTGGCGTGAGTCGCCTTTGCCGATATGGGTGAACACCACCACGTAGTCGATGCACGGTGTCAGCAACACCAACAGGGCACCGATCAGGATGGCCGGGTGCGCGACCAGGCCGCGGGTGATCGCCCATACCAGCAGTGGCACAAGGATGAAGTTGGCCACCAGCAGCGCACTGATGAAGCGGCGGTTGCCAAGGCCCTGGCGCAGGTCGAGAAAGGGGATCTGCAGAAACATCGCGTACATCAGCACGGCAATGGCAGGGGTGATCAGGGCTTGCAGGGGGTGAGCGGCGTCAGGGGCCAGCAGGCCGAAGGCCGCGGCAACCAGCACGGCAGCAAAGTAGAGCGGGATCTGGTGGGTTTCGAGTTGCTCTCTGGTCAAGGCAGGGTCCTGTGCGCGCTCGGTGGTCGAAGCGGCACAGGGTAATACGTGGGGCGCGTGCAGGCGATATCAAGTGTCGAGCCAGTCCACCCCGCGTTGTTCGATCAACAGGCTCAGGGTGCATGGCTGGGCCTCGGCATAACACGCAAGAAAGCCGCCGACAGGGTATAGGTTGTGAATTTCCAGAGGGTGGCCATCGCTGCTGATCAACTGGATTTCGCGGCGGCCATCTTCGAGCAGAGTCAGGTCGAAGGCGTTGCCGGTTTGCACATCGATCAGGCTCCACACGCTGGGCTCCTTCGACGTTGTGGTTCTGAGGGTCACCTGCCCATCGACGTTCGTGAACACGCTTTTACCCAGATGAGGGCCGCTGCGCACATACAGCCTGTAACCGGCATCGCTGTGGCGAAAGTACAGCAGTAGCGCACAGGGCGTGGCGCCCTTGTCGAACGTGATCAGCCCTGACTCCTTGCCGTGCTGCCAGTCTTCTTCCGTGCCGTTGAGCATGCCTAGCGCCCGGGCTCCGTCAAATGCATGGCCTGGTGCATAGCGTGGTGTGACCAGGATCACTGGCCCTGTGGTCAGGCAGTCCAGGCTGTTCACCGGTGATTCGGCTATCTGCAGGGTAGCCGTGAAAGAACGCGCTAGATGATCCGCCATGGAAGGCCTCCGGTTTGGCGTGGGGGAGGCCGCAGGCTAGGTCGTCTTGGGGTGGCTACCCAGCTGGAACAGGTTCCGCGAAGCTGTGCAAAACGAAAAAGCCCGGCACAAGGCCGGGCTTTTCACATCAGGCTAACGCCAATCAGTTGCCGTAAACCGGCAGCTTCTTGCAGATGGCCTTGACCTTCTCACGCACGGCGTCGATCACCGCTTCGTTGTTCAGGTCAGCCAGGATGTCGCAGATCCAGCCGGCCAGTTCCTTGCACTCGGCTTCCTTGAAGCCACGGGTGGTCACAGCCGGGGTGCCGAAACGCAGGCCCGAAGTGACGAACGGGGAACGTGGGTCGTTCGGTACCGAGTTCTTGTTCACGGTGATGAAGGCTTTGCCCAGTGCGGCGTCGGCGTCCTTACCGGAGATTTCCTGCTTGATCAGCGACAGCAGGAACAGGTGGTTCTGGGTGCCGCCGGAAACGACGTCGAAACCACGCTCGATGAACACGCTGGCCATGGCCTGGGCGTTTTTCACCACTTGCTGCTGGTACGCCTTGAACTCAGGCTGCAGGGCTTCTTTGAAGCAGATGGCCTTGGCGGCGATCACGTGCTCCAGCGGGCCGCCCTGGGCGCCAGGGAAGACGGCGGAGTTCAGCTTCTTCTCGATGTCGGCGTTGGCACGGGCCAGGATCAGGCCGCCACGTGGACCGCGCAGGGTCTTGTGGGTGGTGGTGGTGACCACGTCGGCGAACGGCACTGGGTTGGGGTACACGCCAGCGGCAACCAGGCCGGCAACGTGGGCCATGTCGACGAACAGGTAGGCACCGACCTTGTCGGCGATTTCGCGGAAGCGTGGGAAGTCCAGCACTTGCGAGTAGGCCGAGAAGCCGGCAACGATCATCTTCGGCTTGTGTTCGACAGCCAGGCGCTCGACTTCGTCGTAGTCGATCAGGCCGTTGCCGTCGATGCCGTACTGGATGGCGTTGTACAGCTTGCCCGAGGAGCTGACGCTGGCGCCGTGGGTCAGGTGGCCGCCGTGGGCCAGGCTCATGCCCAGGATGGTGTCACCGGCCGACAGCAGGGCCAGGTAGACCGCGGCGTTGGCTTGGGAGCCAGCGTGCGGCTGAACGTTGGCGTAGTCGGCGCCGAACAGCTCTTTGGCGCGGTCGATGGCCAGTTGCTCGACCACGTCGACGTACTCGCAACCACCGTAGTAGCGCTTGCCTGGGTAGCCTTCGGCGTACTTGTTGGTCAGTACCGAACCCTGGGCTTCCATGACAGCCGGGCTGGTGTAGTTTTCCGAAGCGATCAGCTCGATATGCTCTTCCTGGCGCAGAGCTTCTTGCTGCATGGCTTCGAAGAGCTCGGCGTCGTACTTGGCAATGGTCAAATCACGGCTGAACATGGCGGTCCTCAAGGATCGGGCTGAATTGGGGGGGCATTCTAACCGATTGCTTCGCGCCTGGCATATGAAGTGACGTCAAGTCGCGGACCAATGGGACTCATGTTGCAAGCCGCGCCCTGACTGGGCTGGAGTTGACTCTCAAGTCCGTTTTTTTTGCGGTTGGAGGTGGGTGGTGTAGGAGCGGCCTTGCGTCGCGAAAGGGCTGCGCAGCAGCCCTCGGATATGTGCGGTGACGCTGAAATCGAGGGGCCGCTGCGCAGCCCTTTCGCGACGCAAGGCCGCTCCTACCCGGGGTCGTGCAAAGGGGGTGTTACTGGAACATGAACAGGGTCTCGTTGCTGAACTGCGCCTCGAACTGATGCGCCGGCATCGGCCGCCCGAACAGGTAGCCCTGCACCTCGTCGCAACCATGCTCGCGCAAGAACTCCAGCTGCTCATGGGTTTCGACGCCCTCGGCGATCACCGCCAGGTTCAGGCTGTGCGCCATGGCGATGATCGCCCGGGCAATCTGCGCATCCTGCTCGCCCTCGGGCAGGCCGTCGACGAAGGTGCGGTCGATCTTCAACACGTCGATCGGGAACTGCTTGAGGTAGTTGAGCGACGAGTAACCCGTGCCAAAGTCGTCGACCGCAATGCTCAGGCCAAGGTTCTTCAGGCTGGCCAGAATCTGCAAGGCCTCGTTGACCTCGCGCATCAGGATGCTTTCGGTCAGCTCCAGCTCCAGGCACGCCGGTGGCAGCCCGGTTTCTTCCAGGATGGTGGCGATGCGCGTGCCCAGTTGGCCGTCGGAGAACTGCCGCGCCGAGATGTTCACCGACACCTTAGGCACCCGCACCTTGGCCTTGTGCCAGGCCTTGAGTTGGCGGCTGGCTTCGCGCAGCACCCAGTCGCCGACATCCACCACCAGGCCCAGCTCTTCGATCACCGGGATAAAATCACCCGGTGGCACCAGGCCACGGGTCGGGTGGCGCCAGCGCAGCAAGGCTTCGGCGCCGGTCAGGCGCTTGCCGTCGCCGCTGAACTGCGGCTGGTAATAGAGGATGAACTCGTTCTGCTCCATGGCATGGCGCAGGTCGCTCTCCAGCTCCAGGCGCTCCAGGGCGCTGGCGTTCATTTCCGCCTGGTAGAACTGGAAGTTGTTCTTGCCGCGTTCCTTGGCGTGGTACATCGCGGTGTCGGCGTTTTTCATCAACTGGCTCAGCTCGCTGCCATCCTGCGGGCTGAGGGCGATGCCGATACTGGCGGTGACAAAGAACTCGCGGTTTTCCAGCACGAAGGGCCGTACCAGGCTGGCGAGGATGTTCTCGGCCACATGGATGGCGCGGTTAAGGGCCATTTCACGGGTTGCGCGCGGTTGCAGCAGCAGGGTGAACTCATCGCCACCCATGCGCGCCACGGTGTCGTCGTCATCCACGCAGGCCAGCAGGCGCAGGGCCATGTCCTTGAGCATGCGATCGCCCGCGGCATGGCCGAGGGAGTCGTTGATCGGCTTGAAGCGGTCCAGGTCGAGGAACATCAGCACCACCCACGCCTTTTGCCGGTCGGCCTGCTGCAGGGCCGTGTGCAGGCGGTCCTGGAACAGGGTGCGGTTGGGCAGGTGGGTGAGGGCGTCATAGTAGGCCAGGCGGTGGATGCGCTGTTCGCTGGCCTTGCGCTCGCTGATGTCGGTGAAGAAGCACACGTAGCTGGCCAGGTCGCCTTCGTCATCGAGCACCGCAGTGATGCCGACCCAGGCCGGGTAATGGTCGCCGTCACGGCGCTTGAGCCACACTTCGCCTTCCCAGCTGCCGCGCTGGTGCAGTTGCTTGACCACGTAGCGCAGGTGGCCTTCCTGCTGTTGCTCGACGGTGAGCATGCCGGGCAGTTGGTCGAGCACGTCGCTGACCGCATAGCCGCTGACCCGGCTGAACGCCTCGTTGGCCTGGACGATGTAGCCGGCCGGGTCGGTGATGAGGATGGCCGAGGTGGAGTGCTCGAATACCGTTGCGGCCATGCGCAGGTCTTTTTCGGCGCGGCGTTGCTGGCTGATGTCGCGGCCTACCCCGAGCACGCCTTCGAAGTGCTGCTGATCGTCCCACACCAGCACCAGGCGCAGTTCGATCGGGATCTTGCGGCCATCGGCACGCAGGCAGTCGAACAGGAACAGTTGAGTCGGCAGTTGGCTACGTAGCTGGGCCAGTTGCTCGCGGTCGCCCATGGCATTGCTGACGCGCTCCATCAGGCTGTAGATACCGGTCAGCTGCGCCGGGTTGGCAATGATCGATTGCCAGCCGTTGTCGAAGATCCACTCGGCCTGATAGCCCAGTACCGCCTTTACCGAGGGGCTGACGTAGTTCAGCTGCAGCTGGCTGTCGGTAGAGAAAATCACATCGCTGATGCTTTCGGCCAGCATGCGGTAGCGCTGTTCGCTGTCGCGCAGCGACTGGCTGGCCTCGATCTGCACGGTGACGTCCTTGCCCACGCCGATGATGCGCGTCACCAGGCCATCGGGGTCGCGGGTCAGCACCTGTTCGCGAATGTCGTAGCAACGCCAGCTGCCGTCGTGGTGACGGAAGCGCAACTGGCAGTGCAGTGGTTCGCTGTGGCCGGTTTCACGCTGATGCTGGCGCAGCGCCTGGAAGTGCGCGGCGTCTTCGGGGTGCAACAGCAATTCCCAGAACCGGTCGCCCATCTGCGCCAGCTCGGTGCGGCTGTAGCCCAGGGTCTGGCCGAGGTGGCGGTTGCTGAAGATCATGCGCTGGCTGGGCACGTCCTGCACGTAGAGCTGGTCGGGCACGGTACGCACCACGTCCGACCAGAAGCTCTCGCGTTCGAGCAGCGACAGCTCCACCTGCTTGCGGCTGGTGATGTCGCTGATGCTGAGGATCACCGCCTGGTAGTCGCGGCGCTGCAGCGGCAGGCGGGCCATCAGCCACAGGTGCAGTTCGCCGCCCAGCGGCGCCGGCAGGCGCACTTCCAGCTCCAGCAGCGAGCGTTGTTCGATCAGTGCATCGATCAGTTGCATGCCGATGCTGTCACGGCCATCGCCGCTGCCGTCGATCAGGCGCTGCCAGGCACCCTCGTGGCATTCGACGTTGAGCAACTGGCGCGCCACCTGGTTGATCTCGGTAATCTTCAACTCCTGCAGCAGCGAGCGGCGCAGGTTCGGGTCCAGGGCCAGGCTGTGCTTGAGGGCCGCGTGGTTGCGCAGGTGGTAGCGGTCGAGCTGGCCGGGCAGGCTGGAGAGGTCGAGCACGCACAGGGCAACGCCGGTGCCTTCGAAGATTTCCTGATAACGCCGGCGGTCTTCCTGCAGCGCGCGTTGGCGGCGGCGCATGTTGATCAATGCCAGCACCGGTAGCAGGGCACAAAACAGCACCAGCATGCACTTGCCGATCAGTGCCGGTAGCAACTTCTGCTGGGCCAGCTCGGCGTCGAACAGGCCGCGCAGCTGCCAGGTGCTGTTGTCGATGAACGCCAGCATCACGCTCTGCAGCGGCGCGGGGCTGGTCCGCGCGGTGGCATGGCGCTCCAGCACCGCGCCGCTGCGGCTGTTTTCCAGCAGCCACAGCGGGTGGCCCGGGTTGTCCAGGTGCACGGTGAGGGTACGGTAATACGCCTCGGACAGGCGCAGCAGCCAATAGCCGCGGTCCTGTTCGGTGGACTGGCGCAGCAACAGGTAGAGTGTGCGGTTGTCTGCCGAGTTGGTGAAGAAGTAGGGGCGCCCCTGGTTCAACCTCAGCAGCTCGCCAATCAATGGGCGGTCTGGGCTGCCGGCCAGGCTGTCGGCGCGGATCTGCCCGCTGGTGTCCAGCCAGGCCAGGTCACGCAGGGCGGGCAAGCGTGCGCGCAGGGTGTCAAGCAGGCTGGGCAGGGCGGCGGGCGTCGGTGCATTGACGTAGGGCTGCACCACATTCACCGCCTGCTGGGCTTTGAGCGCCATGTTCAGGCTGAGGTGGTCGGCAAGCTCCGCAGTGGCCTCCAGGCTTTGCTTGCGCAGGTCGGCCTGGGTATGGCGGAACTGGGCGAACAGCTGCCACAGCAGCAGGGCCAGCAGAATCAGGGCCAACAGCGCCAGCGCACCCTTGATCGACCCGCGCAGGGAAGCAGCAGGGGCCAGTGAAGCGGGACGCAGCGACGACGGATGAGTGAGATTGGTCAAGCGTTGGTCCTGCGATTGGGCTGGCGATGGCAGGGATTGATCATGCACGGTCGGTGCCGGTGTCTGGTTGCCAGACCGCGGTGGCGCACTATAAGGCCGGACACCCTAAACCGGCTAGCATGCCTAGGATTATGGCAAAGTGCCAGCCCGGTTGTCCGCTGGCGCTCGGCCTGCCGACGGTCGTGGTCGCGCCCCTGTGGTTCGGCAAGCCCCTGCAACCTGTGCGAGAATGCCGCCCGCTTCAATGACAACGCTTCGGAGATGTTCGGTTTTGGTTACTCACTTTTCCTCCAATGGCCTCGATTCCGCCTGTGGGCGCAGCAGTCAGACCCTTGTCAGCACTGCCGTGACCGAGGACGTATCCTGCAAGTCGTGCCAGCGTTCGCTGGTCAAACCCGAGGCGGCAGCCGCCTCGAAAAGCAAGGCCCCGTCGCTGGCCGAACTGCGCAAGACCGCCAAGGCGGCAGCAGCACCGGTTGCGGCCGCGCCCGTGGTGAAACAGCCGGCAACCCAGGCCGTCAGCAAGCCTGCCGCCAAGCCGGCCAAGGCCGCCGAGCAGCCTGCCCGCAAGGGTGGCTTCAGCGTCAAGTCTGCCTGGGCCGCGCGCCTGGCCGAGCAGGGTGGCGGTTGCCGGTTGCCGCGGGGCAAGGCCAAACAGCGTCACGTCTGAGCCTTTTCGGGCAATTGTGTTTGCTGGTTCATTCGCGGGGCAAGCCCGCTCCCACAGCCGCAATCGACCTGTAGGGGCGGGCTTGTCCCGCGAATGGGCCGTAAGCGGCCCCCTGTTGATCCCCCCACCCGGCCCTCCTATGCAACGCCGCGCGTTGGCGTAGAATGGTCGACTTTGTTCAATGACACCCCGTAAACACATCCCCCTGGCCCATTGCCGGGGCGTTCGTCGATGTCTTTACCTATTTAGAGGGCTTGGTTTTGGCTCAATACGTCTACACCATGCATCGGCTGAGCAAGGTCGTGCCGCCGAAGCGCGAAATTCTCAAGAACATCTCCCTGTCGTTCTTCCCAGGCGCCAAGATCGGCGTGCTCGGCCTGAACGGCGCGGGTAAATCGACCCTGCTGCGGATCATGGCGGGCGTCGACAAGGAATTCGACGGCGAAGCCCGTCCGATGCCCGACATCAACGTCGGCTACCTGCCGCAGGAACCGCAACTCGACCCGGCCAAGACCGTACGTGAAGTAGTCGAAGAAGCGGTCAGCGTGATCAAGGACGCCCAGGCTCGCCTGGACGAGGTCTACGCGGCTTACGCAGAACCCGACGCCGACTTCGACAAGCTGGCCGCCGAGCAGGCCAAGCTCGAGTCGATCCTGCAGGCTGCCGACGGCCACAACCTCGAGCGCCAGCTGGACGTTGCCGCCGACGCCCTGCGCCTGCCGGCCTGGGACGCGAAAATCGAACACCTGTCCGGTGGTGAAAAGCGCCGTGTGGCCCTGTGCCGTCTGCTGCTGTCGGCACCCGACATGCTGCTGCTCGACGAACCGACCAACCACCTGGACGCCGACTCGGTGGCCTGGCTGGAGCGCTTCCTGCACGACTTCCCCGGCACCGTGGTAGCGATTACCCACGACCGTTACTTCCTCGACAACGTCGCCGGCTGGATCCTCGAACTGGACCGCGGCGCCGGTATCCCGTACGAAGGCAACTACTCGGGCTGGCTGGAAGCCAAGTCGGACCGTCTGGCGCAGGAATCCAAGCAGCAGAGCGCCCACGAGAAGGCCATGAAAGAGGAACTGGAGTGGGTGCGCAAAGGCGCCAAGGCCCGCCAGTCCAAATCCAAGGCACGTCTGCAGCGCTTTGAAGAAATGCAGTCGCAGGAATTCCAGAAGCGCAGCGAAACCAACGAGATCTACATCCCGGCCGGCCCGCGCCTGGGTGACAAGGTCATCGAGTTCAAGAACGTTTCCAAAGGCTATGGCGATCGCGTGCTGATCGACAACCTGTCGTTCGCCATGCCCAAAGGCGCCATCGTCGGCGTGATCGGTGGTAACGGCGCCGGTAAGTCGACCCTGTTCCGCATGCTGATGGGCAAGGAGCAGCCGGACTCGGGCAGCATCGAGATCGGCGAAACCGTGCAACTGGCCTGTGTCGACCAGAGCCGCGAAGACCTGGACGGCAGCAAGACCGTGTTCCAGCAGATCTCCGACGGTTCCGACCAGATCCGCATCGGTAACTACGAGATCCCGTCGCGCACCTACGTTGGCCGCTTCAACTTCAAGGGCGGCGACCAGCAGAAGTTCGTCAAGGACCTGTCCGGTGGTGAGCGTGGCCGTCTGCACCTGGCCCTGACCCTGAAGGAGGGCGGTAACGTCCTGCTGCTCGACGAACCGTCCAACGACCTCGACGTCGAAACCCTGCGTTCGCTGGAAGAAGCCCTGCTGGACTTCCCAGGCGCCGCGATCGTGATTTCCCACGACCGTTGGTTCCTGGACCGTGTGGCCACGCACATCCTGGCGTACGAAGACGACTCGAACGTGATGTTCTTCGAAGGCAACTACACCGAGTACGAAGCTGACCGCAAGAAGCGCCTGGGCGATGCTGCTGCCCAGCCGCACCGTGTACGGCACAAGAAGCTGGCCCAGTAAGCCCGTTTTGGATGCACAAGAATGGGGCCCTCAGGGGCCCCATTTTTGTGCCTGGCATCAATGGGTGCCACCCCCTTCGCGGGGCAAGCCCGCTCCCACACAATGTCCAGAGATCTGGGGCCTTTCATAGATCCTGTGGGAGCGGGCTTGCCCCGCGAAGAGGCCCGGCCTGCTAACAACAATCCATCAATTTTGTATACATTTATATAAAACGCACCAAATAATTTCAAAAAAACGACATCACGCCCTGTTCTCGTGCGATTGCTTCTTGGTACATTCGAAAAAAAACCAATAAGTCCAATCCCTCTTGGTGAGATGTCTACCATGGTCGAATCTGTCGATAATTTCCTCGCGCGCCTCAAGCAACGCGATCCTGCCCAGCCCGAGTTCCACCAGGCAGTGGAAGAAGTCTTGCGCACTCTGTGGCCGTTCCTCGAAGCCAACCCCCATTACCTGCAGGCCGGTATCCTGGAGCGCATGGTCGAACCCGAGCGCGCGGTGCTGTTCCGCGTTTCGTGGGTCGATGACCAGGGCAGGGTCCAGGTCAACCGCGGCTACCGCATCCAGATGAGCAGCGCCATCGGCCCGTACAAGGGCGGCCTGCGCTTCCACCCGTCGGTCAACCTGAGCGTGCTCAAGTTCCTGGCCTTCGAGCAGGTGTTCAAGAACTCCCTGACCTCGCTGCCCATGGGTGGCGGCAAAGGTGGCTCGGACTTCGACCCGAAGGGCAAGAGCGATGCAGAAGTGATGCGCTTCTGCCAGGCCTTCATGAGCGAGCTGTACCGCCACATCGGTGCCGACGTCGACGTGCCTGCCGGTGACATCGGCGTGGGCGCCCGCGAGATTGGCTTCATGTTCGGCCAGTACAAGCGCCTGGCCAACCAGTTCACCTCGGTACTGACCGGCAAAGGCATGACCTATGGCGGCAGCCTGATTCGCCCAGAGGCCACCGGCTACGGCTGCGTCTACTTCGCTGAAGAGATGCTCAAGCGCCGCGACCTGCGCATCGATGGCCGTCGCGTGGCGATTTCCGGCTCGGGCAACGTGGCCCAGTATGCCGCGCGCAAGGTCATGGACCTGGGCGGCAAGGTCATCTCGCTGTCCGATTCCGAGGGCACCCTGTACGCCGAAGCGGGCCTGAGCGACGCCCAGTGGGACGCCGTGATGGAGCTGAAAAACGTCAAGCGTGGTCGCCTCAGCACCCTGGCGGGCGAGTTCGGCCTGGAGTTCCGCAAGGGCCAGACCCCGTGGAGCCTGCCGTGCGACATCGCCCTGCCGTGCGCCACGCAGAACGAGCTGGACACCGAAGACGCCCGCACCCTGCTGCGCAATGGCTGCTTCTGCGTGGCCGAAGGCGCCAACATGCCGACCACCCTCGCGGCTGTGGATATCTTCCTGGAGGCGGGCATCCTGTACGCTCCGGGCAAGGCGTCCAACGCTGGCGGCGTGGCCGTGTCGGGCCTGGAGATGTCGCAGAACGCCATGCGCCTGCTGTGGACGGCCGGTGAAGTGGACAGCAAGCTGCACAACATCATGCAGTCGATTCACCATGCCTGTGTTCACTACGGTGAAGAGGCTGACGGCAAGATCAACTACGTCAAGGGCGCGAACATCGCCGGCTTTGTGAAAGTAGCTGATGCCATGCTGGCGCAGGGCGTGGTCTGATCCAAAACCGATGGGGCCGCTTTGCGGCCCCATCGGCCCGCCGCTCCTACAGGTGTGGGGGCGGCCTCACGCCTCACCCTCGATGGCGACCACCTCGATCGTCTGATCCCCTACCGGCCGCCGCCAAACCACTTCATCCCCAGGCCCCGCGCCTAGCAAAGCCCGCCCCAGCGGCGCCCCCCAATTGATCAACCCGCGCCCCGCATCGGCCTGATCTTCCCCAACCAGCTGCACCTCGTGCGCCTGGTCGTGCTCATCGACAAACCTCACCCGGCTACCAATCTGCACCTTGCTCCGCGAAGTGGCGGCTGGCACCACCTGGGCACTCTGCACCCGGGCGCTGAAGTAGCGCAGGTCACGCTCGGTATCGGCCAGGCGCTGCTTGTCGGCACGCTCGCCCTGGGCCTGCAGCTGGCTGCGCACTGTGTTGAGTTCGGCCACCCGTTGCTGCAGTTGCGCCAGGCCCAGGGCCGTGACGTAGTTGGGCTGCTCGCTGACCCGCCGCTCTACCGGCTGGTCGGCCTGGGCGGCGGCCTGGTCTTCGTTGACGAATGCTCGGCTCATGGTGGCCTCCTTGTGCTGAAGACCATGATGGCAGGCCGCCGGTTTCAAAGGATGTCCGATTGCGACCTAGGGGTGGCGGTAGGCCCGCGCAGCGCCGCGGTCTTTCTCCTGCTCCCAGTCACGGTCGCGTTGGTCCCAGTAGCGGTCGCGGTACTGACGCTGCTCTTCGCTGTTCTGCAGGGCGTGACACTGGCGAAAACCATCGTCCCAGCCGCTTTCGTACTGGCGGTTGTGCAGGTAGCGCGGCACGTCCTTGCGAAAGTCGCCGACCATCAGCCCGGCAGCCTGGCGGCCGCTGCTGCAGCCATCCTGGAAGCCATCGGCGTAGGCGGGCGGGTAACCGTGGTTGAGCATCTGTTCGTGGGTCGTTGCGCACCCAGACAGCAAAAAGGCAAAGCACAGGCCTAACCAGTACCGCGACATAGCCACCAGACCCTCCAGTTGATGCGGGAGAGTCTAGGTGGCGGTTTGTCGGTGGGCTGTCAAAACAGCGTCAAAGAGTCAGTAGTGGTACCACTTCAGCTCCAGCATCACCTCGTTCTGCGCCGTCGCCAGGTGGCTGAACTCACGCGACGCACTTAGCCGCAGGCCCAGGTTGCGGCTGATTTCCCATTGCTGGTTCAGGCTTACACTGCGGCGCACCTCGCCATTGGTGAAGAAGTCGCCCTTGGCCTCCAGCGTCATGTTGCCCAGCCCGTTGCGCCACAGCAGCCCGCCGTTGAAGCCCGCCGCCGGGGAAATGAACTCGGCGAAGTCGTTGTGGTGCTCCACGCGTACCGTGCCCAGGGCGAAGCCCAGCAAGCCATCGGCCAGTTGCCAGGTACCGCCGGCACCGCCGTTCACATGGCTTACCAGCACCTCGTCGTCATGCTTGCCCGGCACCCGCTCCAGGCCGCCGGTCACTTGCCATGACCACGGCTTGAGCAGGGCGTTGCGCGGCGTCAGGGAGCGAATGGTGGCGAGGTCCAGGCGCTGTACCTGCCAGTCGTTGCCTTCGTACTGGCGCACTTTGAGCTGCAAGATCTCGATCTGCGCGCCCAGCGGGAAGCCGTAGGCGTTGTCGTTGAGGTCGTGATAGGCCATGCGCAGGCCGTACTCGGCGTAGGCGCGGTCTTCCCGCGTGCCGACACCGAGCTGCCAGGTGCGTGAGTCATGGCCATCTTCGGGCAGCCCGGGGCGCTCGATATCCAGCGCTGGCGGCGGGTTGCGGTTGATCGCCCGCAGCAGCTCGAAGCTGCGCGTGGCCTGGCCCGGGTCGCGCTCCTGGCCGTTGGCGCGGTAACGCTCCAGGCGGTAGGCGGCGTCCTGCACCAGCGCCTGGCGCTCGCGCGGCAGGGCGGTGAAGGCCGGGCTTTGCAACTGCGCGGTATCGGCGCTGACCGCCAGTACCTGCTGCTTTTCGTGGGGGGCCAAAGGCTCGGCGCGGGCCAGCAGTTCGCGCTCGCGCGAAGGCCGGTAGTTGACGCTGGCCACCAGGCCAGACTGGCGCACCGCCTTGACCGTGTCGGTGGGGATGGCGGTCAGCGGAAACTGCGAGGTCAGGTCCAGGCTCGGCCGGGCTACTTGCAGCAGTTCCAGCAGGCGGTAGGAGCAGTTCTCGTCGAAGAAGAAGTAATCGAACTGGATCTGCTTGAGCTCCCACACATGCTCGACCATGCGCCCGGTCTCTTGCGGGGTGAGGTCCAGCTTGTACTCCCACAGGTCGCGGTTTTCCAGGCTGCGGTACTCGGACAGCTTCTCTTGGTACGGCATCAGCGCAAACAGGCCTGGATAGCCGCCCATCAGGCCCTTCCAGGCGTACAGGATGCTGTTGTCGCTGCCTTCGATGTAGGCGCCGAAGTTGATCGCGTAGCTCAGCAGCGTGGTGTCGTCGCTGTGGGTGGTGGACTGGTCGATGCGCAGCAGTGTATGGCCGAACATCGACGATGGGCTGTTCAGGTAGGCCGCCGGGAAGATCAGCGCGGCGCTGTGCGGGTCGATCGAGGTGTACCAGGTCTTGAATTCCTGGCAGTCGGGCTGCGGCAGGTCAGTCAGCCCCAGTTGTTCCTTGAGCCAACGGGTGCGTGCCGGAAAGACGCACTGGGCATGCTTGTCGCCCAGGCTGGCCGACGCATACAGCGCCTGCACCGTGGCCCGCAGCTCTTGGTCGGGGTGGTGCGCGCCATCCTCGGCGAGAAAGAACCGGGTGTCGTCCACATAGCTTCGCCAGCCACCGAGCTTGGCAGTCTCGTAATGGCCCAGGGCGATCCAGTAGGGGGTACTGGCCAGTTGCTGAATACGGCCTTCATCCAGCGCAGGCGCAGCATGAACAGGGGCGCAGGCACACAGCGCCAGGTAAGCGAGGCGTTTGAGCATATCGGGCAACTACTTCTTCACGATGCCGAAAAAAAGGCGAAACCCGCCCCGGAGGTGGGGCGGGGCAAGCTGCACTTAAGCCTCGGTTGCGTACTTGGCCAGGCGTGGGTCGCTCTTCAACACCGCCAGGGTGTTGCTGTGCACGGTTTCGGCCGTGACGTCGGCGCTGCTGAAGATCTGGTTGAAGTGCTGGTGGGTGACCGACTCGAAGTAGGTGCGGTCTTCAGGCGCTACACCCAGTACCACGGCATAGGTGGTCAGAGCCTCGCCCTTGCCCATGGCCATGTCTTCGGACAGTTCGTTCATCATGCCGTTCATGGCAAACCAGGACTTGCCGCCATAGGTCAGCGAAGCCTTGGTGGAGCAGCCGTTGGTGCCGGAGGTCATGCCGAAGGTGGCATTACCGGAGGTACCGTTGGTGGTGGAAGCCAGGAAGTGGGCCGGCGTACCGCGCTGGCCTTCGAACAGCATGTTGCCCCAGCCGCAGTTCGGGCCGCCAGGCGCCTCGGCCATGGCATTGAGGGAGACCACGGTGAACAGAGTACCCAGAAGAATCCGTTTCATAGCATTTGTTCTCTATTTGTCTTAACCAAGGGTCAGGGTTTCTGGCAACTCGGTTGCCAGGCGGGAAAGCTTTTCACCCACCCGCGCAGCTTGGAGTTTAGGCACGATCTAAAGGTTGCGTTGTTGATTGCGAAAAATTTGCCTGAAGCGCTGTGTTATCGCGACTGCGACATAAAGTCCCGCCGAGCCTTGCAAGGCGCGCGCGGGCAGCGCCAGAATGCTGCGTATCCGCCCCGCCGAAGTAAGGAAACCCAATGCCCGATCCTGTCGCTGCGCGCCTGCGTCTTGCGCCTGAAGCCCTGACCCGGCGTTTTTCCCCCGAGCAGTTTGCTTTTACCCACACTGACGATCTGGAGCCGTTTCGAGGTGTCCTGGGCCAGGAGCGAGCAGTCGAGGCCCTGCAATTCGGCGTGGCCATGCCCCGCCCTGGCTACAACGTGTATGTGATGGGCGAGCCCGGCACCGGCCGCTTCTCGTTCGTCAAGCGCTACCTCAAGGCCGAGGGCAAGCGCCAACACACCCCTGCCGACTGGGTCTACGTCAACCATTACGAAGACACCCGCGAGCCGCGTGCCCTGGAGCTGCCTTCGGGCACAGCCGGTGAATTCATCACCGACATGAACGGGCTGATCGACAACCTGTTGTCGACCTTCCCGGCGGTGTTCGAGCACCCGTCGTACCAGCAGAAGAAGGGCGCCATCGACCGTGCCTTCAACCAGCGTTATGACCGCGCCCTGGATGTGATCGAGCGCGCTTCGCTGGAAAAAGACGTGGCCCTGTACCGCGACGCCAGTAACGTCGCCTTCACCCCGATGGCCGAAGGCAAGGCGCTGGACGAGGCCGAGTTCGCGCAACTGCCGGAGGCGGTGCGTGAGCAGTTCCACGAAGACATCGCCCTGCTCGAGGAGCGCCTCAACGAAGAGCTGGCCAGCCTGCCGCAGTGGAAGCGTGAGTCGAACAACCAGCTGCGCCAGCTCAACGAAGAAACCATTACCCTGGCCCTGCAGCCGCTGCTGGCGCCGCTGTCGGAAAAGTACGCCGAGAACGCGGCGGTCTGCGCCTACCTGCAGTCGGTGCAGTTGAACCTGCTGCGCACCGTGGTCGAGCAACTGGTCGATGACAGCAAGACCGACGCCGTGGCGCGCAAGATGCTCGAAGAGCAATACGCGCCGAGCCTGGTGGTGGGTCATCACCACGACGGTGGCGCGCCGGTGGTGTTCGAGCCGCACCCGACCTACGACAACCTGTTTGGCCGGATCGAATACAGCACCGACCAGGGCGCGCTGTACACCTCCTACCGCCAGTTGCGCCCGGGGGCGTTGCACCGGGCCAACGGCGGCTTCCTGATTCTTGAAGCCGAGAAGATGCTCGGCGAGCCCTTCGTCTGGGATGCCCTCAAGCGGGCGCTGCAGTCGCGCAAGCTGAAGATGGAGTCGCCGCTGGGCGAGCTGGGCCGGGTGGCGAGCGTCAGCCTGACGCCGCAGATGATCCCGCTCAACGTCAAGCTGGTGATCATCGGCTCGCGTCAGCTCTACTACGCGCTGCAGGACCATGATCCGGACTTCCAGGAAATGTTCCGGGTGCTGGTGGACTTCGACGAAGACATGCCCATGGTCGACGAGAACCTGGAGCAATTTGCCCAGCTCTTGCGTACCCGCACCAACGAAGAAGGCATGGCGCCGCTGACCAGCGACGCCGTGGCGCGCCTGGCCACCTACAGCGCCCGGCTGGCGGAAAACCAGTCGCGGCTGTCGGCACGCATCGGTGACCTGTTCCAGCTGGTCAGTGAGGCCGACTTCATTCGCCAGCTGGCCAGCGACGAGATGACCGACGCCGGGCACATCGAGCGTGCGCTCAAGGCCAAGGCCACCCGCACCGGGCGTGTGTCGCAGCGGGTGCTGGACGACATGCTCGCCGGCATCATCCTGATCGACACCGAAGGCGCGGCCATCGGCAAGTGCAACGGCCTGACGGTGCTGGAGGTGGGTGATTCGGCATTCGGCATGCCGGCGCGTATCTCGGCCACGGTCTACCCCGGCGGCAGCGGCATCGTCGACATCGAGCGTGAGGTCAACCTGGGCCAGCCGATCCACTCCAAGGGCGTGATGATCCTCACCGGCTACCTGGGTAGCCGCTACGCCCAGGAGTTCCCGCTGGCCATTTCGGCGAGCATTGCCCTGGAGCAGTCCTACGGTTACGTCGACGGTGACAGTGCCTCGCTGGGTGAGGTGTGCACGCTGATCTCGGCGTTGTCGCGCACGCCGCTCAAGCAATGCTTTGCCATCACCGGTTCGATCAACCAGTTCGGTGAAGTGCAGGCGGTGGGTGGGGTCAACGAGAAGATCGAGGGCTTCTTCCGGCTCTGCGAGGCGCGCGGCTTGACCGGCGATCAAGGCGTGATCATCCCGCGTGCCAACGTGGCCACGCTGATGCTCGACGAGCGGGTACTGCAGGCGGTCGAAGGCGGGCAGTTCCACGTGTATGCGGTCAGCCAGGCCGACGAGGCGCTGAGCCTGCTGGTGGGCGAGGAGGCCGGCACGGCGGATGAAAATGGCGAGTTCACCGAGGGCAGCGTCAACGCCCGCGTGGTGGAGCGCCTGCGCGAAATCGCCGAGATGATCAGCGAAGAGGACATCAAAGAGGCAGAAAAGGAACGCCTGGAAGAGGTGATTGCGCAGGCTAAGCCGGCCTAAGTCAATAAACCGGCGCTGGCGGCGATGTGCTACCGTTCAGCGCCGGTTTTCCAACTTTCTGTGCTGTTCCTCTATGCTGGAACTTAGGACGGTATCAGCGTTCAGGATGGAAACAGCCTGAGGGTTTCAGGCTGAACAGGGCTCATTGGAGGGGACGCGGCCATGCGCAACCTCAGCCTTACTCGCCAGTGCCTGGGCCTGGTGACCCGCATCGAATGCAGCATCCGCCCACTGGCCGGCGACAACGGCATGTGGACGCTGCTGTTCGCCGCCGGCATGGCCGGCGAGCAACCTTCGGCCATCAAGGCCCAGGGGCCGTTTCACGGGCCGCTGGTGGCCGAGTCGGTGCTCAATGCCATTGTCGACAGCCTGACGCTACACGGGTATCAGGTTGCCGAAGACCCGCAGATCTGGTGCCTGCACCTGCAGGCCCAGTTGCGTCGCATCAATGGCGAGCGCTGTCGTAACCTGGGGGATTACCAGTTCCATCCGGAAAGCTAGGCGATTGCTGGGGCCGCTGCGTGCCCCATTCGCGACACACGGCGGCTCCCACAGCGGTGGCCGGGTGCGGCCTTGTGTCGCGATTGCGCTGCGCAGCGGAGCCGGGCTTTTGCTGCAGCAGGTGGCTGGCTATACTCGCCGTCGCTTTTTCAGTCACCTGACGAGTCCCTACCCTCCATGGAACGTATTCTCGAAAATGCGATGTATGCCTCGCGCTGGCTGCTCGCCCCTATCTACTTCGGCTTGTCCCTCGGGCTGTTGGCCCTGGCCCTGAAGTTCTTCCAGGAAGTCGTTCACGTCCTGCCCAACGTATTTGCCCTGAGCGAAGCCGACCTGATCCTGGTGATCCTGTCGCTGATCGACATGTCGCTGGTGGGTGGCCTGCTGGTGATGGTGATGATTTCCGGCTACGAGAACTTCGTCTCGCAACTGGACATCGACGACAGCAAAGAGAAGCTCAACTGGCTCGGCAAGATGGACTCATCTTCGCTGAAGATGAAAGTTGCTGCCTCGATCGTCGCCATTTCGTCGATTCACCTGCTGCGCGTGTTCATGGACGCACAGAACATCTCCACCGACTATCTGATGTGGTACGTGATCATCCACATGACCTTCGTGGTGTCGGCCTTCTGCATGGGTTACCTGGACAAGCTCACCAAGCACTGAGCCCGCTTGATAGGGTAAAACTGACGAGTGGCGTCAGTTTTACCTTGTGTATTCCCTGGCCCTGTACAAAAAATGAGCACTCATGCGGTTCCCGCTGCGAGGTGCTCTCATGAACCTGCATCAGCTCAATACCGAGGCCAGGGTTGGCCATGTCGACGAACTCAACCTGATCGCCATCGAAGGTGGTGATTACCTGCTTGAGGCCCGGGTCAAGGGCCGTGCGCATCCGCTTTCCGACAGCCGTGGGCAACGCTTGCGCGTGCACTCCGTGGAAGAAGCGCGTGACCTGCTCAAAGCCCTTCCATTGCTGTCACTGAACTTGTTGCACTGGTCAGTGCAGGACGAAATGTGCGGCATGGGCACGCACCCCGAAGAAGACCTGAAAGTACCGATTTCCCAGCGTTCGGCCTGGTAGCTGCTCCAGGCGCCCCAGTGTGCTAGGCTGCTCGCCCTTTTCATCAAGGGCGCGGCTTCACTGCGCCCTGCAGTGGAGCACGACAATGTCCGAACTCAACCTGTCTACCGACGAAACCCGCGTCAGCTACGGCATCGGCCGTCAGCTGGGTGGCCAACTGCGTGACAACCCGCCACCAGGCGTCAGCCTGGACGCCATCCTGGCCGGCCTGACCGACGCCTTCAACGGCGCCGACAGCCGCGTCAGCGAAGCCGACCTGTCGGCCAGCTTCAAGGTCATCCGCGACATCATGCAAGCCGAGGCAGCTGCCAAGGCTGAAGCAGCGGCTGGCGCCGGCAAGGAATTCCTGGCCGAAAACGCCAAGCGCGAAGGCATCACCACCCTGGCTTCGGGCCTGCAGTTCGAAGTGCTGACCGCAGGTGAAGGCGCCAAGCCGACCCGCGAAAGCAACGTGCGTACCCACTACCACGGTACCCTGATCGATGGCACCGTGTTCGACAGCTCCTACGAGCGTGGCCAGCCGGCTGAATTCCCGGTAGGCGGCGTGATCGCTGGCTGGACCGAAGCCCTGCAACTGATGAACGCTGGCAGCAAATGGCGCCTGTACGTGCCGAGCGAGCTGGCCTACGGCGCCCAAGGCGTTGGCAGCATCCCGCCGCACAGCGTACTGGTGTTCGACGTCGAGCTGCTCGACGTTCTGTAATGCCTATGGGGCCGGCTTAGCCGGCCTCAGTTCCAATCCGTCCCCCCAGGGCGCAACGCCCGCGCATAGCAGAACAGAAACAAATTCCGCACCAGCTCCTTGAGCACCCCAGGTTCGCTCGAATTCAGCCCGCTCATGTCCAGGTCGCCCTGGTCGCGCAGTTCATCAAGGGCTTCTTCTTCAAGCACCGCGCACACTTCGCCGGTCTCGCGATGCAAGATGCGCAGGTAAGGGTGAGGGCGGTCCAGCCAGGCGTCGATCAGATAGGTCATGGCTATTCTCCTTGGATAGCAGTTCCAATGAGAATAATTCTTATTATCAAAATAGCAAGGGTCTATTGCCGTATTTTTGCCCAATGGTGCAGTGACCCTGTTGCAGGATCTGTCAGGGCCACCAGAAAGGTAGCCCCGTTGCACCCTAGGGTCAGACCTTGCGCACGAACTCGGACTTCAGCTTCATGGCGCCGATGCCGTCGATCTTGCAATCGATGTCGTGGTCGCCGTCGCACAGGCGGATGTTCTTGACCTTGGTGCCGACCTTGACCACCAGGGACGAGCCCTTGACCTTGAGGTCCTTGATGACGGTGACGGTATCGCCGTCCTGCAGCACATTGCCGACCGAATCCTTTTTCACCACGTCATCGCTGGCGGCATCGGCTTCGCCGTTGGCCGACCACTCGTGCGCGCACTCGGGGCAGATCAGCTGGGTGCCATCCTCGTAGGTGTATTCGGAATTGCATTTGGGGCAGGGCGGCAAAGTGCTCACTTCGGTTCCTTAAACAGACAGGCGGTTGAAAAGACCCATATTGTATAAGGTTTTCTCTGTGAAGTGTTTTGTCCTTGCAAAAGCATCGCGGGCAAGCCCGCTCCTACATGGGCCTGTAGGAGCGGGCTTGCCCGCGATGAAGGTGGCGCGATGTTAGTGCGTACGCGCTACCGCAAACTCGCTCAGCTCGATCAACGCATCGCGATATTCACTGGCCGGCAGCACTTCCAGGCACTCGATAGCCCGCTTCACGTAGTCACGTGCCATCTGCGCGGTGTAGTCCAGCGCGCCCGAGGCTTCGACCGCTGCGCGGATCTGCTCGAGGTCTTCAAGGCCACCCTTCTGGATCGCCTGGCGCACCAGCGCAGCCTGTTCAGGCGTGCCTTCGCGCATGGTGTAGATCAGCGGCAGGGTAGGCTTGCCCTCGGCCAGGTCGTCACCAACGTTCTTGCCCAGGGTCTGCGAGTCGCCCTTGTAGTCCAGCAGGTCGTCGACCAGCTGGAAGGCCACACCCAGGTGGTCGCCGAAGGTGCGCAGGGCCTCGCGCTGCGCGTCGCTGGCGCCGGCCAGCGCGGCGGCGCTGTGGGTCGAGGCCTCGAACAGCATGGCGGTCTTGCCGCGGATGACCTCCATGTACACCTCTTCCGTGGTGCTGGCATCGCGCACGCGCGACAGCTGCAGCACTTCACCCTCGGCGATGACGCGGGTGGCCTTGGAGAGGATCTGCATGACCGGCATCGAACCCAGTTCGACCATCATTTCGAACGAGCGCGAATAAAGGAAGTCGCCCACCAGCACGCTCGGTGCGTTGCCCCACAGCGCATTGGCGGTGGAACGGCCGCGGCGCATGCCGGACATGTCGACCACGTCGTCGTGCAGCAAGGTGGCGGTGTGCAGGAACTCGATGGTCGCTGCCAGCAGGCGCAGGTCGTCGCCTTCGCGGCCCAGGGCCTTGCCACACAGCAGGACCAGCAGGGGACGCAGGCGCTTGCCACCGGCCGACGTGATGTAGTCGCCGATCTTCGATACCAGCGGCACGCGCGAGGTCAGCTGCTTCTTGATGATCTCGTCGACGGCGCTGAAATCATCAGCCACCGCGCGGTAGAAGGTTTGGGGTTGCATCGGCTGCTCCATTAACGTTGCGCGGCATGCTAGGTCGCGGGTCCCGGTGTGTCAAGGCGCGGTGCCAGCGCCACGGGGGCGGTACTTGCAAGCAAAACCGGGGTTGCGTACAATCGCGCACCCTAACTTCCTGGGCAGCACCTGCCTTACGCAATTGCACCGGGCCGTTCCAGCCCCATGCAGCCATGCCAGCCAATACTCATCATATAAAGCGCTGGGTGAGCAGGATTATCGGAGAAATACCCATGTCTTACGCAGTAATCGTTACCGGCGGCAAGCAGTACAAAGTCGCTGAAGGTGAATTCCTCAAGATCGAAAAACTGGAAGTCGCCACTGGCGAATCCGTGACTTTCGATCGCGTTCTGCTGGTTGCCAACGGTGAAGAAGTCACCATCGGCGCTCCAGTCGTCGCCGGCGCTAAAGTTGTTGCTGAAGTCGTTTCGCAAGGCCGTCACGATAAAGTCCGCATCATCAAGTTCCGTCGTCGTAAGCACCACATGAAGCGTATGGGCCACCGCCAGTGGTTCACCGAGATCAAAATCACCGGCATCCAGGCTTAATCCCCTAGATCCCCTGAATTTATTTGGAGAATTGAACCATGGCTCACAAGAAGGCTGGTGGTAGTACCCGTAACGGTCGCGACTCAGAATCGAAACGCCTTGGCGTGAAGATGTATGGCAGCCAGGTCGTCAAGGCCGGCAACATCATCGTCCGTCAGCGCGGCACCCAGTTCCACGCCGGCTACGGCGTTGGCATGGGCAAGGATCACACCCTGTTCGCCAAGATCGAAGGCGTGATCAAGTTCGAGAAGAAAGGCGAGTTCAACCGCCGTTACGTGAGCATCGTCGCAGCCTAATCGCGACGTCGCTCCAGAAGCCCCGTCATGCGACGGGGCTTTTTCGTTTGTGGTGAGCCTCTTGCAAAGCTGTTTGTATGGGCTGCCGGCGTGGGTTTCTACGGTCGTACGGGGCCGCCGCGCTCATTTTTGCAAGAGCCTCAGGTTTTTTAAGTATTCAGCTCGTCGGAAGACGAGGGGCGGTTTTAATGAAGTTTGTTGACGAAGTATCGATTCGAGTCAAAGCCGGTGACGGCGGTAACGGTTGCATGAGCTTCCGTCGCGAAAAATTCATCGAAAACGGTGGGCCTAACGGCGGCGACGGTGGTGACGGCGGTTCGGTGTACATGGTTGCCGACGAAAACCTCAACACCCTGGTCGACTACCGCTACACCCGTCACCATGAGGCCCAGCGGGGCGCCAATGGTGGCAGCACCGACTGCACCGGCAAGAAGGGTGAAGACCTGTTCCTGCGGGTGCCGGTCGGCACCACGGTGATCGACGCCACCACCCAGGAAGTGATCGGTGACCTGATCACCCCTGGCCAGAAGCTGATGGTCGCCCAAGGCGGCTGGCACGGCCTGGGCAACACCCGCTTCAAGTCGAGCACCAACCGTGCGCCGCGTCAGACCACCCCGGGCAAGCCAGGTGATCAGCGCGACCTGAAAATGGAAATGAAGGTCCTGGCCGACGTCGGCCTGCTCGGCCTGCCAAACGCTGGCAAGAGCACCTTCATCCGTTCGGTGTCGGCTGCCAAGCCGAAAGTCGCCGACTACCCGTTCACCACTCTGGTGCCGAACCTGGGCGTGGTCAGCGTCGACCGCTGGAAGAGCTTCGTCATTGCCGACATCCCCGGCCTGATCGAAGGCGCATCCGACGGTGCCGGCCTGGGTATCCGCTTCCTCAAGCACCTGGCGCGTACCCGCGTGCTGCTGCACCTGGTCGACATGGCGCCGCTGGACGAAAGCAGCCCGGCCGATGCCGCAGAAGTGATCGTCAACGAGCTGACCCGCTTCAGCCCGTCGCTGGCCGAGCGTGAGCGCTGGCTGGTGCTGAACAAGTCTGACATGGTCATGGACGACGAGCGCGACGAGCGGGTCAAGGAAGTGGTCGAGCGCTTGCAGTGGGAAGGCCCGGTCTACGTGATCTCGGCCATCTCCAAGCAGGGCACCGACAAGCTCAGCCACGACCTGATGCGCTACCTCGAAGACCGCGCCGACCGCCTGGCCAACGACCCGGTCTTCGCCGCCGAGCTGGCCGACCTCGACCAGCGTATCGAAGACGAAGCCCGCGCCCAGCTGCAGGCTCTGGACGACGCCCGTACCCTGCGTCGCACAGGCGTCAAGAGCGTCCACGACATCGGCGACGATGACGGTTGGGACGATGATTTCGAGGACGACGAAGACGGCCCGGAAATCATTTACGTGCGCGACTGACCGGTTGCAGTACACTAAACGCCGCTCTCTGGAGCGGCGTTTTTGTATCCACTGTATCTACAGATTCGACATAGGTTGGAAGAAGATGCGAAGCAAGGTGACGGGCGCCAAGCGCTGGGTC
The DNA here is from genome assembly GCF_014269105.1 of Pseudomonas sp. SWRI77. Classification (NCBI taxonomy): domain Bacteria; kingdom Pseudomonadati; phylum Pseudomonadota; class Gammaproteobacteria; order Pseudomonadales; family Pseudomonadaceae; genus Pseudomonas; species Pseudomonas sp. SWRI77. The sequence goes on along the minus strand of NZ_JABWRV010000027.1, from coordinate 1,738 downwards.
GTGAAGATTGGCAGTGCGCTGCTGACCGCCGATGGCAAAGGCCTGGATCGCGGCGCAATGGCCGTTTGGGTCGAGCAGATGGTCGCGCTGCGTGAGGCAGGCGTGGAGTTGGTGCTGGTCTCTTCGGGGGCAGTGGCAGCGGGCATGAGCCAGCTGGGCTGGACCTCGCGACCGAGCGCGATGAACGAGCTGCAGGCCGCCGCTTCGATCGGCCAGATGCGCCTGGTGCAGGCCTGGGAGTCGAGCTTCGGCGAGCACGGCAAGCACACCGCGCAGATCCTCCTGACCCATGACGACCTGTCCGACCGCAAACGTTACCTGAACGCGCGCAGCACCCTGCGCACGTTGGTCGACCTCGGCGTGGTGCCGGTGATCAACGAAAACGACACCGTGGTCACCGACGAGATCCGCTTCGGCGACAACGACACGTTGGCCGCGCTGGTGGCCAACCTGGTGGAAGCCGACCTGCTGGTGATTCTCACCGACCGCGACGGCATGTTCGACGCCGACCCGCGCAACAACCCCGAAGCCCAGCTGATCTATGAAGCCCGTGCCGACGACCCGGCGCTCGACGCCGTGGCCGGTGGCACCGGTGGCGCGCTGGGCCGTGGCGGTATGCAGACCAAGCTGCGCGCCGCACGCCTGGCGGCACGTTCCGGTGCGCATACCATCATCATCGGTGGCCGCATCGAGCGCGTGCTTGATCGCCTCAGGGGTGGTGAGCGCCTGGGCACCTTGCTGTCGCCTGAACGCGGCATGCTCGCTGCGCGCAAGCAGTGGCTGGCCGGGCACCTGCAAACCCGTGGCACGCTGGTGCTCGACGCCGGCGCCGTGCAGGCACTGCGCCAGGCCAACAAGAGCCTGTTGCCGGTTGGCGTGAAGACCGTGCAGGGCAGTTTCCGGCGTGGCGAGATGGTGGTATGCGTCGGCCCGGACGGCCTTGAAGTGGCCCGCGGCCTGGCCAACTACAGCGCCCTGGAGGCGCAGAAGATCATCGGCCAGTCGTCCGATAGCATCGAGTCGATCCTTGGCTATAGCGCTGAGCCCGAGCTGGTGCACCGCGACAATCTGGTGCTGGTATGAGCCTGTTCAAGCGAGTGATTGCCGTGGCGGCGCTGGCGCTGCCAATCCTGGCCGGGGCCGAGGAAGTCGGCCAGGTGTCCACGGTGTTCAAGTTCCTTGGGCCGAACGACCGCATTGTGGTCGAAGCGTTTGACGATCCCAAGGTCGAGGGCGTGACCTGCTACCTGTCGCGGGCCAAGACTGGCGGCATGAAGGGTGGCTTGGGGCTGGCGGAGGACCGTGCGGAGGCGTCGATTGCTTGCCGTCAGGTCGGGCCGATCAACTTCAAGGGTGAGTTGAAGGATGGCGAGGAAGTGTTCAAGGAACGCACCTCGCTGGTGTTCAAGACCATGCAGGTGGTGCGCTTTCTGGACAAGAAGCGCAATACGCTGGTGTACCTGGTGTACAGCGACCGCATGATCGAAGGCAGCCCGCAGAATGCGGTGACCGCGATTCCGATCCTGCCTTGGGCGCATTGATAGCCTGGTAGATTTTGGGAGGCCTTCGGCCTCCTTTCGCGACACAAGGCCGCTCCTACAGGGAAACGCATACCCCTGTAGGAGCGGCCTTGTGTCGCGATAGGGCCGCAAAGCGGCCCCAGATTCTTCAGGCCAACTCTTCGGCCTGATCCTCACGCACAACCTTCCTCACCTCATCCAGCCGGCTGATGAACTTC
>NZ_JABWRV010000026.1:0-87793 GCF_014269105.1 Pseudomonas sp. SWRI77 | reverse complement strand
CAACGCTGCCCTGGACCACGACCTTGTCGTGACCCTGAGCAACAACGAAGTTGTGACCATCAAGGCTGGCGAAACCAGCGCACCGTACAGCCACGCTGCACAGGGCGACGATGTCTACAAAGATGCCGGTGAGATCAACCTGGGTATCAAGTCGGCAGCAGACATCGACGGCCGTGCCTTCGAGAACCTGCAGCTGGGCGATGCGGCGTCGGTCAAAGTCACTGACACCAACGACGACGTGGTGGCCAAACTGACCGCTACTCCTTCGGTCACCGAGGGCGGTGCGATCACCTACACCATCACGCTGACCAACAAAGACGGTCTGCCGATCGACAAGCACTCGGCCCTGACCTTCACCTTGAGCGACGGCACCACCGTCATCACCGTCCCGGCCAACAGCACCAGCGGTTTCGTCACCGTGACTGCGCCGGACAACGTCTACACCGGCACCAACGACCCAGTAATCAAGTCGATCGCTTCGGTTGATGGCGCCGATGTTGGCAAGTTCGAAAACCTGGTTCTGGACAAGACGCCAGTCAGCACTGCTGTTACCGACGAGCCTGGTTCGGGCACCCCAGGCACTGGCAACGGTGGCGACCTGGTCAAGGTCACCATCACTGCCGACCAGGTCTCGGTCGCTGAAAACGTTAAACCGACCTTCACCGTCCACATCAACGCTGCCCTGGATCACGACCTTGTCGTGACCCTGAGCAACAACGAAGTCGTGACCATCAAGGCCGGCGAAACCAGCGCACCGTACAGCCACGCTGCACAGGGCGACGACGTCTACAAAGACGCCGGCGAAATCAGCCTGGGCATCAAGTCGGCAGCAGACATCGACGGCCGTGCCTTCGAGAACCTGCAACTGGGCGATGCGGCGTCGGTCAAAGTCACTGACACCACCGACGACGTGGTGGCCAAGCTGACTGCAACGCCTTCGGTCACCGAAGGTGGTGCGATCACCTACACCATCACCCTGACCAACAAAGACGGTCTGCCGATCGATAAACACTCGGCCCTGACCTTCACCCTGAGCGACGGCACCACCGTCATTACTGTGCCGGCCAACAGCACCTCGGGCTTCGTCACCGTTACTGCGCCTGACAACGTCTACACCGGCACCAACGACCCAGTAATCAAGTCGATCGCTTCGGTTGATGGCGCTGATGTTGGCAAGTTCGAAAACCTGGTCCTGGACAAGACCCCGGTCAGCACCGCTGTCACCGACGAACCAGGCTCGGGCACCCCGGGCACCGGTAACCAGGGCGACAAGGTCGAACTGAGCATCGTTGCCAACCAGGCCTCGGTCTTCGAGAACGAGAAGCCGACCTTTACCGTCAGCATCAAACAGGCCTTGGATCAGGACCTGACCGTACAGCTGACCGAAGGCAAGTCGGTGGTGATCAAGAAGGGCGAAACCTCGGCCATCTTCACCCACGACGCACAAGGCGAAGACGTGTACGTCGATGCCGGTTCGCTGACCGTCAGCATCACCGGCACCAGCGTGCCGGATGGCCGTCAGTTCGAGAACCTGGTCGTGAGCAAGCCTTCGGCCTCGGTGGACATCAAGGACACTCAGAACGAAGTCATCGCCAAGCTGACTGCTACCCCTTCGGTTACCGAAGGCGGCGTGATCACCTACACCGTGACCCTGACCAGCAAGGACGGCCTGCCGATCAACAACCACGGCGCGCTGACCTTCACCCTGAGCGACGGCAAAACCATCGTCAACGTGCCGGCCAACAGTGCCACGGGCTACGTCACTGTGGCTGCACCAGACGACGCCTACATCGGCCAGACCTCTGTCGGCCTGTCTCTGCAGTCGGTAGGCGGCGCCGGTGCCAGCAAGTTCGAGGCGCTGACGCTGGACAAGACCACGGCCACCACCGTGGTCAACGACGAGCCAGGTGTTGGTACACCAGGCACTGGCAACCAGGGCGATGTGACCACCATCGGCATCACCGGCACCACCTCGTTGACCGAAGGCGAAACCGGCCGCTACACGCTGACCCTGAGCAACCCGTCCAAGGCAGAAGTCACCGTTACCCTGACCTACAGCGGCACCGCCAACGGCCAGGATTACACCGCAGTCACCACCGTGAAGATCCCGGCCAACAGCAGCAGCGCCACGTTCGATATCAAGACCCTCGACGACAAGCTGGTTGAGGGTACCGAAAACTTCACCGTCAAGATCGAAACCGCTACCGGTGGCAACTTCGAGAACTTGCAGGTCGATGGCAGCAAGGCGAGCGTTACCACCAACATCCTCGACAACGACCACCTGCCGGTCTCCACTGGCGGTGCGGTCAATGGCGTGGAAGACACCGACTACCTGTTCGCCTGGAACGACTTCAAGGTCACCGATGCCGATGGCAACACCGGCTTGTTCGTGACCATCACCTCGCTGCCGGTCGACGGTAGCCTGAAGTTCTTCAACGGCACCGCGTGGGTCGATGTGACCGTAGGCCAGGTGGTCAGCCAGGCCGATATCGGCAGCAAGTACCTCAAGTTCGTCCCGACGCTGAACCAGTCGGGCACAGATGGTTACGGCGGCTCGGGCGTCGGTAACAAACAGGCTGACTACGCGCAGTTCAAGTACAAGCCAAACGACGGCACCAACCTGGGCAGCGAAGTGACCATGAAGGTCGACATCAGCCCGGTGGCCGACAAACCGACCCTGAGCTTCGGCAGCAGCGATGTCGAGTCCAAAGGCCTGACCAAGGAAGTCTGGACCACCCTGAAAGGCTTGGGCACCGACGGCAACGGCATCACTGGCGATGCGCTGAAGACGGTCTTCGCCAACTCCGGCAAAGCCAACTCCAGCGCCACCACCACCAACGTGCAGTCCGATGGCAGCGTCACTGCTGGCACCGGTTCGAAAACCTCGGGGCTGATCTTCCTGGAGGCCGGCAAAACCTACACGTTCAGCGGCATCGCCGATGACAGCATGGTGGTCACCGTTGGTGGCAAGACCGTGGTTACCGCAACCTGGGGCGCAGGTGGCCAGGTTTCCGGCACCTTCACCGCAACCTCCAGTGGCTACTACCCGATCGAGGTGTACCACGCCAACCAGTCTGGCCCGGGTAGCTATGACCTGAACATCCAGGTGGGCTCGGGTGCTGTCACCGACCTGAGCAGCAGCAACATCCCGATGTACCAGAACGTGACCGAGATGGCCAACGCTGGCCTGGGCGTGTCCGATCTGCACACCGTCAATGGCCAAAGCTACTACGACGGTTACAAGCTCAATGAAGGGCCGGAAGGCGGCTCGGTCAAACTGGTCGGCATCACCACCAACCTGACCGATACCGATGGCTCCGAGACCTTGAGCGTGACCCTCAGCGGCATTCCGAAAGGGACGCTGTTGAGTGATGGTGCGGGCCACACCGTCACTGTCGGCGGCACGCCGGTGGACGTGACAGGCTGGAAACTCAGCGGCCTGACACTGACCCCGCCGGCCTACTACAAGGGCTCGTTCGACATCACCGTCACGTCGACCGCCACCGAAAGCCTCGGCGGCTCGGACAGCATCACCGGCAAGATCCCGGTGACTGTCTACGGCGCCGACTACAAGGCCACGGTGGGCACCTCAGGTGATGACACCCTCAATGGCAGCGAAGGCAACGACATCATCGTCGCCGACGTCGCTGGCCTGAACGTGGTGGCGGGCAAGAACTACAACATTGCCTTCATGGTCGACAGCTCGGGCAGCATGAGCGATGACTCGGTCGCCGCGGCCAGGGCGCAGTTGGCATCGGTGTTCAAAACCCTCAAAGCCAGCCTGGGCACCGATACCTCCGGTACGGTGAACATCTTCCTGGCCGACTTCGACACCCAGGTCAACAAGAACGTGGCGGTCAACCTTGCAGACCCAGAAGCATTGAACAAGCTGCAAGCGGTACTGAACTCGATGGTAGGGGGCTCGCGTGATGGTGGCGGTACCAACTACGAAGACGTGTTCAAGACCACGACCAACTTCTTCAAGAGCACCATGGCGACCGGTAATACCGACGCGGACAACCTGACCTACTTCATCACCGACGGTAAGCCGACCTATTACCAGACCAATGAAACCACCAACTACCGCCTGTGGACCGGCGGCAAGTACCTGGATGACGTGGTCAACGTCAACAACTACAAGGTAGGCGAAACCTTCAGTGAGTGGGCCGACAGCACCCACAAGGTCAATATCAGCAAAGATGGCTATGTCACGGTTGCCACCTACAAGACCAATGGCAGGCTCGACTACACCACCAACATCGGCACGATCCACGCGCAGGGTGATGGTACCTACGAGTTCTCCAGCCTGGGTGGTACGGGGTATGCCGAATACTGGAACTACAGGGACTCGGCGTCCAACACCTCTGCCAGCTTCGCCTTGCTGGGCGGCACCAACGGCGTGAGCAAGGTGCAGGCCATCGGCTTGAACAACGATGTCAGCCTGTCCGACCTGACGGCCTATGACAGCGCCGGCAAGCCACAGGCCAACATCGATCCGTCCAAACTGGCCAGCGCGATCCTTGGGCACTCCGAGGCGACCCTGCCAGGCGCCGACAACGTCGATGGCGGCAACGGCAACGACATCATCTTCGGTGACCTGATCACCCTCAACGGTGTCGTCAGCGAGGGCTACCAGGCCCTGCAGGAGTACGTGGCGCAGAAGAGCGGTGTCGAAGCCAGTGCCATCACCACCAATAACGTTCACCAGTACATCACCGAGCACTACACCGAATTCGATATCTCCGGCGCCAACGACGGCAAGGACTTCCTGTCGGGCGGCAATGGCAACGATATCCTCTTCGGCCAAGGTGGCGATGACACCCTCGACGGTGGCAGAGGTAACGACATCCTCCTGGGCGGTACTGGCAAGGACATCCTGATCGGTGGCCAGGGCGACGATATCCTCATCGGCGGTAGCGGTGCCGACACCTTCGTGTGGAAGTCGGGCGACCTCGGCAATGACGTGATCAAGGACTTCAAGGTGGCCGAAGGCGACCGTATCGACCTGAAGGATCTGCTTCAGTTCGAGAAGGGCAGCACCATCGACAACTACCTGAAGATCACCACGGTGGACGGCTCCTCGACGCTGCAGGTCAGCAGTGAAGGCAAGCTCAACGCCGCCGGTGGCCTGGCCAACGCCGATGTGACGATCAAGCTGGAAGGGGTGAACTGGTCCAATACCTCGATCAACTCGTTGATCAGCGGTGGCGACCCGACCATCCGTATCGACAACAAGGACAGCTGATGCCCAGCCCACCCGGGCGGTCTGTATGACCGCCCGGGTGGGCGCCGGCTCTTTCCTGCCTTCCCGTGACAGCGCATACTCCTGCGCCGGGCCCGCGCGCCCGGAAATCTTTGCCTATGCTGCTGTCTACCAACAAGGAATCAACGTGACGAGGGACACCGCCATGTTCTACGTGCAACGCGACGCCACCGGCCAGTTGCTGCGGGTAGAAGCCGCTTCATACGAAGGGTTCAGCGAGATACTCCCCGCCGACAATGCCGAAATCCAGGAATGGTTCGGCGATGACGAAGTGGAAAACAGCCTCAAGCAGCTCAAGCAAAGCGACCTGGACATGATCCGCGTGCTCGAGGACTTGATCGATGTGCTGACTGCCAAGGGCGTCTTCAGCATCACTGACCTGCCTGCTGGGGCGCAGGCCAAGTTGCTCAATCGTTCCAAGGCGCGCAAGGCGCTCGGCAGCCTGAACAACCTGATCGATGAAGAAGAGCAGGGCGGGTTGATCTGATACTGGATCAGCCCCGGTCCCCCTGTGAGTCTTTGGGCTGCGGCCTGCCGACTCAGGCGTTCGACCAGCCGCCCTGGAAGACGGTAAAGCAGAACGTATGTTCCCGCTGCGGGTCTCAGGCCAGCTCAAGCGCGCCGAGGCCGGTGCAGGTCAAGAATTCAGGTACTGGGCAGCCGCATTGCTCAGCATCTTGCCAATCTCTTCGCGCAGCCCTTCCGGTTGCTCCACCACTACCCCATCCCCCTGGCTCAGCAGCCACCAGCGCAACGGCCAGCCATCGCTCACCGTGGCACGCACCCGATGCCCATGCTCCTGCGCCGTCAGCTGCATGTCGGTGCTTAGTGGCGTCTCGCGCAGCTGCCGCGCCAATGTGTCACTGATCCGCGCCACCAGCTCCACCCCCTCGCCCTGGGCCGGCTGCAGCGCGTCACCGCGCAGGTAGGTCAACAGGTCGAAATTGCCGCGCAGCTCGCCCACGGCAGTCGACGACCAGTGCCAGCCGAACGGTATGCTCTTGTCATTGCGTTCCAGCGGAAAAATCAGCGACAACTCGTTGAGGTCGCGCTCAACCGTGCGTTTGCTGACATTGAAGCCCACATCACGCAGGCGCCAGACCAGCTCGGCGCTGGTGATGCCTGGGGAGCGGCTGGGCAGCTGGCGCAGCAGCGCCCACTGACGGCTGAGGGTGGCGCGAGTGGTGGCGAACGGCAAAAGATAACGTCCTTGTCTAGGCTTGCCGCAATAGGATGGCGGCACGAGCGGGGCATGGCAATTGGCCACAGCCTGCTCAGATCAAGGAAGTCGCATTTGGTTGCCTCGTGCCGAATCGTTCGCGACAGGTTTTGTCGTGACGTCACGCAGAATCACGCCTCATCACAGCTGAGGTTGGGGTTGTGTGTCGTTCAATGAGGATGAACATGTCTGCTGCCAGCAATATCCATTCGCTGCTCGCCCGTCTTCTGCCAGAGCGGGTCATCGCCCCACCAGCCCCTGCGGGGAGGCGTCATCGGTTGTTTGCCGGGGTCGGGTTGCCCAGCCAGCGGTCGCTGTTGGTCAGCCGCCTGGATGAGGCCAGCGATTTGCAGGTGGTGTATGCCGACCTGCGCCGCCAGGCGTTGCAAGGCAGCGTAGCGGCACTCAATGACCTCGGCTGGATCTGGCTCAATGGCAAGTACTGGCGTGCCGACACGGTGCTGGCCGGCCACCTGCTGCGCATGGCGGCCTTGCAGGGCAACGCCGCGGCCTGGTTCAACCTGGGCCAGCAGCACTATTTCGGCAAAGGCATCGAGGCGTCGTACGTGCAGGCGGCCGAGTGTTATCGGCAGGCATTCGACCGCGGCATTTTGCATGCTGCCGCTGCGCTCGGTGACTTGTATGAAGAGGAAGTGTGCGATGGCGACCTGGACTGGCAGGTCGACCTGGTAGAGGCCTACCAGTGGTTTCAGCGCGGCGCCCAGCGGGGCGAAGCGCGATGCCGGTTTGAAGTCGGTTATCGGCTGATGCATGGCCTGCACGTCGAAGCCGATATCAAAGGCGCGCTGTATTGGCTGGAACTGGCGGCTGCGGCGGGGGTGATGCAGGCGGCCGAGGAGCTGGCGGTGCATTTCAGCAGCCGCGACGGCACACGGTACCTGGAATGGCGCGACCGGGCAGTGCAGATGGGCAGCACGCTGGCGCTGACGATGAAGCTGGAAGACCAGGTGCAGCCCTGACCGTTGCCTCGTATTCGCGGCAAAGCGCAGCCCCTTGTGGGGGCGGCTTTGCGCCGCGAAAGGGCATTACATGAACAACAATTCATCCACGCTATCCGTCGCCCGCTGTTGACGACAGGGGGAGGGCCAGGCGTATATTGATAGTTAGCAAACTATGAATATCCTTGGTTCCTTTCATGACCCTTGATCTCCTGCGCCTGCAAGTCAGCAGCGGCATGGTGGTTGCCGCACGCCATTGGCGGCGCATCTGCCATGCGGCCCTCACCAGCTACGGCATCTCCGAAGCCTGCGCCGCGCCGTTGCTGATGATCGTGCGCCTGGGCGACGGCGTGCATCAGGTGGCGGTGGCCCAGGCCGCCGGCCTCGAAAGCCCGTCGTTGGTGCGCTTGCTCGACCAACTGTGCAAAGCCGGGCTGGTGTGCCGCAGCGAGGACCCTCTGGACCGCCGCGCCAAGGCCCTGAGCCTGACCGCCGAAGGCCGCGCCCTGGCCGAGTCCATCGAAGCCGAGCTGGTGCGCCTGCGCCGTGATGTGCTGCAGGGCATCGACCAGGCCGACCTGGAGGCCGCCTTGCGCGTACTGCGCGCCTTCGAAGCCGTCGGCCTCGGCGCACCAGGCGGGGCAGCATGAACGGATTCTTCAGCTCGGTGCCCCCAGCCCGCGATTGGTTCTACGGCGTGCGCACCTTCGGCGCGTCGATGATCGCCCTGTACATTGCCCTGCTCATGCAGCTGCCACGCCCTTACTGGGCGATGGCGACCGTCTATATCGTCTCTAGCCCGTTCGTCGGCCCCACCAGCTCCAAGGCCCTGTACCGCGCCCTGGGCACATTGCTCGGTGCCGGCGGGGCGGTATTGCTGGTGCCACCGCTGGTGCAGTCGCCGCTGTTGCTGAGCGTGGCCATCGCCTTGTGGACCGGCACCTTGCTGTTCCTTTCGCTGAACCTGCGCACAGCCAACAATTACGTGCTGATGCTGGCCGGCTACACCCTGCCGATGATTGCCCTGGCGGTGGTCGACAACCCTACGGCGGTGTTCGATGTGGCCTCGTCGCGGGCCCAGGAAATCTGCCTGGGCATCGTCTGCGCAGCGGTGGTCGGCGCAATCTTCTGGCCGCGGCGCCTGGCCCCGGTGGTGGTCGGCTCGACCGGCAACTGGTTCGCCGAGGCGATCCGCTACAGCGACACCTACCTGGCCCGCGACGTTGCCGCCGACAAGGTCGGCAGCATGCGCGTCTCGATGGTGGCCACGTTCAATACCCTGGAAATGATGATCGGCCAGCTCGGCCACGAAGGTGCCGGCCCCCACACCCTGAAAAACGCCAGTGAACTGCGTGGGCGCATGATCCACCTGCTGCCGGTGATCGACGCCCTGGACGACGCCCTGGTCGCCCTCGAAGGCCGTGCGCCGGCCCAGTTCGCCCAGCTGCAACCGCTGCTGGCCGAGGCCCGCGAATGGCTCAAAGGCACCGCTGACGATGCCTCCCTGGCCCCCTGGGCCGCATTGCACGAGCAGATCACCCGCCTGCAACCCAGCGCCACCGCCCTGGACCAGCGCGCCGGCCTGCTGCTGTCCAACGCCCTGTATCGCCTGACCGAATGGGTCGACCTCTGGCAAGACTGCTGCACCCTCCAGCACGCCTTGCGCAAGGACGACGCCACGCCCTGGCGCGCCGCCTACCGCCACTGGCGCCTGGGCCGGCTGACGCCGTTCTTTGACCGTGGCCTGATGCTCTACTCGGTGTTTTCCACGGTTACCGCGATCATTGTCGCCAGTGGCCTGTGGATTCTGCTCGGCTGGAACGACGGTGGCAGTGCGGTCATCCTCGCCGCCGTGGCGTGCAGCTTCTTTGCCGCGATGGACGACCCGGCGCCGCAGATCTACCGGTTCTTCTTCTGGACGCTGATGTCGGTGATCTTCTCCAGCGTCTACCTGTTCCTGGTGCTGCCCAACCTGCACGACTTCCCGATGCTGGTGCTGGCCTTTGCGGTGCCGTTCATTTGCGTCGGCACGCTGACCGTGCAGCCGCGTTTCTACCTCGGTACTTTGCTGACCATCGTCAACACCGCCACCTTCATCAGCATCCAGGGCGTCTATGATGCGGACTTCCTGACCTTCATCAACGCCAACCTGGCAGGCCCGGTGGGGCTGCTGTTCGCCTTCATCTGGACCTTGCTGCTGCGCCCATTCGGTGTGGAACTGGCGGCCAAGCGCATGACCCGCTTCGCCTGGCGCGATATCGTCGAAATGACCCAGCCCGCGACATTGGCCGAACACCGCCAAGTGGGCGTACAGATGCTCGACCGCCTGATGCAGCACCTGCCACGCTTGTCGCAGACCGGCCAGGACAGCGGTGTGGCGCTGCGTGACCTGCGCGTGGGCCTGAACCTGCTCGACCTGCTGGCCTACCTGCCACGCGCCAACCCGCAGGCCCGCGAGCGCCTGGCTTTGGTCATCGAAGAAGTCGGCGCCCACTACGCCGCCTGCCTGCGCGCCAACCAGCGCCTGCACGCCCCGGCGGCGCTGTTGCGCAACATGGAGCGTGCGCGGCAAGGGCTGGCGCTGGACGATCACAACGACCGCGGCGATGCCCGTGTGCACCTGCTGCACGCCTTGAGTGGCCTGCGCCTGGCCTTGCTGCCCGGTGTCGAAGTGATGCTCGAACCCACCGAACAACCGCAACTGCCCCCCGGCATCGATGGAGCCCCACTGTGATCGGTGATCTGGATATCAGCGGGGTGTTTCTGCCCACGCTGTTGGTGATGATGTTGTTCACCTACCTGTTGTTCCTGGGCGTGCACGCTGTACTGGTGCGCCTGCACTTTTACCGCCTGGTCTGGCACCGGGCCTTGTTCAACGTTGCCCTCTACGCCGTGATGCTGGGCGCGGTCGACCACTTATGCCGAAACCTGATGCTGCCATGAAAAAACCTTTGCTGACCCTGGGCCGTGTGGTCCTGACCTTGCTGGTCGTGAGTTTCGCCGCCGTGCTCGTCTGGCAGATGGTGGTGTACTACCTGTTCGCCCCCTGGACCCGCGACGGCCATATCCGCGCCGACGTGATCCAGATCGCCCCGGATGTGTCCGGGCTGATCCAGAAGGTCGAGGTGCGTGACAACCAGGTGGTCAAGCGCGGCGACGTGCTGTTCACCATCGACCAGGACCGCTTCAGCCTGGCCCTGCGCCAGGCACAGGCAACCCTGGCCGAGCGCGAGGAAACCCTGGCCCAGGCCGCCCGTGAAACGCGCCGTAACCGCAAACTGGGCAACCTGGTGGCGGCCGAGCAGCTGGAAGAGAGCCAGTCCCGCGAGGCCCGCGCCCGCTCGGCGGTCAACGAGGCGCAGGTGGCGGTCGATACTGCCCAGCTCAACCTCGACCGCTCGGTGGTGCGCAGCCCCGTGGACGGCTACCTCAACGACCGCGCCCCGCGTAACCATGAGTTCGTCACCGCCGGCCGCCCGGTACTGTCGGTGGTCGACAGCGCCTCGTACCACGTCGATGGCTACTTCGAAGAAACCAAGCTCGGTGGCATCCATATCGGCGATGCCGTGGACATCCGCGTGATGGGCGACAACACCCGCCTGCGCGGCCACGTAGAAAGCTTCGCCGCCGGCATCGAAGACCGCGACCGCAGCAGCGGCGCCAACCTGCTACCCAACGTCAACCCGGCGTTCAGCTGGGTGCGCCTGGCCCAGCGGATTCCGGTGCGTATCGCCTTCGATGAAGTGCCGGAAGACTTCCGCATGATCGCCGGGCGCACCGCCACGGTATCGATCATCGAGGACAAGCGCCCATGAAACGCCTGATGCTGGTGGGCATGGCCTTGTCCCTCGGTGCCTGTGCCCTGGTTGGCCCGGACTATGAAGTGCCGAAAGACGCTGCCGTGCAGCGCAGCGACCTCAACGGCCCGCTGCGCCAGGATGCCGACAGTGTGGTGTCGGCGCCGGTGCCCGAAGACTGGTGGCAGCTGTACCAGGATCAGCGTCTCAACGAACTGGTACGCCAGGCATTGAGCGCCAATACCGAGCTGCGCGTGGCCGCAGCCAACATTGCCAAGGCCCGTGCGCAGGTTGAAGTGGCCGAATCGCAGGGCGGCTTCAGCGGTGGCATCAAGGCCGGCGCGCAGCGCTTGCAGGAGTCCGGCGAGGCCTTCCTGCTGCCTGAGAAGGTGCCCGTGGCCAATATCGGTGAGGCCATCATCAGCGCCTCCTACCAGTTTGACCTGTGGGGCACGTTCAAGCGCGGCACCGAAGCGGCCAAGGCCAACGCCGACGCGGTGCAAGCTGCCGCAGACACCGCGCGCATCACCCTGGTGGCCGATGTGGTCAAGGCCTACACCCAAGTGTGCTCGGCCAACGAGGAATACCACATTGCCCGCGCGTCGCTGGACTTGCAGGAGCAAGGCGTGAAGCTGAACCAACGCCTGCGCGATGCCGGCCGTGGCGATGAAACCCAGGTCACCCGCTCGCAGACCCAGTTCAAATCGTTGCGCGCCGAGTTGCCGCGCTTCAAGGCCGAGCGCGAGACCGGCCTGTATACCCTGGCTGCACTGCTGGCAAAACCAGTTGAGCAATTGCCTGCCGGCACCGCCGACTGCGCCGAGCTGCCGCACCTGGCTCAGTTGGTCCCGGTGGGCGACGGCGCCGCGTTGCTCAAGCGCCGCCCCGATGTGCGCCAGGCCGAACGCCAACTGGCGGCGGCTACCGCCAACATCGGCGTGGCTACTGGCGCGCTGTACCCGGATATCAGCATCGGCGCCCAGGTCGGCACCATTGGTATTCTCGAGAACCTTGGCGAGCCGGCCACCAACCGCTGGGGCTTTGGCCCGCAGATCAATTGGAGCATCCCGACCAATGGCACCCGTGCCCGCATCCGCATGGCCGAAGCCTCGACCCAGGCGGCGCTGGCGCATTTTGATGGTGTGGTGCTGAACGCCATTCGCGAGACCCAGACCCGATTGGCGCAGTACAGCGCCTTGCTGGACCGGCGTGATGCTTTGGCCGAGGCGGAGCAGTCGGCCAAGGAAGCGGCAGACCAGACGCATCGGTATTACCAGGCCGGGCGTGAGTCGTTCCTGGCGGATTTGCAGGCGACGCGGACGTATACCGATATGCGGGCGCAGTTGGCGGCGGCGAATAGCCAGGTGGCGATGGGGCAGATTGGGGTGTTTCTGGCGTGGGGTGGGGGGTGGAAGGGGGGTGGTGGCAAGCCTTGAGGGTTGTGGGTAGGGTTTGACGACAGAGCCGCGGCGCCCTTGAGATCGAGCGCCGCCCGCGCGGCGCTCGATCTCAAGGGCGCTGAAACTCTCACGGCGAACACCTGACATGGGCAGCAGTAAGCCATTGTCCAATGCTCCAGCACGGCATAGTGCTTGGTGGATCAAAAAGCGCTTTCATTTCACGATCAATCCCCTCCTGTTTTGTCACAAGATTTTTCATGAAATCTGCCCACAAACCTTGAGAGAAGAAGAGTGGAAGTGAACAATGTTCTCTTTCGCATTCCCTCCGAGACTGGCCATGAATACCCATTCCCGTCTGCTTGCCTGGCTGCCTGCTTTACTGCTGGGCCCGATGCTGGCGCTGTGCAGCACCCTGGCGTTGGCCGAAGCCCCTGCCGAGGCTACCAAGGCCCTGCACTTGCTCGACTACATGGGTGCCGACTACCCGCCGACCGTGCGCGAAGGCAAGGTGATCGACGAGGGCGAGTACCGCGAGCAACAGGAGTTCAGCGCGGTCCTGGCCGACCTGGTCAAGAACCTGCCGGCGCATGCCGAACAAGCCGCGCTGGTACAGGGCGTGCAGGCGTTGCGCCAAGCCATCGACCAGCGTCAGGACGGCGCCGCTGTAGCCCGTCAGGCCCGTCAGTTGGGCGCACGCCTGGCGGTGGCCTACGAGGTCAGCCAGGCTCCGGTGATTACCCCGGACCCGGCCCGTGGGGCTTCGCTGTACGCGCAGAACTGCGCGATCTGCCATGGCGATAGCGGCGCCGGCGATGGCCTAGCCGGCGTTGGCCTGGAGCCGCCGCCGGCCAACCTGCGCAGTGTCGAACGGCTAGACCAGCTGAGCCTGTTCGACCTGTACAACACCCTCGGCCTGGGCATCGAAGGTACCGAGATGCCATCGTTCGCCGACCAGCTCGACGAGCGTCAGCGCTGGGACGTGGCCGCCTTTGTGGCCAGCTTCACTGCCAACCCCGAGGCGGCCAAGGGCGATAAAGCCTGGAACCTGGCAGACCTGGCGCGCCAGACCCCGGCCGAAGTGGCGGCC
The DNA here is from genome assembly GCF_014269105.1 of Pseudomonas sp. SWRI77. Taxonomy (NCBI): domain Bacteria; kingdom Pseudomonadati; phylum Pseudomonadota; class Gammaproteobacteria; order Pseudomonadales; family Pseudomonadaceae; genus Pseudomonas; species Pseudomonas sp. SWRI77. The sequence goes on along the minus strand of NZ_JABWRV010000026.1, from coordinate 74,068 downwards.
AACGAAGGCGCCGATGCAGTAGCGGCGTTTCGCGCCCAGCGTGCCCAGCCGCCGCAAGCCAAACGCGGCCCGGCGCAGTTGCTCGAATACACCGCCAGCACCCTGGACAAAAGCCTGGCGGCCTACAGCGAGGGTGATCACGACCAGGCCTACGACCTGTCGGTAGCCGCTTACCTGGAAGGCTTCGAGCTGGTGGAAAGCTCGCTGGACAACATCGACACCCAGGCGCGCAAGGACACCGAAAAAACCCTCATGGCTTACCGCCAGTCGCTGCAGGACGGCTTACCTGTGGCCCAGGCCGAGCAACGGCTGGCCGAAGCCAAGGCCAAGCTCGACCAGGCCGCCAAGCTGTTGGGCAGTGATGGCCTGAGCTGGTCGCTGAGCTATATCTCCGGTTTGCTGATTCTGCTGCGCGAAGGCCTTGAAGCGATTCTGGTGCTGGCGGCGATCCTCGCCTTCCTGCGCAACACCGGCCAGCAGTCGGCGGTGCGCAGCGTCAACGTCGGTTGGGGCCTGGCGCTGGTCGCAGGTTTTGCCACCTGGGCCTTGGCGGCTTACGTGATCGACGTCGGCGGTGCCCAGCGCGAGCTGCTGGAAGGCTGCACAGCGCTGTTTGCTGCGGTCATGGTGCTGTGGCTCGGGGTGTGGATGCACGACCGCCGCCACGCCGCTGCCTGGCAGGACTACATCAAAAGCAGCCTGGTCAGTGGTGGCGGGCGTTTCGGCTTTGCCATGCTGGCGTTCTTCTCGGTATACCGCGAACTGTTCGAAGTGATCCTGTTCTACGAGACCCTGTGGCTGCAGGCCGGGCCTGCCGGGCATCAGGCCGTGCTGGCGGGGGGCGCCACGGCGTTGGTGCTGCTGGTGGGGTTGGCGTGGGTGATTCTGCGCGGCTCGGCCAAGCTGCCGCTGTCGCTGTTCTTCAGCATCAACGCCGCGCTGCTGTGCGCGCTGTCGGTGGTGTTCGCCGGGCATGGCGTGAAGGCGCTGCAGGAAGCCGGGGTGCTGGGCACGCGGCCGGTGGCGTTCTTCGAGTTCGACTGGCTGGGCATTCATGCCGATGCCTATTCGCTGGCAGCGCAGGCAGTGGCCTTGCTGGCCATCGTGTTCCTGTACGGGCGCTCGTGGCTGGCAGAGAAACGCAGGGCGGCGGCCAACTAGCAAAGGTGTGTAAACCCCCTGTAGGAGCGGCCTTGCGTCGCGAACGGGCCGCGAAGCGGCCCCAGGATTTCAGCAGCGCTGCACAAATTGCCGGGGCCGCGTTGCGGCCCTTTCCGACCGCTCCGGCGCCCCGACAAGGCCGCTCCTACAAGGCTTGCGGCAGTCTGTCAGGCCGGTTGTGGCGCCTTGAGAATGTTCTGCAGCAGTTGCACACTTTCGACGGCGTCATGACCCAGGCTGGTCAGGTAGCCACCATCGGGTTGATCGGTCAGCCCTTTTTCGTGCAGGCGTTTAGCTGCCGCGATGAGTTTAGTGGGGGCTTGGCTGTTTATCTTGATGCCTTCCTGGCTGCTGTCGTGCTTGAACAGCGCAAGTACTTCCAGTTCATCGATCAGCTCGGGGGTAAAGGACATGGCGACTCCTGACTTCCAGACGAGGATGGCGGCACCTTCATGGGTGCCTGACCTTCGAGTGTAGTCGGGTTATTCGTCGTCGCCTTGATCCATCTCAGGTGGCAGCTCGGGCAGGGCACGCAGGGCGTTTTCATACCATTCGCTGTTGAACGCGCGGTCTTCCACCAGCATGTTGTCGATCTCGAAGGCCAGCACATGGGCCATCAGGTTGAGGATATCCTCGCGCGCATAGCCAACCAGGGTGAGTTTGTTGAAGGTGGCCTTGGCCGCTGGCGGCTCGTCGCTTTCGATCTGGTTCTCGATGGCCTGGGTCAGCGTTGCCTCGGCGAAGGCTTCGTCGTCATTGTCGATGTCGGTGGGCTCGCTCATGGCGGTACTCCTGTGATTGGGCATACAGTTTGCCACGCCTGTGGCGGCAATGTCCGGTCATTGACCGGGTGCATGACGCTGGTCAGGCGCAGGCTGAGGGGCTATAAAAGCCGGGCCATCCCCATACGGCCTGGAGGCTGTTACCCCATGCTCAAGCTTCACGGATTCTCAGTCAGCAACTACTACAACATGGTCAAGCTGGCGCTCCTGGAAAAAGGCCTGCCTTTCGAGGAGGTCACCTTCTATGGCGGCCAGGCGCCGCATGCACTGGAAGTCAGCCCACGGGGCAAGGTGCCGGTGCTGGAAACCGACCACGGCTTCCTCAGCGAGACCAGTGTGATTCTCGACTACATCGAGCAGACCCAGGGCGGCAAAGCGCTGTTGCCTGCGGACCCGTTCGAGCAGGCCAAGGTGCGCGAGCTGCTGAGAGAAATCGAGTTGTACATCGAGCTGCCGGCACGCACCTGCTACGCCGAGTCGTTCTTTGGCATGGCGGTAGAGCCGTTGATCAAGGAGCGCGCGCGGGCCGACCTGTTGGCGGGCTTTGCCACGCTCAAGCGCAATGGTCGCTTCGCGCCGTATGTGGCGGGTGAGCAGCTGACGATTGCCGACCTGATGTTCTGCTTCTCGGTCGACCTGGCTTACGCGGTGGGCAAGAAGGTGCTGAACGTCGACTTCCTGGCGGATTTCCCGCAGGCCAAGGCATTGTTGCAGCGAATGGGCGAGAACCCGCACATGGCGCGGATTTTGGCAGACAAGGAGGCGTCGATGCCGGCCTTCATGGAGATGATTCGCAGCGGCAAGCGCTGAGGTGTGCACAAGCGTCAAGCCTGCCCCACAGGGTTCCGTTAAATCAATGAGTTAGCGGTTTCTTTGTGGGGGAGGGCTTGCCCCGCGAACGAGGGCAAAGCCCTCGCCATGGCCTTAGCGCGAAGCCAGCAAGGCTTGGCCGCGTACCACCGCCGCACGCACTTGCGCCGGCGCGGTACCACCAATGTGGTCACGGGCATTGACCGAGCCTTCCAGGGTCAGCACGGCGAACACGTCCTGCTCGATCTGGTCGCTGAACTGGCGCAGTTCTTCCAGGCTCATCTCGGCCAGGTCCTTGCCGGTGTCCACACCATACTTCACGGCATGGCCGACGATTTCGTGGCAATCACGGAACGGCAGGCCACGGCGTACCAGGTAGTCGGCAAGGTCGGTGGCAGTCGAGAAGCCACGCAGGGCCGCTTCGCGCATGATCGCGTGCTTGGGCTTGACCGCGGGGATCATGTCGGCAAAGGCACGCAGCGAGTCGCGCAGGGTATCGGCGGCGTCGAACAGCGGTTCCTTGTCTTCCTGGTTGTCCTTGTTGTAGGCCAGCGGTTGGCCTTTCATCAGGGTCAGCAGGCCGGTCAGCGCGCCGAACACGCGGCCGCTCTTGCCACGTACCAGCTCCGGTACGTCCGGGTTCTTTTTCTGCGGCATGATCGAGCTGCCGGTGCAGAAGCGATCAGGCAGGTCGATGAACTGGAACTGCGCGCTGGTCCACAGCACCAGCTCTTCGGAGAAGCGCGACAGGTGCATCATGGCAATGCTCGCGGCAGCGCAGAATTCGATGGCGAAGTCGCGGTCGGAAACGCCGTCCAGCGAGTTGCCAGACACGTCCTCGAAGCCCAGCAGCTTGCAGGTGAGCTCGCGGTCGATCGGGTAGGTGGTGCCTGCCAGCGCGGCGCTGCCCAGGGGCATGCGGTTGGTGCGCTTGCGGCAGTCGACCAGGCGCTCGTAGTCGCGGCTGAGCATTTCGAACCAGGCCAGCAGGTGGTGGCCGAAGGTGACCGGCTGGGCCGTCTGCAGGTGGGTGAAGCCGGGCATGATGGTGTCGGCTTCACGCTCGGCCTGCTCCAGCAGGCCCTTTTGCAAGCGGGTGATTTCGGCCAGGATCAGGTCGATCTCGTCGCGCAGCCACAGGCGGATGTCGGTGGCCACCTGGTCGTTTCGGCTACGGCCGGTGTGCAGTTTTTTACCGGTGATGCCGATGCGATCGGTCAGGCGTGCCTCGATGTTCATGTGCACGTCTTCAAGCTCGACGCGCCAGTCGAAGTTGCCGGCCTCGATCTCGCCCTGAATGGTCTTCAGGCCATCGATGATGGTGTCGCGCTCGGCATCGCTGAGCACGCCGACCTGCGCCAACATGGTGGCGTGGGCGATCGAACCCATGATGTCGTGGCGGTACAGGCGCTTGTCGAAATCGACCGAAGCGGTGAAACGGGCGACGAAGGCGTCGACGGGCTCACTGAAGCGGCCGCCCCAGGACTGATTGGTCTTGTCGGTGCTCATGGATTCACTCATTGCAGGCGTGAACGAAAAAGTGGCAACGATGATAGCAGGGTTGGGCTTGCTGCCGCAGGGCGCCGGTCGAGAGAAATGACCCGAAAACGGCAGGCAGACACGCACACAAGGATTTGCAGGATTGAACGGCAGTGTTCCATGGACCGTCTACAGTTGGACAGAGGACTGGCAGTGAATCTGCCGGCCGAGTGAATCTTTGGCCATCGCACCGGTCTAGAGCGTGACCGCAGTGTCGCTCGAACCACATCTGTCTACGCTATACCTGTGCGAGACTCATTCAGGAATCCAGCGCAATTATGAATGTCCTGATCGTTGATGACGAACCCCAAGGCCGTGAACGCCTCAGTAGGCTGCTCGGCGAACTGGAGGGTTACACCGTGCTGGAGCCTAGCGCCACCAACGGCGAGGAAGCCCTGGCGCTGATTGAAAGCCTCAAGCCTGATGTCGTCCTGCTCGACATCGGCATGCCCGGCCTGGATGGCCTGCAGGTTGCCGCTCGCCTGTGCGAGCGCGAGGCGCCGCCGTCGGTGGTGTTTTGCACCGGTGACGACGAATACGGCACCGAGGCTTTCAAGGACAGCACCCTCAGCCATGTGACCAAACCCTTCCAGCCCCAGGCGCTGCGTGATGCCTTGCGCAAGGCCGAGAAGCCCAACCGCGCCCAGTTGGCGGCGCTTACCCGGCCTGCCAATGAAGGCGGAGGCCCGCGCAGCCATATCAGCGCGCGAACGCGAAAAGGCATCGAGCTGATTCCGTTGCCCCAGGTCATCTATTTCATTGCTGACCACAAATACGTGACCTTGCGCCACGAGACCGGGGAAGTGCTGCTCGATGAGCCGCTCAAGGCCCTGGAAGATGAATTTGGCGATCGCTTTGTGCGCATCCATCGCAACGCGCTGGTGGCCCGCGAACGTATCGAACGCCTGCAGCGCACGCCGCTGGGGCATTTTCAGCTGTTTCTCAAGGGTCTTGACGGTGATGCGCTGACCGTCAGCCGGCGCCACGTGGCTGGCGTGCGCAAGATGATGCAGACGCTCTGACCCGCTGTGCGCTGCCTGTTGTAGGAGCGGCCTTGCGTCGCGAAAGGGCCGCGAAGCGGCCCCAGGTTTTCAGCTTCGCCGCACAGATTGCCGGGTTCGCAAAGCAGCCCCAGGTTTTCAGCTTCGCCGCACAGATAGCCGGGTTCGCAAAGCAGCCCAGGTTTTCAGCTTCGCCGCACAGATAGCCGGGGCCGCTTCGCGGCCCTTTCGCGACGCAAGGCCGCTCCTACAAACAGCCATCCGTGGGCACAAGCACAAGAGCCACCTCCACCGCACCGCCTTTGACCCGTATCTGCTAGCGATGCCATCGGAGCTGTTATCATCGGCGGTATTTCTCTGCATCGGGGCGTTCCATGTCCACTCGCGAAATCCGCATTGCCACCCGTAAAAGTGCCTTGGCCCTGTGGCAGGCCGAATACGTCAAAGCCCGCCTCGAGCAGGCTCACCCTGGGCTGATCGTGACCCTGGTGCCCATGGTCAGCCGCGGTGACAAGCTGCTCGACGCGCCGCTGGCGAAAATCGGCGGTAAGGGCCTGTTCGTCAAAGAGCTTGAAACCGCCCTGCTGGACAACGAAGCCGACATCGCCGTGCATTCGATGAAGGATGTGCCCATGGACTTCCCCGAAGGCCTGGGCCTGTATTGCATCTGCGAGCGCGAAGACCCGCGCGATGCGTTCGTTTCCAACCGTTTCGAAAGCCTTGAAGCCTTGCCCGCCGGCAGCATCGTCGGTACCTCCAGCCTGCGCCGTCAGGCCCAGTTGCTGGCGCGCCGCCCGGACCTCGAAATCCGCTTCCTGCGGGGCAACGTCAATACCCGCCTGGCCAAGCTCGATGCCGGCGAATATGACGCGATCATCCTCGCTGCGGCCGGCTTGATCCGCCTCGGTTTCGAAGACCGCATCACCTCCAGCATCAGCGTCGACGACAGCCTGCCAGCGGGCGGCCAAGGCGCGGTGGGCATCGAATGCCGCAGCGCTGACCGCGAAATCCATGCGCTGCTGGCGCCACTGCACCATCTCGACACCGCCGACCGGGTGGTGGCCGAACGGGCATTGAACAAACACCTCAATGGCGGCTGCCAGGTGCCGATCGCCTGCTACGCGGTACTTGAAGGCGACCAGCTGTGGCTGCGTGGCCTGGTCGGCCAGCCCAGCGGTGGCACCTTGCTGGTGGCCGACGCCCGGGCGCCGCGCGCAGCGGCTGAGGCGTTGGGCGTGCAGGTTGCCGAAGACCTGCTGGGCCAGGGCGCCGAAGCCATCCTCAAGGAAGTCTATGGCGAGGCCGGGCACCCGTGAGTGATTGGCGCCTGTTGCTGACCCGGCCTGCCGATGACTGCACAGCACTGGCGCAACGGCTGGCGGCGGCGGGGGTGGCCAGCAGTTGTCTGCCGCTGCTGGCGATAGACGCTGTCGCCGTGGACGAGCGGCAACGCCAGTTGCTCGCGGGCCTGCAGGGCTTTCAGGCAATCATCGTGGTCAGCAAGCCGGCAGCCAGGTTGCTGCTCGAACGGCTGGCCCAGGCCGGGCTACAGCCACCGGCTCAAGGCTGGTTCACGGTGGGCGAGGCGACCGCAGCGGTGCTGCAGGGCGCGGGCCTTGAGGTGGCCTGCCCAGCGCAAGGTGACGACAGTGAAGCCTTGCTCGCGCTGGCGGCCCTGCGCGAGGCTATCGGCGTGCCTGCGCCGCGTGTCTTGATCGTCCGCGGCGTCGGAGGTCGCGAACTGCTGGCAGAGCGTCTTGCAGAGCAAGGTGCTAGTGTCGATTATCTGGAACTGTATCGTCGCAGCCTGCCGGAATACCCGGTGGGCACCTTGATGCGTCGCATCGAAGCGGAACGCCTCAATGGCCTGGTGGTCAGCAGTGGGCAGGGCTTTGAACACTTGCAGCAGATGGCCGGCGCCGATTGGCCGCAGGTGGCGCGTCTGCCGCTGTTCGTGCCGAGCCCGCGGGTTGCCGAGCAGGCCAGGGCCGCCGGGGCCCAACAGGTTGTGGATTGCCGTGGCGCCAGTGCCACGGCCTTGCTGGCAGCCGTGCAGCGCAGCGCTGCACCTGCCTCTTAAGGCGCTAAGCTGAACGCCAAGCGCCCCCATGCAAAGGATGGATACGTGAGCGAAACTGTCTTGTCCAATAATGATCAGCCGTCGGCCCAGACGCCGGCGGACCCCGTCACCGCCCCACCTGCCAAGCGCTCCGGCAGTGGTCTGGCAGCACTGGCCCTGCTGCTGGGAGCGGCCGGGGTCGCAATAGGTGGCTGGGGTGTCTGGCAGGTGCGTCAACTGCAAGGCAACGAGTTCAACCAAGGGCAGCACCTTGAAGCGCTGAACCAGCGCGCCGAAGCGCTGCAGCAGCGTGAGCAGCAGATCAGTGCACAGTTGGCCAGCCTGCCGGCCGCCAGCGAGCTGGAAGACCGCCGCCGGCTGGTCTCGCAGCTGCAAGGCGACCAGCAGCGCCTCAGCCAGCGCCTGGAAACCGTGCTTGGCGAAAGCCGTAAGGAATGGCGCCTGGCAGAGGCCGAGCACTTGCTGCGCCTGGCCACCCTGCGCCTCTCGGCCCTGCAAGACATCACCAGTGCCAAGGCGCTGGTCGAAGGCGCCGACGAAATCCTGCGCGAGCAGAGCGACCCAGGCGCCTTCGCCGCCCGCGAGCAATTGGCACGCAGCCTGGCAACGCTCAACAGCACCCAGCAACCCGACCGCACCGGCCTGTACCTCAAGCTGGCCGCGCAACGTGAACTGGTGCAGCAACTCAGCGCCCAGTCGCCCGAGTTCGACAGCAACGCCGATGCCCTTGGCGCGCTGACTGCCGACGGCGATGGCGCCAGCCGCTGGTCGCAGTGGTGGGCGGAAATCTCCAAGTACTTCCAGATCGACTTCAACGCCGATGACAACGTGCGGCCGCTGCTGGCCGGGCAGTCGCTCAACCAGTTGCGCCTGGCCCTCAGCCTGACCATCGAGCAGGCCCAGTGGGCGGCGCTCAACGGCGAGGCCAAGGTCTACACCCAGGCGCTGGATGATGCGCGCTCTGTGCTGTTGGCCAACTTCAACGCCGACAACCCGCAGAGCAAGGCCATGCTCGACAGCCTCAACGCCCTGGCCGAGCAGCCGGTGTCTGTCGTCACCCCTGACCTGAGCGAAAGCCTGGCCTCGGTGCAGGCCTACATCCAGCGCCGTCACCTGCCGGCCGAGGGTGAAGGGGGCAAACCATGAAGCGGGTCTACCTGCTGGCCGTGCTGGCGATCGTGATCGCCGCTGCGCTGGGTATCGCGGTGGCCAAGCACAGTGGCTATGTGTTGATCTCCTATGGCAGCTTCCGTTACCAGTCGGGGCTGTGGGCGGCATTGGCCGGGCTGATCGCCGTAATCGCCGTGCTCTGGTTGCTGCGCTACCTGGTCGGCCTGGTGCTGACCTCCAGTGGTGTGGTCAACCCGTGGTCGCGACGCAACCGCAGCCGTCGCATCCGGGTGGCCATCGAGCAAGGCCAGTTGGACCTCGCCGAGGGCCGCTGGGCCAGCGCCCAACGCCATCTGCACCGCGCCGCCGAAGCCGAGCGCCAACCCTTGCTGTACTACCTCGGTGCCGCCCGCGCGGCCAACGAGCAAGGCCGCACGGCAGACAGCGACCAGTTGCTCGAGCGTGCTCTGGAGCGTCAGCCGCAGGCCGAGCTTGCCATTGCCCTGACCCATGCCCAGTTGCAGATGGACCGCGGTGATACCGACGGCGCCCTGGAAACCCTGCTGGCCATGCACGAGCGACACCCGCAAAACGGCCAGGTACTGCGCCTGCTGCAGCGCCTGCACCTGGGGCGCGGCGACTGGTCGGCGCTGATTCGTCTGCTGCCTGAGCTGCGCAAGGGCAAGGTGCTGCCGGCCGATGAGCTCGCCGAACTGGAAAAACGCGCCTGGGGCCAGAACCTGAGCCTGGCGACGACCCGGGGCGAAGATGCGCAAAGTGCGCGTCAGGCCTTGGAGCGCGCCTGGCAACAGCTTACCGCCGCCCAGCGCCAGGAACCGCAACTGGTGCTGGCCTATGCCGAGCAACTGCGGCAGGTGGGCGCCCAGGGCGAGGCGGAGCAGGTGTTGCGCACCGCCCTCAAGCGCGAATACGAAAGCCACCTGGCCCGTTTGTATGGCCTGGTGCGCGGTGATGACCCGGCACGTCAGCTACAGGCTGCCGAAGGCTGGCTTAAAGCCAACCCTCAAGACCCGAGCCTGTTGCTGACCCTCGGCCGCCTGAGCTTGCAAAACCGCCTGTGGGGCAAGGCGCGTGACTATCTGGAAAGCAGCTTGCGGATGGAGCGCAACCCGGAAACCTGCGCCGAGCTGGCCCGCCTGCTCGCCGGCCTTGGCGAGACCGAGCGCAGCAACCAGCTGTTCCAGGAAGGCCTTGGTTTGCTGGATGAGCGTCTGTTGGCGCTGCCGTTGCCAGAAGCCGTACGCGCCTGAACCTTTGCCTGAGCCACCCCTGAGCCCGCGCCGAAGTGCGGATTCAGGGGCTGGGTAACTTGTCTGGCAATGTAAGTTAGATCTGCAATCCATTTCTTAAGACGTTTCCTACTTCCAGAATGGAAACTTCCTTTGCTATTCAGCGACTTGTCGTCCCTGTAGTGCCTTGAAACAAAGCGGTTGTTTCCTCTACCGTTTCAAGCCACTTCATTCCCCGGGACCACCATTGCCCATGCTGCCGGCCCGTTTACGTACTTTCTTTGTCCCTGCCTGCCTGGCCTCGTTGGCGGTGCTGGTCGGGTCCTATTACCTGGAATATACGCTGGGGCTGATACCGTGCCCGTTGTGCTTCACCCAGCGCCTGCTGTTGGGCCTGTATGCGATGCTTTGCCTGGGCGCAGTGGTACAGGCGCCTTCGACCAGCCGCGGTTACACGCGGGCGCTGCTGGCCTGCTCGCTGACGGGGGCGCTGCTGGCCGCCCGGCATGTCTGGCTGCAAGGGGCGAGTGGGGCGGTTCATGTATGCCCGGCGCCGATCTGGCGGGTGTTCGAGCAATCCTGGCGCGAGGCTGCCCGGCAGTTACTGCTGGGTGGGCCGGATTGCCACTCGCTGACCTGGAGTTTTTTCGACCTGACGCTGCCTGAATGGAGCCTGTTGGCGTTCCTGTTGCTGGCTGCGCTGCCCTTGAGCCACCTGCTGGCGTATCGTTTCCGCACCCTGGCCGGTACTTGACCTGGCGCACGCCTGGGGCGCCATCGCGACCAATGGCGTTGCCAGGGGGTATTAAACACTTGTATGAACTTTGTCTGCTGAGTACCTTGATGGTCAGCACGCGCGGGAATAATCTCCCAGCACGCATACCGAAAATACAACTGCTCGATGCCGTCCTGCTGATGTCACCTTTGTGCTGCGCGGTCGTGGTGCGAGGTGCAGCGGCATCTACCCAGAAGGGAAGAGATCGCCATGCTCGATAGTTGTCAGAACGCCCAGGAACGCTGGGGCGGGGTTCATAAGCTGATCGACCGTTGGCTTTTGGAGCGCCAGGAGCTGGTGCAGGCTTTCCGCGCGTTGCGCGACGCCAAGCCGGCCTTCGCCGACAAGGACAAGAACCGCGATTTCTGTGCGGTCCTGGTCGACTACGTGTCGGCCTGGCACTTCGAGGTCAGCGAACAGTTGGTCAGCGAAGCCAAGGCCTTCGGTGATACGCGTGGCCTTGAACTGGCCACACAGATCAACCCACGTATCGATGACAGTACCCAGATCGCCCTGGCATTCAATGACCATTGCGAGAAGGGCGAGTGCAAGGACCCGGAGCGCTTCGCCGAAAAACTGGCCAAGCTGGGCGGCCTGCTGCACGAGCGCTTCGAGCTGGAAGATTGCCTGATCGAGGTGCTGCACAACGCGCACAAGGAAGAGGGCGCAGTCGAAGCCTGAGGCTTGGCGTCAGTCGCCAACTGCCAGCAGTTCGATCTCGAATACCAAAGGCGTATAGGGTGCGATCAGGTCACCCGCGCCCTCTGCGCCGTAGGCTTGTGCCGACGGAATCACCAGGCGCCATTTGGCGCCTGCATGCATCCGAGGCAAGGCCACCTGCCACCCCTCGATCAGCGAGCCCAGGCTGAACCACTGCGGCTGTTGGTTCTGATCGAACACCGAGCCGTCCGGCAACCTGCCTACGTAACGAACCTGTACCTTGCCCCCCGCTTTGGGCTGTGCCCCGGCGCCACTTTGCAGTTCGCTGTAGAGCACGCCTTCGGGTAGCTCATGCACACCGGCCCGTGCCCGCTCGTTGGCCATGAAGCGTGTTTCCACCGCCTTGAGCTTGTCTGCCTCGGCCTGCTCCGCCGTGCTGTCTGCCTGCGCCTCATGCTGCTGCAGCACGGCCTGCATGCGTGCCTTGTCGAGCTTCAGCGGCTGCCCTTGATAGGACTGGCGCAGGCCTTCGACCAAGGCGTCCAGTTGCAAGCCAGGCATCTCGGTGCGCAAGCGCTCGCCCAGGCTGGCGCCCAGGCTGTAAGCCAGGTCGTGGTCGTCCGCATTGGCCAGGGCAAAGGGCGCCACCAGGCACAAGCCTAAAACAAGAAAACGAGGCATGGGCAGTTCCTGCGCAATGAGCGGGCCGTTACAGCCAACATCGGGGTGGGCCAGTATCTGCCAAATATGAGCAACGCTTAATTCAGCAACTACACTTTCACGGAGCTGCAAGATAACAACTTTGCCCAGGCATGCAACGCGGCGTAAATATTACTGTCAACATGCCCTAGCGGCGGTAGCAGCAGAAGCATAGTATGAGCCGCAATCTCGTCAGCCAGGAGGTAAACCATGTCGGCCAAAAAGAAGCCAGTAAGTACGCCGTTGCACCTGCTCCAGCAACTTTCGGGCAGCCTGCTCGAACATTTGGAAGATGCCTGCTCGCAAGCGCTGGCTGATGCGGAAAAACTGCTGGCCAAGTTGGAAAAGCAACGGGGCAAGGCACAAGAGAAACTGCACAATGGTCGCCTGAAAATGCAGGACGCGGCCAAGGCAGGTAAAGCCAAGGCGCAGTCCAAGGCCCAGAAAGCCATTGGTGAACTTGAAGGGTTGCTCGACTCGCTCAAGGACCGCCAGACCCAGACCCGCACCTATATCCAGCAACTCAAGCGTGATGCCCAGGACAGCCTGAAGCTGGCCCAGGGTGTGGGCAAGGTGCGTGAAGCCGCCAGCAAAGCGCTGGACCAGCGCGCCGTAGCCGCCAAGGCTGCAAAACCGGCCGCTGCCAAAGCCCCGGCGAAAGCCGCCGCTACCAAGCCAGCCGCTCGCACCGCCGCCAAGCCAGCCGCCAAAGCCGCCACTGCCAAGGCGCCAGCCAGAGCTGTCGCTAAACCCGCTGCCGCCAAGGCGCCAGCCAAAACCGCCGCCGCCAAGCCTGCGGCCAAGCCAGCCGCCAAACCAGCCGCTGGCAAAGCTCCGGCCAAGGCTGCTGCTGCCAAACCCGCAGCCAAGCCAGCTGCTGCCAAAGCCCCGGCCAAGGCTGCTGCTGCCAAGCCCGCAGCCAAGCCAGCTGCTGCGAAGGCACCCGCCAAGGCCGCTGCCGCCAAGCCTGCAGCCAAACCAGCCGCTGCCAAAGCCCCGGCTAAAACAGCAGCGGCCAAACCTGCGGCGAAACCGGCCGCTGCCACCAAGGCACCCGCGCGTGCCGCCGCCAAGCCCGCTGCAAAACCGGCGGTGAAAGCAGCCGCCAAGCCAGCTGCAGCCAAGCCAGCGGCCGCCAAGCCAGCCGAAACCAAGCCGGCCACGGCTGCCACCAGCACGCCTGCTGCCGCGACCAATTCGGCCGCCCCGGCCCCGGCCGCTTCGGCACCTGCCAGCACCCCGGCTCAGGCGCCGTCTTCGGCCTCCTGAAGCGCTGCCGCCGCGACGCGCAATTGATGCAGCGCGCGGTGTTCTCGGGCCTGGTCCGGCGCTAGCCGGGCCAGCCAGTCGTCCGTGGGCTCGTGAGAGTCTGCGGGCCACTGTTGCGAAAGCGCCTGCAAGCGTTCCAGCAAGGTCTTCTCGGCCTGCAATTCCAGCCCCTTTACCTGCTCACGCAATGCCGCCAACAGCGCATCGTTGTGCGCTGCCGTGCGCCATTGTTGACGCAGGCCACGTAACGGGGCCACCACCTCACGCTGCCAAGGTTCGGCGATATCAACCAGGGCTTGCGCGCGCTGCTCAGTCACGGCCACGCCGCGTGCTTGCAGCCAGGTCGCACAGAGCAACAGGCAAACGTCGCCGCCCAGCGCTTGCACGCCAAGGCAGGCCTCTTCCACGCCGGGCCTGGCATACAAGGCCAAGGCGTGATTCCACAGGTCGGTGCACATGATTCCACTCACGCTACGGGTCGAGGAAGCTGGTAGACTCCGCGACCATCATGATCAGACTATCCAACCTCACTTTACAGCGTGGTCCGCAGCGCTTGCTAGAAGGCGCCGAGATGACCTTGCACGCCGGCCACAAGGCCGGTTTGATCGGCGCCAACGGCGCCGGAAAATCCAGCCTGTTCGCCTTGCTGCGCGGTGAGCTTTCGCCCGATTCCGGCGACTGCCAGCTGCCCGGCGACTGGCGCATAGCCCACATGCGCCAGGAGGTCGACACCCTCGACCGCTTGGCCGTGGACTATGTGCTCGATGGCGACGTGCGCCTGCGCAAGGTGCAGGCCGAGCTTGCCGTGGCCGAAACGGCGCATGACGGCACCGCCCTGGCCCGCCTGCACAGTGAGCTGGAAAGTGCCGACGGCTATACCGCCGATGCCCGCGCGCGCAAGCTGCTGGCAGGCCTGGGTTTCACCAACGAGCAGATGGACCGCCGTGTCGGTGACTTCTCCGGTGGCTGGCGGATGCGTCTGAGCCTGGCGCAGGCGCTGATGTGCCCGTCCGACCTGCTGCTGCTCGATGAGCCCACCAACCACCTGGACCTGGATGCGATCCTCTGGCTGGAAGACTGGCTCAAGGGTTACCCCGGCACCTTGCTGCTGATTTCCCACGACCGCGATTTCCTCGATGCCGTGGTCGACCACGTGCTGCACGTCGAGCAGCGCAAGCTCAACCTGTACAAGGGCGGTTACAGCGCGTTCGAGCGCACCCGTGCCGAGCGCCTGGCGCAACAGCAGCAAGCCTACGAGAAGCAGCAGGCCCAGCGCGCGCACATGGAAAAGTACATCGCCCGCTTCAAGGCGCAAGCCACCAAGGCCCGCCAGGCACAGAGCCGAATCAAGGCCCTGGAACGCATGGAAGAACTGTCGGCGGCGCATGTCGATTCGCCGTTCGATTTCGTCTTCCGCGAATCGCAGAAAATCTCCAGCCCGCTGCTGGACATGTCCGAGGGCTGCCTGGGCTATGGCGACAAAGCCATCCTGGAGAAGGTCAAGCTGCAGCTGGTGCCGGGCGCGCGCATCGGCCTGCTCGGCCCCAATGGTGCGGGCAAGTCGACCCTGATCAAGAACCTCGCCGGCGAGCTGGCACCGCTGTCGGGGCGCCTGGTCCGTGGCGAGAACCTGGCCGTGGGTTATTTTGCCCAGCACCAGCTCGACTCCCTGGACGACAAGGCCAGCCCGCTGCTTCACCTGCAGCGCATTGCCCCTACAGAGCGCGAGCAGACGTTGCGCGACTTCCTCGGCGGCTTCGATTTCCATGGCAACCGTGTCGACGAACCGGTGGTGAATTTCTCCGGCGGCGAGAAGGCCCGGCTGGCCCTGGCGCTGATCGCCTGGGAGCGGCCGAACCTGTTGCTGCTGGACGAACCGACCAACCACCTCGACCTGGAAATGCGCCTGGCCCTGACCATGGCCCTGCAGGAGTTCGCCGGTGCCGTGGTGGTGGTTTCCCACGACCGTCACCTGCTCAAGAGCACCACCGACGACTTCCTGCTGGTGGCCGACGGCAAGGTCGGTACCTTCGATGGCGACCTGGAAGACTACAGCCGCTGGCTGCTCGACTACCGTCAGCGCAGTGCGCCGGCCAGTAGCGCCCCAGCCAACCCGGACAAGACTGACAAGAAGGCCCAGCGCCAGGCGGCAGCGGCCTTGCGTCAGCAGTTGGCACCGCACAAGAAAGCGGCCGACAAGCTGGAGGCCGAGCTCAACCAAGTGCACGGCCAGCTGGCCGAGATCGAGACCGCGCTGGGCGACAGTGGCGTCTACGAGGCGGCGCGCAAGGATGAACTGCGTGACCTGCTGGCCCGCCAGAGCAAGCTCAAGCAGCGTGAAGGCGAGCTGGAAGAGGGCTGGATGGAAGCCTTGGAAACCCTCGAGAGCATGCAGGCCGAGCTCGAGGCGCTGTCCTGATGGAGGCGTTGCGCTCGCTGCTGCCGGGGCAATGGATGGATACCTTCTGGCTGGGGTTGCAGATTCTGCTGATCCTGGCCGCCGCCTTCGTGCTGCAGCGCGTCATCGCCCGTGGCCTCAGCCGTCTGGGCCAGCGTTATCCATTGCCGCCGGAGTTGCTGGTGCCGGTGCGTGGCAGCCTGCGCTGGTTGATCATGGGCAGCGCACTGCTGTTCGTGCTGGAGCGCATGGGGGTTTCTGCGACGGTGCTGTGGACGGCGCTGTCCGGTTTCGTCGCGGTGGCCGCGGTGGCCTTCTTCGCCATGTGGAGCGTGCTTTCCAACCTGCTGTGCGCAGTGTTGATCTTCACCGTCGGGCCGTTTCGCATCGGCGATGTGGTGGAGTTGGTCGATACCCTGGACAAGCCTGGGGTCAAAGGCCGGGTCATAGCCATCAACCTGCTGTTCACCACGCTGATGGAATTGCCCGAGGCGGGCGGGGCGCTGGTGCAAGTGCCCAACAGCCAGTTCTTCCAGAAGTCGGTGCGGCGCTGGCGGGGGGCTGAAGTGCAGGGCCTGAACAGGGACTTGTCGAGCGAGTCTGACTGACCCCCTGACATTGGCCAGCAAAGAGGCCGCTACAACCCCCGCACACACTCAAAAAATCGCTGGTTATTTTTTCACCAACACCTTAGCTTAACGTTTTGCAACATATGTTCGAGCGAGGTGTGTGATGTCGATGGAAGTGTGGTTGGGCTTCTTTGCCGCGTGTTGGGTGATCAGCCTTTCACCGGGGGCCGGGGCGATTGCCTCGATGTCCAGCGGCCTGCAGTACGGTTTCTGGCGCGGTTACTGGAACGCCCTGGGCCTGCAGATTGGCCTGATTGTGCAGATCGCCATCATTGCCGCCGGCGTCGGCGCCATCCTTGCTGCGTCCGCCACTGCCTTCACGATCATCAAGTGGTTTGGCGTCGCCTACCTGGTGTACCTCGCCTACAAGCAATGGCGTGCGTTGCCGATGGACATGAGCGACGAGCCTGCCGTACGCCCCATCGGTAAACCGCTGAGCCTGGTGTTCCGTGGTTTTCTGGTCAACGTCAGCAACCCCAAGGCCTTGGTGTTCATGCTGGCGGTGCTGCCGCAGTTCATCAATCCCCATGAAGCGCTGCTGCCGCAGTACGTGGCAATCACCGTGACCATGATCACCGTCGACATGCTGGTGATGGCGGGTTACACCGGCCTGGCTTCGCGCGTGCTGCGCCTGCTGCGTACGCCCAAGCAGCAGAAGCGGCTGAACCGTACCTTTGCCGGGTTGTTCCTCGGCGCGGCGACCTTCCTGGCGACCCTGCGCCGCGCGCCTATCTGAAAAAAGCCCGCGAGTGATGGCACCGGCTTCGCCGGTGTTCGCGGGGCAAGTCGGATCGCCGCACCGCCGCTCCCCCGCTATTTCGGTTTTTCCACAAACCCCTTGAGCAAATCCAACGGCAGCGGAAACACGATGGTCGAGCTCTTGTCTCCGGCTATCGCCCCCAGCGTCTGCATATAGCGCAACTGCATGGCTCCCGGCTCCTTGCTGAGCATCTGCGCCGCCTGCATCAGTTTCTCGGACGCCTGCAATTCCCCTTCGGCATGGATCACCTTGGCCCGCCGTTCACGTTCGGCCTCGGCCTGGCGTGCGATGGCACGCACCATCGATTCATTGAGGTCGACGTGCTTGATCTCGACATTGGCCACTTTGATGCCCCAGGCATCGGTTTGCGCATCCAGCACTTGGCGTATGTCGGCGTTGAGCTGCTCGCGTTCGGCCAGCAGCTCGTCCAGTTCGTGCTTGCCGAGCACTGCGCGCAAGGTGGTCTGGGCCAGCTGGCTGGTGGCGACGAGAAAGTCCTCGACCTGAATGATTGCCTTCTGGGGGTCGAGCACGCGGAAGTACAGCACCGCATTGACCTTTACCGAGACGTTGTCGCGGGTGATCACATCCTGCGGCGGCACATCCAGCACGACCGTGCGCAAGTCTACTCGGACCATCTGCTGGATGACCGGGATCAGCAAGATCAGCCCCGGCCCTTTGACCTGCCAGAAGCGCCCGAGCTGGAACACCACGCCGCGCTCGTACTCTCGCAAGATACGGAACGCCGACAGCAACAGCACGCCCAGCAGCATCAGCAGGGCGCCGAAACCCAATTGCATGAACATCGTCATTCTCCTTACGGCGAAGGTGCAGCGGCGCTTACCTCCAGCATCACGCCGCGACGCGCCATGACGCGCACGTGTTGGCCAGGTTGCAGTGGCGTCGCGCACTGTACCTGCCACTGTTCGCCCTGCGCCTGTACCGAGCCGCAGTACGGGTTGTCTGCCAGCACCTGGGTGACGGTGGCCAGGCTGCCGACCAGGCCGGCATCACCGCTGACCAAGGCGCGTTTGCGCGCTTTCAGCGCCATGCTCAGCACGCCACCGATGAACAGCGCCGAAAGCAGTGCCAGGCTGGCGATCAACGCCAAGGGGATGCCAAAGCCGGGGGCATCGGTATCCATCAAGATGACCGCACCGACCACGAACGCAACGATGCCGCCAAAACCGACCACGCCAAAGCTGGGCAAGAACGCTTCGGCGATCATAAAGGCCAGCCCAAGCAAAATCAGCGCGACTCCGGCGTAGCTCACCGGCAGCAACTGCAGGGCATACAGCGCCAACAGCAGGCAGATGCCGCCGATCACGCCGCCAACGGCGGAGCCAGGGTTCATGAACTCGAACAGCAGGCCGTACACGCCGACCATGATCAGCATCAGCGCCACGCTGGGGTTGGTGATCACCGCCAGCAAGCGCGTGCGCCAGTCCGGCAGGTGCTCGACCAGGCTGGCATCGCCGGTGTGCAGTTGCCGTGGTTGGCCGGCAACCTCCAGCGTCTTGCCATCAAGCTGGCGCAGCAGGTCGGGCAGGTCGTTCGCCACCAAGTCGATCACCTTCAGTTGCATGGCCTCGTTGGCAGACAGGCTGACCGCTTCACGCACCGCCTTCTCCGCCCAATCGGCATTGCGCCCGCGCAGCTGCGCCAGGCCCCGTATGTAGGCGGCGGCGTCATTGACCTGTTTGCGGGCGAGGGTTTGCGCATCGTCACCGGCCCTGGCCTTGTCGTCCTTGGGGGCGCCGCCGATCTGCACCGGTGTGGCAGCCCCCAGGTTGGTCCCTGGGGCCATGGCTGCAACATGGCTGGCATAGAGGATATAGGTGCCGGCACTGGCAGCCCGCGCCCCGCTGGGGGCGACGAAGCTTGCAACAGGCACGGGGCTGGCGAGTATTGCCTTGATCATCTGGCGCATGGCGCTGTCCAGGCCGCCGGGCGTATCCATGCGAATGACCACCAGTTGCGCGCCCTGCGCCTGGGCCTGGTCCAGGCTGCGCACCAGGTAGTCTGCACTGGCCGGGCCGATGGCATCGTCGATGCTCAACACCCAGACCGCTCCGGGCGCGGCCTGGCCGCTCGGCGTCAACCCGAGCAGCATCAACAGCAACAGCCAGCGCCACCAGCGAGCGGCCACCTGTCGTCACCTCGTTCGCCTCTATTACACAAGTTTAGTCATGGCTGGCGGCCCAAGGCCTAAAATTGAAGATTGGGGGTAACTGCGGAGGTGCATCATGCGCATGGCAAAGACGCTGCAGGCTCGCCTGGACAAGGCCAACTGCGACTACGACATCATTCCCCATCCACATTCGGCCACCAGCCTGGAATCGGCCCGCACGGCCGGCGTGCCCGCCGAGCGTGTCGCCAAGTCGGTGATGCTCGATGACCGGCATGGCAACTACATCATGGCCGTGCTACCGGCCAACCGGCACCTGGACATGAGCAAGGTACGCATGTCCGGCGCCTGGCAACTGACCCGCGAAAGCGGCTTGCCGAGCCTGTTCGGTGATTGCGAACGGGGCGCGGTACCGGCGCTTGGCGATGCCTACGCGATAAAAATGATGCTCGACCCGACCCTTACCCGCCAAGGTGATGTCTACCTGGAGGCAGGTGACCACGATCACCTGATCCACATGAGCATGGAGCAGTTCATGAAGCTGGTGCCGCACGCCGAAGTGCGTGAGCTGTGCTGATGTTCTCAAACCAATGCCGGGCGGGCGTCGTAGACGGCCTGGCCGGCTTTCAGGAGGAACCATGGAAGCACCTACCCACCCATTTGCAGACCTTTTCAAACAGCTGGGCTTGCCTGACGATGCCTTGAGTATCGATCAATTCATCACCAGCCATTCACCGCTGCAAAACGAGATCAAGCTGGTGGATGCCCCGTTCTGGACCGACGCCCAGCGCAGTTTCCTGAAGGACAGCATCAATGAAGATGCCGATTGGGCGGTGCCCTTCGACCAACTCAACGAAGCGTTGCGTCGCCCCCGAAAATAAAGCGCCGAGCGGCACCTGACGAGTGATTGGCCGTTGCTATGCTCAGGAAAACAATAAGGGGATAGCGCGATGAAAGATCCCTACGCACCAGGCTTCTGGTGCTCCGTGACGATCCTGGGCACGCTGACGGCCAGTTACTTCTATGGCATCAGGCAGACGCAACAGATGAACCAGGCGGTGCAGTTTCTCTACGCCGCCGCCGCGGTCACCGTGGCGGTTGCGCTGGTGGCGCTGACCTGGATCGCCTGGCAGCACTTGCACCTGAACAAGCGCGAAGTGATTCAGGGGCGAACGTTGCTGACCATCTGGAACACCAAGGTGGCCCTGCGCCGGGTCGAAACGGTGTTCGACCGCTATTTCTGGGGTAGCTACTGGCATTCCGGGCGTACGTTCGAAGAGGTCATGGGCGAGCTCAAAGGCACGCCCCTGGAGCAGAGCCTGGATGCCCTCAAGCGCCAGTGCCGGGCGCTTGACCGCGAAATCCACGATCACCAACACCATTGGCTGGCCAACGCGCGGGACTTGTCCAGTGTGGCGGCGGCCATGGCCCGTGAGCGCTACCAGCTCGACCTGGGCGAGCCCACCTGTACCGGCAACGGTACCACCGCAGTGCTCAATCGCGACCTTGAAGTGCTGGTGTATACCTGGTCGGCGCGCCTGCGCAGCTTCGACCATCAACTGGACGAACTGGAGCGCGCCTACCATTGACGCGGTTCATTCGCCGCGGATGTACTGCTCCAGCTGCAGGATCAGGTTGGCCTGCTCGGCAATGGTTTCCTTTACCAGGTCGCCGATCGACAACAGGCCGAGCAGCTCGCCGTTGCTGACCACCGGCAGGTGACGCAAATGCAGGTTGGTCATCTGGTTCATGCAGTATTCCAGGTTGTGCTTGGGTTCGACCGTGATCACCGGGCGCTCATGATCTCGCGCACCGGTGTTGCCGCTGACGAACGGCCCTTGAGCACCAGCTTGCGGGCGTAATCGCGTTCGCTGACGATGCCCACCACCTGGTTGTTCTCCACCACCGGCAGTGCGCCGATATTCTTCTCCGCGAGCAGCTTGAGCGCCTCCAGCACCGAGTCGTCAGGGCCGATGGTGTAAACGGTCTGGTGTTTCGACTTGGTTTTGAGGATTTGTTCGACGTTTTTCATACGGGCCTCTGCGGTGGAAAAAGCGTTGTCTCCAAGTAAATAAAGCATCCGGCACGGCGCTCTGCACGGCAATGCAGGAAACGGCATGGAGGCGATTGAAAAACGTCATGGTTGAGCCGATTGCGTACTTCGCGCAGGAGGCAGGCCAGATTTAGTGTGCTGGGGACCTTCCTGGGGGCGGTAATGTTCCCAATAATCTGTGACAATGCATGTCAAGTTGCCATCATCTAGACCTCGTTCGGCAAGGAGCCGCAATGCAAAGTATGTTTCGCCTTACAGCGCTAAGCTGCGCCTTCATGATCGCTGCCGGTTGCAGCAGCCAACAGAGGGAGAGTATTTCCAAGACTGTGAAAGACATTGGCAAGGACTACGGCCTGCCAGTGCTCTGTGGTGTCGGGGCCGTGGCCGGGGGGGCTGCCGGTTATGCCCTCAAAGGCAAGGACGGCATCTTGCCGGGCGCCGCAGCTGGCGGCGCCTTGGGTTGCGTCGTCGGTTATGTGTGGCAGTCCCGCCTGCAGGAGCTTGACCGCATCGCCAAGGAAGAAAACCTGAAGATCACCACCGAGCAGTTGACGGTCGCCTCGGCCGCCGTGGTAACGGCGGTGCCTGAACAGGCAGGCCTGGTGACTCAGATCGAGGACACCGGCATGTTCGCCACCGGCTCCGACCAACTGACCGCAAGCGGCCAGCGGGCCGTGGCCAAGCTGGCGCAGATGTATGCCAAGCCTGCGGCCAGCGACAAGCAGGCTGCCGCCAAGGAGGCGCAAGCACGTCGCCTGCTGATCGTTGGCCACAGCGATGCGGTGGGTAATGCCGAGTTCAACCAGAAGCTGTCCGAGCGCCGCGCCAAGACGGTCGGCAAGGTCATGCTGCAGGCCGGCATCCCGGCCGGCGCGATCTACTACCAAGGGGCCGGGGCATCGCGCCCGATCGCCGACAACAGCGACCCGCTGCTACGTGGCAAGAACCGCCGCGTGGAAATCGTCGAGCTGGCAAACGAACAGGCCCTGGTAATGCGTGCCCAGGCCGAAGCGAGCAACACCCGCTACCTGCACTACGGCACCTCGACCGCCGCCAAGCCCCGTCAGGCGGCCACCACGGCGCAAGCGAGCAGCAAGCCTGCGCCGACCAAAGCCACCACGGCGCAGCGTACGCCTGCCGCGACCAGCACCAGCACCAGCACTGCCAAGGCCGTTGCTGGCGCACGACCGCAAGTCGATTTCGCGGGTACGCCGGTTGCCAGCTACAACTGGACCATGGCCCAGAACATCAAGCCGAAACAGAGCGGTTTCACGCTGATCAGCAGCGCCTACGCGGCGCAGATGCCGATGTCCAGCTGCGAAGCCGACCGGCCACGCAATGCCGGTGAAGTGCTGAGCATGGCCAATGACCAGCCCTTGCAGCGGCGCGCCACCAAGGACTATCTGCCGGGCTACAACAACCGTGTCTGGGCCAACCTGGTCAACGGGCACCTGGTGACCGTGTCGCCGGTCTCGATCTTGCGCGAGAACGCCCGGGTCGATCGCCAGCCGATCCTTCAGCTGGTCGAAGACTACAAGCTGCCCACCCAGCACAAGACGCGGACGATGAACGCCGTGGCCAACACCTATGAAGGCGAAAGCGAAGTGCTGTACCGGGTCTTCGCCAGTGATGCCCAGGCCTCGATTTCCTGCATGGATATCGTGTTCAGCAAAGGCAACGCCGAAGTCAACGAGGGTGCCTTGTTCTATGCCGCCGGCAGTGACGCGTATGTCGCTTCCTACAAGCCGATCCCGGCCAAAAAATAAATCCCCGTCAAGGACGTCCTGAATGGAAGACTTTTCGCTTGCTGCACTCAAATCGCTGATTCTCGCTAATCAGTTGCTTTCCGCTGGCCTGCTTTCGCTGCTGATCACGGCGGTGATCGTGCGTAACTACTGGGAAGAGGTGTCCTACTTTCTGATCCGTGTCTGGCACAGCTTCCCCTTGATCGGCACGGTGGCGCGCTTGTCGCGCAAGCCAGCTTCGGTCGACGGTGACGGCTGGATCAACCACGAAGTCAACCTGGCGAACGTGTACAACAAAAAATTCAAGCTGTACGCCAAGGACGCGAACGCCTACAGCGCCTACCTCGATTACCTGTCCAAGGCTGGTGAGGCCGGGCGTTCTGCGCGCCCGTGGTGGGTATTGGCGGTAGTACTGATGTTGGTGGTGGTCGAGGCCATGGGCTTCGCCTATGTGGTCGCCGGCTGGGTGAACATGGATGCCTCCACCAACGACCGTCATTGGCTGACCGCTTTTGTGGCGATCCTGCTGGCCGTCGCCTCGGCGTTTCTTGCCGAAGCCGCCGGGCACGCGTTGCACCACAACAGCCTGGTCGCCCGCGCCCGCCACTGGTGGCAAGGTGAAGAGCCCTCCAAGCGCTCCCGCTCCCTGAAGTCCAACAAAGCGATCAACCTGGAAGACTCGTTCGACGACTCGGACAAGCCTGACTACGAGCAGCTGCTGGCCCGCGTAAAGGATGTAAACGCCAACGTCACGCGCAAGTTCTTCTGGTTGATCACTTGTGGTGTGTTCGTGGTTGCCATGGCCATCGGCGCCTTCGTCATCCGTTCGGCCACCCTGGACAGCATCGAGACCGAAATGGTCAACGGCATGCGTGCCGAAGCGTCCTCGCAAAGCAGCACTGCAGGGTCGCCATTCGACCTGCCGGCAGAGTCCCAGGCCATCAACGATGAAGCGGATAACGCCACCATCGACGACAAGATGCAGGCGATCCGCAAGGCCAGCCTGACCACCTATGTGATGCTGTCGCTGATCTACGTGGCGATTCAAGGCATCAGCCTGTGGTTGGCGAGCCGCTACTTCTTCGCCGGTACGCACTCGCATACCGCCTGGCAGCGTACCCACAAGTACGCCACCTCCGAAGAGATGCTCGATGCAATGGATCAGCAGCGTTCGGCCATCGCCAGCCATGCCGATGACAAGCTGCGTCGCCTGCAGACCTTGTTGTCCAGCCGCGATCACACCGATGCCAACGTGCTGACTGCGCTGGACGGGGAAAATACCGCCCGCCGCAATTTCCTGAGTTTCGTCGAGCACAAGGCAGACAAAATCTCGGAGAAGCCGGAAAAGCCAGTTCGGCCCGTTGAAGCCGTTGCGCCAGCGCCAGCTGCGGTCGCCGTCGCCGCCGCCGCGCCGGTCGAGCCCCAGCCTGCCGTTGCCCCAGCGGCCCCAGCTGCCCCAGTTGCGGCAGTGGTCGAGCCGGCCGCTATCAAGGCGTCTGACTTCCACGATGTCACCGGCCTGCCGGAAGAAAGCCTGGCTGCCGCCAGCCGTGCGCTGAATGTCAGTGAGGCGCAACTGCGTGATATCCGCGAGCAACAGCAGGCGCTGAAGGCGCTTGGCCTGTTCCCGGCGAACAAGGAGGGCATGCTGTCATGAGGCTTGCCAAGGCCCTGATCCTTGCGCTGGCGCTGCCGTGTGCAGCGCTGGCCGCCGAACGCAACGACCTGCAGAGCTGCTACACGCGCAACGGCCTGGCCGATATCAAGCCAGCAGGGACCGGCCGCGAGCTGGTGGTGATCATCGATCAGACCATCCCGATGCCTGAAGACCTGCAACGCAGCAGCTGGGGCCAGATCGACCGGTTCGTGCAGCCGGGCGATCGCGTCAGGCTGTATACCTTCTCGGCGTTCCTGCCGGGTGAGTATCAGCGCCTGGTGTATGCCGGCGAGCTGGACATGCCGTTGCAGGGCGAGGTGCGTGACGATGTGAACATGCGCAAACTGCGTGGCCTGGACCAGTGCCTGGCGACCCAGAAAAAAGCCTTTCAGGCAGGCTTTGGCGGCTTGTTCGTGAAAGGCCTGCGTGAAGCCCGCCAGGACATCCCCAAGAGCGAGATCATGAACACGCTGCGCCGCGTGGGTGACGACATGGGCAAGGAGCAGGGTGTCCAGGAGCGGGTGGTGTACCTGATTTCGGACATGCTCGAGCATTCCGACTACACCAGCTTCTACGCCGCCAATCAGATCAAGCAGCTGGATGTCGCCAGCGAGCTCAAGCTTGCGCAAAGCAAGGGGCTGTATGCGGACCTGCAGGGTGCACGGGTGTATGTGTCTGGCGCAGGCCTGGTCACCGACGCGGTGAAGCATGCCTACCGTTCCGGCAAGACCATGGATGCGCTGAACAACTTCTGGGCGCAGTACCTGAATGCGTCCAACGCGACGCTGGAAGGCTTTGGTACACCGAGCCTGAGCACCGACCTTCGGTAATCAGACACTGGGGCCGCGCTGCGGCCCCAGTGTGCTTGCTTACAGCTTCGGCATCTGCCCGATGCGCGCGACCATCTCGCTCACCACCTGCAGATCCAGCATGAACTGCTCCACGGTCTTGAACTCGTTGTCGTTATGCCCGGTGTACTTCACATCAGGCATGGCCAGGCCGAATTGCACGCCGTTGGGCAGGTCATGCACCGAGGTGGCACCCGCCGAGGTGCCGAACTCATGTTTCATGCCCAGGTTTTCGCTGGCCACGGCCAGCAGGGCCTTGACCCATTCGCCTTCCGGGTTGCGGAACATCGGCTCGTCGAGGCTGTAGTCGAAGGCGACCGGGACATGGCTGGTGCTGGTCCATTTGCCCAGTCTGGCTACCAGTTCCTGCTTGATCGTGGCGACCGGCTTGCCTTTCGGGATGCGCAGGTTCACCGCCAGTTTCAGCCCCTTGTCATCCACGCCGACGAAGGTCAGCGAGGCGGTCAGCGGGCCCATGAACGCATCTTCGAAGCCTACGCCCAGCTTCTTGCCCAGGTAGTCCAGGCCCCAGTTGTCGTTGGCATAGCGAGCGGCGTCGGTGAACTGGTTGTGCTTGAGCGGCACCTGTTGGCCCAGGCCATCGATGAACACCAGCATGCGCGCCACCGGGTTGACCCCAGATTCGGGCTCCGAAGAGTGGGCCGAGACGCCGGTGACGGTCAGCAGCACGTCCTTGCCAGCCACCTTGGCGTCGATCTTGAAGTCACCGCCATTGCCCTTCACATACTCGGCACCGGCCTTGTTCAGGCTTGCGGCCAGTTCAGCCGGCTTGTCGCTGGCCAGGGTGGCTACCGAGGTGGTGGGGATCTGGTTGGTGGCCAGGCCGCCGGTGAGGTGAGTAATTTCAGCGCCCTGGCCGCTGGCGGCGCGTTTGTCGAAGCTGGCCATCACCGTGCCGTAGCCCTTCTCGGCTATCACCACCGGGTAGCCGCCATCGAGCGCCAGGTTGTAGTCGGGCGTCGGGTTGCGCTCGAAGTAGTAGGGGATGGCATCCCCGCTGGTCTCTTCGGTGGTGTCCACCAGCAGTTTCAGCTGCCGGGCCAGCGGCAGGTTTTCGTCCTTGGCCACTTTCAGTGCATACAGCGCCACGACGATGCCGTTCTTGTCGTCTTCGGTGCCACGGCCGTACATGCGGTCACCTACCAGGGTGACCTTGAACGGGTCGAGGCGGGTGCCATCGTCCAGCTTCCAGTTGTCCGGGTTGACCGGCACCACATCGGCGTGGGCATGGATGCCGACCACTTCCTTGCCTTCGCCGAGGGTGATCTCGTAGACCCGGTTGTCGACATTGCGGAAGTTCAGGCCAAAGCCTTCGGCCAGGGCTTTGATCTTGTCGGCGATCTTCAGGAATTGCGGGTTCTCGTGCTGCGGCACACCGTCGACGCTGACGGTGGGGATGGCCACCAGTTCACGCAGGGTTTCGGTGGCGGCCTTGCCGTACTTGATGCGGGTATACAGGCCCAGCAGGCGGTTGATCTCGTTTTGCTGTTCGACGGCCAGGGGTTTGTTGGCCAGGTAGGCGCTCAGCGTTTCGCCGAGGTTGTCGGCCTTGGCCAGGTCGCTGCCGTTGAGCTTGCCGATGAACTGCTTGAAGTCGGCAGGGTCGGTGCCGTCGTAGGCCTTGATGATGGCCGCAGATTGTTGCTGGGAGAGGTTGGCCTGGGCCGGCACGCTGAACAGGCCGATACTGGCCAGCAGCAGTGAGGTTGCGGTGAGTTTTTTCAGGTGCATGGGTGCGCGCATTCCTTCGCGAATCGTTGTAGGGAGGTACCCGTTCGAAAAACGGGAAGGTGCCCACGCTAACACCAATGCTCTGCGGTACGGGAGTACCAGAAACGCGACATGTCGCACAAACGAAAAAGCCCCGGGAATAATCCCAGGGCTTTCGAAGATGGCGCACTCGGCGGGATTCGAACCCACGACCCCTGCCTTCGGAGGGCAGTACTCTATCCAGCTGAGCTACGAGTGCAACGCGCACGCATGATACCCATCTGTTTCGGTTGCGTCCATCGCCTTGATCTGTGGCTGTTTTTCCCCGGGGTGATCCTGTGGCAGCGCGCTAGCCATTCATAGCGCAATCAGTTCAGGCCGCAGCCCTTCGACCCGGCGCGCCGGTTGCCGCAGACTTTACCGACCCCGTCGAAGCTGACCAGCGGCGGAGTGACGTCGGCCTGGTTGGCGGCGGGCTGTCTCACACATCATCGAGGTCAACGAGGCGGGGGGATGTACTCGACTTCTGGGGCCTGAACCAGATCCTCGACCCGTACCGTGGCGACCTGCCGTTGGGTGACACCGCTGGGGTGGGTGCCGGGCGCAACTGGGCGCACGTCAATGCCATCGATTACGACGCAGATGGCCACAGCATCATCGTTTCAGCACGCCATCAAGGGGTGGTGAAGATTGGCCGCGACAAGGCGGTGAAGTGGATCCTCGCCTCGCCCCAAGGCTGGCCGCAGCGGCTGCGGGACAAGGTGCTGACGCCGGTTGAAAGCGAGGGCTTTGACTGGTCGTGGACCCAGCACACGGCCTGGCTGGCCGTGTTCGACAACGGCTGGGGGCGTGACTTTGCCCCGACCAAACTGACCGGCAGCTACAGCCGCGCGGTGGAATACAAGGTCGACGAGGCCAAGGTGGGGTATCGGGCGTTGGTGATCGACTTGGCCACGGCGTTTTGAGGTTTGATCGTTTTGTGATCAGGGGGGTGTGGCTTTCGGGCGCTTGCCTTGGGTTTTGAGGTGGGGCGCAAATCGAGCGCCGCGCGGGCGGCGCTCGATCTCACAGGCACTGAAAATCTCACGCCAAACACCCCCCTTTCACATTTCTCCCCGCCCGATCGTCTACCCTGTAGCGGCCGTTCTGCGGGCGATTTCAGATGGGCTGTTCAACCATTCGTTCTTTTTTTCGAACAGCCTATTGTCCTACACCCCAGCAGCCGCTTAGCATTCGTTTGAGATTTCAAACGCTCGATGCCCTGCTTTGGGCGCTTTTCAACAATCAACAATTCGGGAAGCCGACATGCAGCTCAAAGACGCTCAGTTGTTCCGCCAGCAAGCCTATATCAATGGTGAGTGGCTGGATGCGGACAATGGCCAGACCATCAAGGTGACCAACCCGGCCACCGGCGAAGTCATCGGTACCGTGCCGAAGATGGGCACCGCGGAAACCCGCCGCGCCATCGAAGCCGCCGACAAGGCCCTGCCGGCCTGGCGTGCCCTGACCGCCAAAGAGCGTTCGGCCAAGCTGCGTCGCTGGTTCGAACTGATGATCGAGAACCAGGATGACCTGGCTCGCCTGATGACCACCGAGCAAGGCAAGCCACTGGCCGAAGCCAAGGGCGAAATCGCCTACGCGGCCTCGTTCATCGAGTGGTTCGCCGAAGAAGCCAAGCGCGTCTACGGTGACACCATCCCGGGCCATCAGCCCGACAAGCGCCTGATCGTCATCAAGCAGCCAATCGGCGTTACCGCGGCCATTACCCCGTGGAACTTCCCGGCGGCGATGATCACCCGTAAAGCCGGCCCGGCCCTGGCCGCTGGCTGCACCATGGTGCTCAAGCCTGCTTCGCAGACCCCGTACTCCGCCCTGGCCCTGGTCGAGCTGGCTCACCGTGCCGGTATTCCGGCTGGCGTGCTGAGCGTCGTCACCGGCAGCGCTGGCGAAGTCGGCGGCGAGCTGACCGGCAACTCCCTGGTACGCAAACTGTCCTTCACCGGCTCGACCGAAATCGGTCGCCAGCTGATGCAAGAATGCGCCAAGGACATCAAGAAGGTTTCCCTGGAGCTGGGCGGCAACGCCCCGTTTATCGTGTTCGACGACGCCGACCTGGACAAGGCCGTCGAGGGCGCGATCATCTCCAAGTACCGTAACAACGGCCAGACCTGCGTCTGCGCCAACCGTATCTACGTGCAGGACGGCGTCTACGACGCGTTCGCCGAGAAGCTGGCCGCCGCAGTGGCCAAGCTGAAGATCGGTAACGGTCTGGAAGACGGCACCACCACCGGCCCGCTGATCGACGGCAAGGCTGTCGCCAAGGTCCAGGAGCACATCGAAGACGCGGTCTCCAAAGGCGCCAAGGTGCTGGCCGGTGGCAAGCTGATCGAAGGCAACTTCTTCGAGCCGACCATTCTGGTCAACGTGCCGAAGACTGCTGCTGTCGCCAAGGAAGAGACCTTCGGCCCGTTGGCGCCGCTGTTCCGCTTCCAGGACGAAGCCGAAGTCATCGCCATGTCCAACGACACCGAGTTCGGCCTGGCTTCGTACTTCTACGCCCGTGACATGAGCCGTGTGTTCCGTGTTGCCGAGGCCCTGGAATACGGCATGGTCGGCATCAACACCGGCCTGATCTCCAACGAAGTCGCGCCGTTCGGCGGCATCAAGGCTTCGGGCCTGGGCCGCGAAGGTTCCAAATACGGTATCGAGGACTACCTCGAAATCAAATACCTGTGCATCAGCGTCTGATCACCGGTTAAAAGGCTTCACCTCTGCCAGCGGGGCGCGAGAGCGACGTCTCGCTGGCCTTTTTTACATGCAGTACCTGGTGGCCAGGGCGTTCACGGCAGTCGATCAACGAATACTGTGCGCGAGCACTCCCAGCCACCCCCGAATAAAAGCGCCATTCCGATCGGCGCAATGAGGGCATTATGAGCAAGACCAACGAATCCTTGATGCAACGCCGTGTAGCTGCCGTCCCACGTGGCGTCGGCCAAATTCACCCGATCTTCGTTGATACCGCGAAGAACTCGACCGTGATCGACGTTGAAGGCCGCGAACTGATCGACTTCGCCGGCGGCATCGCTGTACTGAACACCGGCCACCTGCACCCGAAAGTGGTTGCAGCTGTGCAAGAACAGCTGACCAAAGTCAGCCACACCTGCTTCCAGGTGCTGGCCTACGAACCCTACGTAGAGCTGTGCGAGAAGATCAACAAGCTGGTCCCAGGCAACTTCGACAAGAAGACCCTGCTGGTCACCACCGGCTCCGAAGCCGTTGAAAACGCCGTCAAGATCGCCCGTGCCGCCACTGGCCGTGCTGGCGTGATCGCCTTCACCGGCGCTTACCACGGCCGTACCATGATGACCCTGGGCCTGACCGGCAAGGTCGTGCCGTACTCCGCTGGCATGGGCCTGATGCCAGGCGGCATCTTCCGCGCACTGTTCCCGAACGAACTGCACGGTGTGAGCGTCGACGACGCCATCGCTTCGGTCGAGCGCATCTTCAAGAACGATGCCGAGCCTAAGGACATCGCCGCGATCATCCTGGAGCCTGTTCAGGGTGAAGGTGGCTTCCTGCCGGCGCCGAAAGAGCTGATGCAGCGCCTGCGCGCCCTGTGCGACCAGCACGGCATCTTGCTGATCGCCGACGAAGTGCAGACTGGCGCTGGCCGTACTGGCACCTTCTTCGCCATGGAGCAGATGGGCGTCGCGCCTGACCTGACCACCTTCGCCAAGTCGATCGCTGGCGGCTTCCCGCTGGCCGGTGTGTGCGGCAAGGCCGAATACATGGACGCCATCGCCCCAGGTGGCCTGGGCGGCACTTACGCCGGTTCGCCGATCGCTTGCGCCGCGGCCCTGGCCGTGATCCAAGTGTTCGAAGAAGAGAAACTGCTGGACCGCAGCAAGGCCGTTGGCGAGCACCTGGTTGCCGGCCTGCGCAAGATCCAGGACAAAAACCCGATCATCGGTGACATCCGTGGTATGGGCTCGATGATTGCTGTCGAAGTCTTCGAGAAAGGTACTCACACCCCGAATGCCGCTGCTGTTGGCCAAGTAGTTGCCAAGGCACGTGACAAGGGTCTGATCCTGCTGTCGTGCGGCACCTACGGCAACGTCCTGCGTATCCTGGTCCCGCTGACCGCCGAAGACGCGCTGCTGGACAAAGGCCTGGCCATCATCGAAGAGTGCTTCGCTGAACTGGCCTAATGTGACGCGCTTCTGAAAAAACCCGCTTCGGCGGGTTTTTTTTGTGCCCAGAAAACCTGAGGGGCGCTATGGTTGACGCAGGACTTGCCGAGGAAGCTGCGACGGATTGCGTGCCAGGGATATTCAGGAGTTGGCCATGAGCGCTGTAGACCCCACCCCACCTTGCGTATTGATAGTCGAAGGCGACCCGTGGGTGCGTGACATGCTCAAGGAGATGCTGCTCAGCGTGCGCTGCGACGCCCGGCTGCAGGTCTGCGCCGACGGCTCGCAGGCACTGACCGCGCTATCGAGCAAGCCCGACCTGATCATCGCTGCGCGTGAGCTGGCCGGCGTCGATGGCCTCGACCTGCTGCGCAAGGTGCGCGCCAAGGGCCCTGGGTTGCCGTTCATTCTGATGAGCAACCGCAGCGACAGCGCCAGCGTGCGCGAGGCGTTGCCGTTGCACCCCACGGCTTATCTGAGCAAGCCACTGAACCTGGAAAACCTGCGCAAGCGCCTTGAAGAGCTGCTGCTGGCCGTGGGTGAGGAAATCGCCTGCCCGGTGCCGCACTTGCAGCCGGGTGCCAGCCTGCCTGGTTACCTGGAACAGCGCCGCGCTACCGCCGATGGTGGGCCGCTGCTGGCCGATGTGCAGGTGGCGATCAAGCGGGCGCTGAACCCCCAGGGCCTGAACCTGAAGGTGCTCGAAGAGGAAGTGCGCAACGACCCGCAGGTCACGGCGGTGCTGATCGCCGCCGCCAACAGCGCTGCCCTGCACCGCGATGCGCCCGTGCAGACCCTGCTACAGGCGTTGAACAAGCTTGGCAGTACCCAGAGCATGAACCTGATCCTGGGCATGACGCTCAAGCGCAGCGCACGGCTGAGTGACCCGCTGCTGGCGCAGCATGCGGCCCACTACTGGAACCTCTCGCTGCACTGTGCCGAATACGGTCGCAGCCTGGCGCGCATGCTCGAACTGGACGAAGGGCGTTGCTACTGCGCGGGGCTGCTGCACTGCCTGGGTGACCTGGCGGTGTTGCGTTGCCTGCAGGAGTGGCGCCTGGCCGGTGGGGAGCTGGACGAGGGCAGGGTGCAGCAGTCACTGGATGAATACGGCGCAGCGTTTGGTTCGGCATTGCGCACGCGCTGGCGCTTGCCACTGGCGCTGCGCGAATTGATCGCGGCGGTTTACCAACTGGGCGGTGGCGTGTATTCGCGGGAGATCCTGGCGATGAACCTGGCCGGGCAATTGTCGCGGCTGCCGGCGGGTCATGGGTTGGAGTCGGTTGCCAGTAACAAGACTGCGCGGCTGCTGAAGATCGGCTTGCCGGAGCTGAGCCGGTTGCGCAAGGTGGAAAACCCTGAGGTGAAGCCGCAGGGTGAAGAATCACCTGCGGACGAAAATGGGGCGGGTGAGGGCGGTTAAGTGCTTGTCTTGGGCTTGGGGGTGCCGCGAACATCGAGCGCCGCCCTGAAAAAACCAAGCCAGGCACCCAGCGGCCCTAAGTACAATCTCCAGGCATCCACACCCCCCCAAATTTCACCTAACTACCCCCGTACGATCTGGTTCTTCCCCTGGCGTTTGGCCCGGTACATCGCCGCATCGGCGCGGGCGAACAGGCTGTCCAGGGACTCGTCCTCGTCGCTCAACGCCGTCAGCCCCTGGCTCACGGTCACACCATATTCGTGATCGCCATGGCTGAAGCTCAGCCGTTGGATCTCGCGTTGCAAACGCTCGGCAATCTGCTCTGCCACCTGCGCATTGCAGCCAGGGAACACTGCCGCAAACTCCTCGCCACCAATACGCCCGAACTGGTCGCCCCGGCGTAGCACGGCTTTGCCGCTGTCAGCGATGCGTTGCAGTACCTGGTCGCCTTCCTGGTGGCCGTAACTGTCATTGACCTGCTTGAAGTCGTCGATGTCCAGCAGCAGGAATGCCAGGGGCGTGCCGTCCTCGCGGGCGCTGTCGAACGCCTGTTGGGCGCATTCGAAGAAGTGCCGGCGGTTGCTGCTTTGGGTCAGCACGTCGGTGGTGGCCAGGCGATGCAGTTCGCCTTCAAGCTGCTTCTTCTCGGTGATGTCCTCGGCGATGCCGACAACGATCACCCGCTGCTCGCCCTCGCGCTGCTCGTTGATGTAGCACTTGTCGCTCAGCCAGCGCACCTGGCCTTCGGCATTGAGGATGCGGTACTCGCGGTCTTCCACCGAACCTTTGAGCAGCACCTGGGCCAGGCTGCGCTCGGCGTATTCGAGGTCGTCGGGGTAGATGCTGTCGCGCCACTCGTTGTAGTCGGCCAGCACCAGGCTGGCCGGGCGGCCAAAGATGCGTTCGTAGGCAGGGCTGACGTACAGCACCTGGCGGGCTTCCCAGTCGAACGCCCAAAGCACGGCGTTGACGCTGTCGAGCAATGAACTGAACAGCTGTTCGCGCTCACTCAGGCGCGCGACTTCGCCTTGGGCGTGAAGCAAGGCCAGCAAGGTTTGGGCGGCTTCTGGAGGTGGGGTGCCGGGCAGGGATGTTGGGAGTTTTTTGGCCATGTGCACGGAGCGAGTCTCGACAAGGAAGCGTGCGGCCAGCATCAGGCCCGCCACGCGGGCGATGTGCCGGGTTGGAGTCGAAACCAGAGGGGGAAGTTCCGAGCGGCACGCCCTGCCTGAAGAGCGTGCCGATCAACGGCCTTCAGGCGCCAGTCGGGCGCAGGGAGTAGGTCTTGAGCTGTGCGGCGAAGTCGTGCAGGGCGTGAATACCGCTGGCTTCGGCCTCGTGCACCCAGTCCTTCATGGCGGCGAGCATGTCGTGGCCATTTGCGCTGGTGCGCGCCCAGATTTGCTGCAAGGCCAGGCGCTTTTCGTAGATGACCTTGAGCGCCTGGCTGTGTGCGAGCAGCGACTCGATGCGTACGTGGTGGCGGTCTTCCAGCAGGCTAGTCTCGCGCGACAGCAGGCGCTTGGCGCGGCGGAAGCGGTGGCGTACCGACGCATCGACCTTGGCCAGTTCCTGCTGGACCAGCGGGCCGATCACCAGCTTGCGGTACTGGGCCATGATCTGGAAGCGGTTGTTGAGGATGGCCATGGCGGTGTCCATGTCCAGGTTGGCCTTGCCTTCTACCCGGTGGGCGATCGGTGCCACGCGCTGCACCTTGGCCAGGCGCAACATGCAGAACAGGCGGATCCAGGCCCAGCCCATGTCGAACTCCCAGCGCTTGACCGAGAGCTTGGCCGAGTTGGGGTAGGTGTGGTGGTTGTTGTGCAGCTCTTCGCCACCGATGACGATGCCCCACGGCACCAGGTTGGTGGCAGCGTCACGGCATTCGAAATTGCGGTAGCCCACCGCATGGCCAAGGCCGTTGACCACACCGGCAGCCCAGAACGGAATCCACATCATCTGCACCGCCCAGACGGTGATGCCGAGGGTGCCGAACAGCAGCAGGTCGATCACTGCCAGCAGGGCAATGCCGCCCAGCTTGTAGCGCGAGTAGAGGTTGCGCTCGATCCAGTCGTCCGGGCAGTTCTTGCCGTAGATGCGCAAGGTTTCGGGGTTGCGCGCCTCTTCGCGGTAGAGTTCGGCGCCTTTGCGCAGGACCGTGCTCAAGCCCTTGTGTACCGGGCTGTGCGGGTCGTCCGGGGTTTCGCACTTGGCGTGGTGCTTGCGGTGGACGGCGGTCCAATCGCGGGTGTTCTGCGCCGTGGTCAGCCACAGCCAGAAGCGGAAGAAGTGCTTGAGCGCGCCATTGAGCTCCAAGGCCCGGTGCGCGGAGTAGCGATGCAGGTAAACCGTGACGCTGACGATGGTCACATGGGTCATCAGCAGTGTGATGCCGACCAGTTGCCAGGCCGACAAGTCGAGCAGGCCGTTGTACCACATAGGTGTTAAAACCCTCGAGAACACAGGGGAAGGGCATGATTATCCCTTGGCAGGGAAATAAAACCAGTCACCCATTCAGATAGGACGTCACGACATGTTTCAACCTTTATAATGCCTGATCTTCGTTCAAGGGCCACTCCCCCCGACATGTCTGTTTCCGTTCGCGACGCCTTGCGCATGGCAGCGCTCTACGTGGTGCTGTCGATCCTCTGGCTGGTGCTGGCCCAAGTGCTGCTGCAGGGGATGACTGACGACCCGCTGGCGCTGACCGTGGGGCAGCAGATCAATGTGGTTATCTGGGTGATGTTCAGCGCGGTGCTGATCTTCGTTTCGCGCGCGCGGCTGCTGAATTTCATCGGCATCGGCGTGCGTCTGCGCGGCGAGGACCGCGAGCGGCTGCGCATGGCGGCGGCGGTGTTCGACAGTACCCTCGAAGGCGTACTGGTGACCGACCGCCAAGGCTTGATCGTGCACGTCAATCGCGCCTTCATGCGCATCACCGGCTACCAGCAGGACGAGGTCGTTGGCCAGCGCCCGAACAAGTTCAAGTCGGGCCGCCATGGCGTGGCGTTCTATCAGCAGATCTTCGCCACCCTGGCCGAGAAGGGCGAGTGGAGCGGCGAGATCTGGAACCGCCGCAAAAGTGGCGAGATCTACCCGCAATGGCAAACCATCCGTGCCATACACGATGACGCCGGCGAGCTGAGCCATTACGTGGCGGTGTTCAGCGACATCAGCGCGATCAAGCATACCGAGCAAGAGCTGGCCTACCTGGCGCATCACGACCCGCTGACCGGCCTGCCCAACCGCTTGCTGTTCACCGACCGCGTCGAACAGGCACTGGTCACGGCGCAAGCCAACAAGCGCGGTTGCGGCTTGCTGCTGCTCGACCTGGACCATTTCCAGAGCATCAACGACGGGCTTGGCCACACCATTGGCGACCAGTTGCTCAAGCTGGTGGGCGAGCGCCTGGGTGAGGTGGTGGGCAGCGGTGTGACCCTGGCGCGCCTGGGCGGCGACGAGTTCGGTGTGCTGGCCGAGAACTGCCAGCAGGTCGGCCAGGCCGGCAAGCTGGCGCAGCGCATCATCGAGCGTATGCGCGAGCCGTTCGTGTTTGATGGGCATCGCCTGTTCATCAGTGTCAGCGTGGGCATCGGCCTGTTCCCCAGCGATGCCTTGAGCGCCGAGCAGCTGCTGCGTAACGCCGACTCGGCGTTGTTCAAGGCCAAGAGCAGCGGGCGCGCCTGCTATGCGCTGTACACCGAGGAGCTGACCGCGCACGCCCAGCACCGGGTGGAAACCGCCGGGGAGCTGCGCCGGGCGCTGGAGCAGGACGAACTGCGGGCGTACTTCCAGCCGGTGCACGACCTGGCCACGGCGAAGCGGGTTGGGGTCGAGACGCTGGTACGCTGGCAGCATCCGCAACGCGGCCTGGTGCCCCCGAGCGAATTCATCCCGATCGCCGAGCGCACCGGGCTGATTGCCGAGATCGACGCCTGGGTGCTGCGCCAGGCGTGTCGGCAGATGGTGCAGTGGCAGCGTGAAGGCCGGCAAATGGCCTTTGTGGCGGTGAATATCTCAAGCCGCCTGTTTGGCCAGCACGCGCTGTATCGGCAGGTGGCCGAGGTGTTGCACGAAACCGGCCTTGACCCGGCGTTGCTCGAACTGGAAGTGACCGAAAGCGCAGTGATGGAAGACCCGGAAGTGGCGCTGGAGCAACTGCATCGCTTGCGTGAGCTGGGGGTCACCTTGGCTATCGACGATTTCGGTACAGGCTATTCGTCGCTGCTGCGGCTCAAGCGCTTGCCGGTGCAGAAGTTGAAGATCGACCAGGGTTTTGTCGCCGGGTTGCCGCATGACGACGATGACATTGCGATTGTGCGGGTGATCATCGCCCTGGCCCGCAGCATGGGCATGCAGGTGCATGCCGAGGGCATCGAGCAGCAGGAACAGGCCAGCTTTTTGCTGCAGGAACAGTGTCAGTTGGGGCAGGGGTACTGGTTTGGGCGGCCGGTGCCGGCTGGGGATTTGGATTGGGAGTGAGGTGGTGCCCGTATGATCTTGGGGCCGCACAGCGGCCCCCAAATGGCTCACCGCTTGTTCAACCCCTTCGCCAACCGATCCCCACCCAGCTGAATCACCGCCACCAGCGCGACCAGCATGGCAATCACGGTCAGCATGATCTGGCTGTCAAAGCGCTGGTACCCATAGCGATAGGCAATATCCCCCAGCCCACCGGCGCCAATCGCCCCGGCCATGGCCGACGAGTTGATCAAAGTCACCAGGGTGATGGTGAACCCGCCGACGATGCCCGGCAGCGCTTCGGGCAACAGCACATGCCAGACGATGTGCCAGCGCCGGCAGCCCATGGCTTGCGCGGCTTCGACCAAGCCATGGTCGACTTCGCGCAAGCTCACTTCGGCAATGCGTGCAAAGAAGGGTGTGGCGGCGATGGTCAGCGGTACCACGGCCGCCCACACGCCGTAGGTAGTACCGACCAGCAGGCGGGTGAAGGGTATCAGCGCGACCATCAGGATCAGAAACGGGATCGAGCGGAACAGGTTGACGAACGCGCCCAACACCCGGTTAAGCAGGCGCGCCTCGAATATCCCGCCTTTGTCGCTGGTGACCAGCAGCACCGCCATCGGTACCCCGACCAACAGGGCGATCAGCGAAGACACGCCGACCATCAGCAGGGTATCGAGCAAGCCTTCAAGCAGGCGATCAAACCACATGGCCCAATACCTCCACGTCTTCGGCCCAACGGCGGGCGCGCGCCAGCAACTGGTGGGTTTCGTGTGGCGAGTGCTGCACCGACAGGATCAACTGCCCGAGCGCATGCTCACCGATGGTTTCAACACCCCCTTGCAGCAGGCGTACACGCCCGCCCAGGTCGTTGAACAGGGCCGATAGCTCCGGCTCGCCGAGCAGGGTCAGCTTGAGTACCACGGCGCTGTCGCGGCTCACCGGGCTGGCTTTGAGGCTGGCCTGCAAGCTAGCCGGCAGCTTGGCCTGCAACGGCGCGAGCAAGGTGCGGGTCACCTCGTGACGTGGCGCCCCGAATACCCGCCAGACCTCGCCCTGTTCGACCACTTCGCCACGCTCCAGTACTACCACGCGGTGGCAGATATCGCGGATCACCGCCATCTCATGGGTGATCAGTACGATGGTCAGGCCCAGGCGCTGGTTGATGTCGCGCAGCAGCTCCAGGATCGAGGCCGTGGTTTCGGGGTCCAGTGCCGATGTGGCCTCGTCGCACAAGAGGATCTCGGGGTCGTGCACCAGTGCCCGGGCAATACCGACCCGCTGTTTCTGCCCGCCGGAAAGCTGCGCCGGGTAGACCTGGTGCTTTTCCTGCAGGCCAACCAGCTCCAGCAGTTCGCGGACCTTGCGTTGGCGTTCGGCCTTGGGCACCCCGGCCACCTTCAGCGGCAGCTCGACGTTCTGCCACACGGTCTTGGCCGACATCAGGTTGAAGTGCTGAAAGATCATGCCGATGCGACGGCGCAGCGTGACCAGGCGGTCCTCGTCCAATGGCGCGATGTCCACCTGGTCGATCAGCACGCGGCCTTGGCTGGGCTGCTCCAGGCGGTTGATGGTACGCA
Source organism: Pseudomonas sp. SWRI77 (assembly GCF_014269105.1). Taxonomy (NCBI): domain Bacteria; kingdom Pseudomonadati; phylum Pseudomonadota; class Gammaproteobacteria; order Pseudomonadales; family Pseudomonadaceae; genus Pseudomonas; species Pseudomonas sp. SWRI77. The sequence goes on along the minus strand of NZ_JABWRV010000026.1, from coordinate 35,326 downwards.
GCAGCGATGACTTGCCGGCGCCGCTGCGGCCGATGATGCCGAAGATCTCACCCCGGCGAATGTTCAGGTCGATGCCGTGCAAGGCGGGCTGCGCCTGGCCAGGGTAGGTCTTGCCCAGGCCGATGAAGCGCACATGGGCTTCATTGACGTCGGGGCGCAGGGCCTGTTCCTTGGCCGTTGGCGGCAATGGTTGTGGTGTCGGCGCCCTGAGTGCGCTGGCCTGGCTCATGTCAGCCCTCCCAACCGGCCTGGTAGAGGTTGCCGTGGGCTTTGTTCAACGCCGCGCGCACGGCGGGCGAGTGCTGGTAGATGTCGACGAACTTGGCCAGGCGGGGGTCGTCCTTGTTTTGCGGACGGATGACGAACTGGATCACGTACTCCTTGTTTTCCAGGCCGTCGAACAGCAGCGCCGAGGTGGCGTCGAAGGTGTTGGCCAGGCGGATGTAGGCCGGGTAGCCCTGGACCAGGTCGGCGTCGTCATAGGCGCGCACCAGTTGCACCGCCTCGACCTGCAGAATCTTCAGTTTCTTGGGGTTGGCGACGATGTCGTCCTCGGTAGCCTTGTAGCCGACCCCCGGCTTGAGCGTGATCAGCCCGGCCTTGGCCAGCAGCTGCAGGCCACGGCCGCTGTTGATCGGGTCGTTGGCGATGGCCACGCTGGCGCCTTCGGGAAGCTCGGCGAAGCTTTTGTATCGCTTGGCGTACAAGCCGACGTTGTTGATGATGCCCGGCGCGTAAGGCACCAGGTTGAAGCCTGCGGCGGCCTTGGCGTTTTCCAGGAACGGGATGTGCTGGAAGTAGTTCACGTCGATGTCGCCGCTGTTGAGGCTGACATTGGGTGCGATCCAGTCGCTGAACTCGATCAGCTTCACCTCCAGGCCCTGCTTGTGAGCCTCTTCCACGGCGGCTTCCAGTGGGATGGCGAAGGCTGAGGTGGTGCCGATCTTCAAGGGCTCGGCGGCGATCGCGCTGGCGTACAGGCCGAGGGTGAAGGCCATGGCCGCGACGGGCCGGAACAGTTTCTCAAGCATGGTGCAAGGCTCCAGTCGGGGCAGGGGTTGGGGTGAAGCGGTAGGCCGAGCCGGGGTGGCTGGCGGGCAGGTGCGGGTGGTCGGTGTCGAACAGCTTCGCGCGCAGGGTGCCTTCGGCGTAGGCGGTCTTGTAACGGCCACGCTGTTGCAGTTGCGGGATGACCAGGTCGATGAAGTCTTCAAAGCTTTCCGGGGTGACGGTGCGGGTCAGGTTGAAGCCGTCCAGCCCGGTTTCGTCGAGCCAGGCGATCAACGCATCGGCGACCTGCTCGGGTGTGCCGACCAAGGTCACGTAGCGGCCGCCCAGGGCGTGTTGCTCAAGCAGACGGCGGCGGGTCCAGGCGTTTTCCTGCAGCTGGCGGGTGGCCGACTGAATGGCGTTGCCCTTGCTGAAACCGATCGGCTCGTCCAGCCCAAAGGCCGCAAAATCGATGCCGGTGGAGGCGGCGAAGTGCGCAACGCCAGCCTCTGGGCTGGCATGACGCAGGTACTCGGCATGCTTGGCCTGGGCCTGTTGCTCGGTGGCGGCGACGATCACCGTGATGCCCATGAACACCTTGATGGCCTGCGGGTCGCGGCCGGCTGCCTGGGCGGCGGCGCGTACCTTGTCGACCTGGGCGCGGGTGGCGGTTTTGTCCTGGCCGCTGATGAACACGCATTCGGCATGGTTGCCGGCGAACGCCAGGCCACGCGTGGAGCTGCCCGCCTGGAACAGCACCGGTGTGCGCTGCGGTGACGGCTCGCTCAGGTGGTAGCCCTCGACGTTGTAGAACTCGCCGTGGTGGCTGACCTTGCGCACCTTGTCGGGCTGGGCGTAGATGCGCTGCTCGCGGTCGGCGACCACGGCATCGTCGGCCCAGCTACCTTCGAGCAGTTTGTACAGCACCTGCAGGTATTCGTCGGCCTGGTCGTAGCGGCGGTCGTGCTCGGGTTGCTGCGCCAGTCCCACGGCGCGGGCAGCGCTGTCGAGGTAGCCGGTGACGATGTTCCAGCCGACCCGGCCATTACTCAGGTGGTCGAGGGTGGAGAGGCGGCGGGCGAACAGGTAGGGCGCTTCGTACGTGAGGTTGGCGGTAAGGCCGAAGCCCAGGTGGCGGGTGACTGCGGCCATGGCCGAAACCAGCAGCAAGGGGTCGTTGACCGGCAGCTGGATCGACTCCTTGAGGGTCACCTCCAGCGACTGGCCATAAATATCGTAGGTGCCGACGATGTCGGCGATGAACAGCCCGTCAAACAGCCCCCGTTCCAGCAGGCGGGCCAGGTCGGTCCAGTACGCGAGGGTCTTGTACTGGGTCGAGGTGTCCCGCGGGTGGGTCCACAGGCCATGGTTGATATGCCCGATGCAGTTCATGTTGAAGGCATTGAGCAGCATCTGCTTGGCCATCAGATGGTCCCCCGGCGCGGCGGGTTTTCGTTGTTGAGGTAGTAGTTGCCGATGGCGTGGTACTTCCAGCGCACCGGGTCGTGCAGGGTGTGCACCCGGGCGTTGCGCCAGTGGCGGTCGAGGTTGTGCTCGGCCAGGGTGGCCTGGCTGCCGGCCAGTTCGAACAGCGTGGTACCGGCGGCGAGGGAGATTTCGGTGCTGATGGCGCGTGCTTCGGCCACGGCGATGGAGGCGGCGGCGACGTTGTCGGCGCTGCTGTCCTGCTGGGCGCGGTCGAGGTATTCGCCCGCGCGTTCCAGCAGGGCTTCGGTGGCGTGCAGGCGGATTGCGAGCTGGCCGAAGCTTTTCAGGGTCAGTGGGTCTTCGCTGGCCTTGTCCAGGCCCGAGTCGACCCAGGGGCGGCTGCGGGTGCGCACGAAGTGCAGGGCATCCTCGTAGGCGGCGCGGGCGATGCCGGTGTCGATGGCAGCGTGGAGGATCTGTGCCAGTGGGCCGACCGGGGTCGGGCGTTCGAAGGCGCTCTGGAACGGCACGACGTCTTCGGTGCGCACCCACACGTTGTCGAATACCACCGAGCCACTGCCGGTGGTGCGCTGGCCAAAACCGCTCCAGTCGTCGATCACCTGCAGGCCCTGGCTGTCGGCGGGGACGAAGGCCAGTTGCTGCACGCCGTCTTCGTCGATCACCGAGGTGGGGATGCGCTGGGCGTAAAGGGCGCCGGTGGCGTAGAACTTGCGGCCATTGATACGAAAGCCGTCGCCATCTCGGGTCAGGCGGGTGGTGCGGTCGTTGGCGGTTTTCGTGCCCAGCTCGGCCAAGGCATTGCCGAAGCGCCGGCCCGCCAGCACTTCGGCGTACAGGCGCTGTTGCTGCTCGGGGCTGCCGTTTACGCGCAGCACTTCCAGGGCGTAGAAATGGTTTTGCGGTATTTGCCCGAGCGAGGCGTCGGCCTGGGCAATGCGGGCGATGACCTTGGCCAGGGTAACGTTGGAGACACCGGCGCCGCCGAAGACCTTGGGTACGCTGATGGCCCACAGGCCAGAGCGGGTGAACAGGTCGAGCTCGGCGAGGGGCAGGCGGCGCTCGCGGTCGCGCAGGGCGCTGTCGCGGCGCAGTTGCTGGGCGATGTCTTCGGCGATGGCCAGGGCTTGGGTGTCGTGGGTGATGATGTTTGTGGTCATGGTGTTTCTCCGGGGCCTTTGGGGCCGCTTCGCGGCCCTTTCGCGACGCAAGGCCGCTCCTACAGGGATCGGGGGCTGTCTGTAGGAGCGGCCTTGCGTCGCGAAAGGGCTGCACAGCAGCCCCCAGGGCCAAAAAATCAGATCCAGGAATGCCGAGCAGGCAGGGTGCCGTTGAGGTGGTAGGCCCCCACCGCGTGGTACTTCCAGCGCACCGGGTCATGCAGGGTGTGCACCCGGGCATTGCGCCAGTGGCGGTCGAGGTTGAACTCGGCAAGGGTGGCGCGGCTGCCGGCCAGCTCGAACAGCTTCTCGCTGGCCTGCAGGCTGATTTCGGTGGTCAACACCTTGGCCTCGGCCACGGCGATCGAAGCGCGGGCCGCAGCGGTTGCGTCCACTGGCGCTGCATTGACCTCATCGAGTACCCGCGCCGCCTTGCGCAGCAGCGCCTCGGCAGCGTGCAGCTCAAGCTTGAGGCGGCCGATATCGGCAATCACATACGGGTCGTCGCTGGCGCGCTCGACCTTGGCCTCGATCCACGGCCGCGACTTCTCCCGCACAAAGCGGATGGCCTCTTCGATGGCTGCTTCGGCGATGCCGGCGTCGATGGCGGCCTGGATCAACTGCGAGGCTGCCCCCTGGATATTGGGGATGTCACGCTGGCGCCAGTTGTCGATCACCAGTTCCGCGTCCACCGGCACCTGGTCGAGCAGCACGGTGCCGCTGGCAGTGGTGCGTTGGCCGAAACCGGACCAGTCATCGACGATGCGCAGGCCCGGGCTGCCACGGCGGACGAAGGCCAGGCGCTGGCGGCCCTCGTCATCCAGCGCCTTGACCGCCACCCAGTGGGCGAACAGGGCACCAGTGGAGTAGAACTTTTCGCCACTGATGCGATAGCCGTCGCCCGTGAGGGTGATCTTCGCCTTCAGGGTCAGGGTGTCTTTGGTGCCGCGCTCGGGGCCGGCGTTGCCGATGCGCCAGCCGTCCAGCACGCTGCGGAAGATCACCGCCTGCTGTGCCTCGGTGGCCGTCAGGCGCAGCAACTGCAGCATGCCGAACTGATTCTGCGGGATCTGCCCCAGGGCCGGGTCGGCGGCACTGATCAGGCGGAATACTTCGGCGACGGTTTCGAACGAGACATCAGGGCCGCCGTGGGCCTTGGGTACGCTGATGCTGCCCAGGCCGCTGCGGGTGAACTGCTCGATCTCTGCCCACGGCAGCTTGCGTTGCTGGTCGCGGCGCGCGGCCTGCTCACGGGCCACATCGGCCAGCTCGCGAGCAGCTTGCAGGGCTTCGGCGTCGTTGCGCAGCACCTTGGCTGGCAGCAGCAGGGGCGAGCTGTCGAGGTCGCTGTGGAAAAGGGTATTTGGCTGGCTGGACATCAGTACCGCTCCTTGGCTGCACTCAATGCCCTGGCGATACGCACTGGGGTGATTGTGATCCTGACCATTCCTAACCTCACAAAAGTAGTTGTGTCGCTTCAGCTGATGGCGACAGACGTTTGCTGGTCCGGTGGTCCGGTGTATATACCCTAATGGCTTATTAAAAGATTATGAACTAACCTTTTGGAATATATATAGAAGTTGAGAGGTACACAGGGTGTGCCGGCCCCTATCGCGGGCAAACCCGCGAAGAGGTCGGTGCAGGCTTACTCGGAAGCCGCAGTACCGAGAAACTTGCGCAAGAACTGCCGAGTACGTTCTTCCTTGGGCGCGGCAAACAACGCCTTGGCCTCGCCCTGCTCGACGATCACCCCCTTGTCGAAGAAGATCACCCGGTTCGCCACATCCCGCGCAAAGCTCATCTCGTGGGTGACGATGATCATGGTGCGCTTCTCTTCGGCGAGGCCGCGGATGGTGGCGAGCACTTCACCGACCAGCTCGGGGTCGAGCGCCGAGGTGGGTTCGTCGAACAGGATCACCTCAGGCTCCATGGCCAGGGCACGGGCAATGGCTACCCGCTGCTGCTGGCCACCGGACAGGCGCCGGGGGTAGGCGTCTTCCTTGCCCGCCAGGCCGACCTTGGCCAACAGCTTGCGCCCCAGCGCCACGGCTTGGTCGCGGGGCGTTTTCTTGACGATCACCGGCCCCTCGATCACGTTCTCCAGGGCAGTGCGGTGCGGGAACAGGTTGAAGTTCTGGAACACGAACCCGGCCTGCTGGCGCAACCGGCGGATCGCACTTTGCTGACCGCCCAGCGGGCGATTGGCATCGATGCTGATGGCGCCGATCTGGATCTGCCCCGCGTCGGGGGTTTCCAGCAGGTTCAGGCAGCGCAGGAAGGTGGTCTTGCCAGAGCCGCTGGGGCCGATGATGGCGACCACTTCGCCCGGCTGCACGGTAAGGTCGATGCCGTTGAGCACGGTCTGGCCCTTGAACTGCTTGGACAGGCCCTTGACTACGATCATGCTCAGTGCTCCTGGTCATGTTGGTTGACCCGCGCTTCCATGCGGTTCTGGAAGTGCGCGAGGATACTGCAAAGTATCCAGTAGATAACGGCCACAGCCAGGTACATGGTGAAGACTTCGAAGGTGCGCGCAGTAATCAGCTGGGCCTGGCGGAACAGCTCGGGCACCTGAATGGTCGCCGCCAGGGCGGTGTCCTTGACCAGCGAGATGAAGCTGTTGCCCAGCGGCGGCAAGGCTGTGCGCAAAGCCTGCGGCAAGATTGCCCGGCGCATGGCCTGGGTGCGGGTCATGCCAATGCTGGCGGCGGCCTCCCACTGGCCACGGTCGATCGAGGAAATCGCCGCCCGCAGGATTTCGCAGATATAGGCGGCCATGTTCAGCGACAGGCCGATCAGCGAGGCCGGGATCGGGTCGAGTTCGATACCGATCTGCGGCATGCCGAAGTAGATCACGAACAGCTGCACCAGCAGCGGCGTGCCCCGGAAGAACGACACGTAGATGCGTGCCAGCCAGTCCAGCGGCAAGATCTTCGACAGCCGCATCAGGGCCAGGGCAAAGCCCAGCACCAGGCCGAAGAACATGCCGCCGACACTGAGCAGCACCGTATAACCCGCGCCCTTCAGCAGGAAGGGCGTGGAATCGACAACGAGTTGCAGGCTTTCAGCGATCATTTGGTGACATCGGCACCGAAGTATTTTTCCGACAGCTTGGCCAACGTGCCGTCGGCTTTGAGCTTGTCGATGGCCTTGTTGATGGCCGCCAGCAGTTCAGGCTCGCCCTTGCGCAGGGCCACGCCGCTTTCCAGACGCGAGAAGGCGTCACCGGCCAGTTCCGTGTCCTTGGCTTTTTGCGCGTATTCCAACGCGGCCAGGCGGTCGATCAGGATGGCGTCGATGCGGCCGTTGCGCAGGTCGGCGAACTTGCTCGGGTCATCCTCGTAGGTGCGCACGTCCGCTTTCGGCACGTCCTGCTTCACCCATTGTTCGTAGTTGGTGCCCAGGCCCACGCCGACCTTCTTGCCTGCCAGGTCCTGCGCGGTCTTGATGTTCAGCTGTTCGGCCTTCTTCTTCAGGATCAGCGCCTGAATGCCAGAGACGGTGTAGGGCTCGGAGAAGTCGTACTTCTTCTTGCGCTCTTCGGAAATGGTCACCTGGTTGATCACCACATCCAGCCGCTTGGACTCCAGTGCCGCGAGGATGCCATCCCATTTGGTCGGTTGAACCTTGGCCTTGACCCCCAGCTCCTTGGCCAGCAGCTCGGAAAGCTCGACTTCGAAGCCGCTCAGCTTGCCGTTTTCGTCCTGGAAGCTGAAGGGCGGGTAGGTGCCTTCCAGACCGACGTTGATCACGCCCTTTTCCTGGATGGTCTTCAATTGCTCGCCGGCGAACGCCTGGCTGAGCAGGCCGGCACCCAGCAGGATGGCCAGGCTGGCGTTGAGTAGCGGTTTGGCGAATTTCGACATGTCAGGCCCCGCGCTTGTTGTGGAAGTGGTGGGTGGCGACTATAGAGTTGGCCGCTTAGGCCAGGAAATAATAAAAAATTATCTTATTATTCCTTTTTTGTTTTTCTGTCGAGGTAGGTCAGCTTTGAGGTTAGGCCAGGATGCTGGCGCCGTCATCGCGGCTTATGCCCTACTTAGCGCAGGATGGAATAAAGCGTTGTTTTTTCCAAGGGATGGATTTGCCGTAGAGTGGATTGCATAACGACAGATTGGCCCCAGGCAGGAGAACACCGTGAGCGAACAACCAACATCCGCCCATTGGCAGCTGCACAGCATCGTCAGTGGTTTGCGCAGCGCCCGCGAGCAGTGGCGCAGCCGCAATGGCCGCAGCATTGGCGAGCAGGGTGGGCGCGAACTGCCTTCTCGCGAGGCCATGCGGCAAGTCCTCGAACAGTTGTGCGGGGCGCTGTTCCCCATGCGGCTGGGGCCGGTCGACCTGCGTGAAGAGAGCGAGGATTTCTACGTAGGCCACACCCTGGACGCCGCCTTGACCGCGTTACTGGCCCAGGCCCGCCTGGAGCTGCGCTACGCCGCCCGGCACAGCCAGGGCGACCTGGCAGCCGTCGATGCCCAGGCCCTGCGCCTGATCCAGGCCTTTGCCGCGGCGTTGCCCAACTTGCGCGTGCTGCTCGACACCGACGTGCTGGCCGCCTACCACGGCGACCCGGCGGCGCGCAGTGTTGACGAAGTGCTGCTGTGCTACCCCGGCATTCTGGCGATCATCCATCACCGTTTGGCGCACCATCTGTACCAGGCGGGCCTGCCGCTGCTGGCCCGTATCAGTTCGGAGCTGGCGCATTCGGCAACCGGTATCGACATCCACCCCGGGGCGCAGATCGGGCCGAGCTTCTTCATCGACCATGGCACCGGGGTGGTGATTGGCGAGACGGCCATCATCGGCGAGCGTGTGCGTATCTACCAGGCCGTGACCCTGGGCGCCAAGCGCTTCCCCAGCGATGAGTCGGGGACGCTGCACAAAGGCCTGCCGCGCCACCCCATCGTCGAGGACGATGTGGTGATCTATGCGGGGGCGACGATCCTGGGGCGCATTACCATCGGCAAGGGCTCGACCATTGGCGGTAACGTGTGGCTGACCCGCAGCGTGCCGGCCGAGAGCAACATTACCCAGGCGAACCTGCAGCTCGATTGCCAGGACAAGAACTGACCTAAGCTATTTGCAGCCTGGCCCCGCGAAAGGGCCGGGCCTGCCATGTGCCGATCAGCACCGCGGTTCGCATCAAATCCCGATCCATGTTTAACTTGAACGCTTGTTCAATGACAAACGCTGGTCCGCTGCCGGTGTTCAACAGGAGGATTCCTTTGCTGAACCCGTTCATTCCGAACCTTTCGTCACTCGACGAGGTGCATGCCCGATGAGTGCACCGAACCCATCCCTTGCCAATGGCAAGATCCGCATGAACCCCCCGGTGTTCTATTTCGCGGCAAGCTTCATCCTTCTCTTCGGCCTGGTGGTCATCATCAACCCGCAAGCTGCCGGCGACTGGTTGCTGGCGGCGCAGAACTGGGCGGCCAACACGGTCGGCTGGTACTACATGCTGGCGATGACGCTGTACCTGGTCTTCGTGGTGGTCACCGCCTTGTCCGGCTACGGCAAGATCAAACTCGGTGCCGACCACGACGAACCCGAGTTCAGCTACCTGTCCTGGGCCGGCATGCTGTTTGCCGCCGGCATCAGCATCACGCTGTTCTTCTTCTGCGTGTCCGAACCCCTGACCCACATGCTGCAGCCGCCCCAGGGCGAAGCGGGCACGGCAGAGGCCGGGCGCCAGGCGATGCAGATCCTGTTCCTGCACTGGGGCCTGCACGGCTGGGGTGTGTTTGCCTTCGTCGGCATGGCACTGGCCTACTTCGCCTACCGGCATAACCTGCCACTGGCCCTGCGCTCGGCGCTGTACCCGCTGATCGGCAAACGTATCAACGGGCCGATCGGCTACGCGGTGGACGGCTTCGGCATCATTGCCACGGTGTTTGGCCTGGGCGCCGACATGGGCTTTGGCGTGTTGCACCTGAACGCCGGCCTCGACTACCTGTTCGGTATCAGCCACAGCCAGTGGGTGCAGGTGGCCCTGATCACCTTGATGATGGGGGCGGCGGTGGCCGTGGCGGTCGCCGGGGTGGAGAAGGGCGTGCGGGTGATGAGCGACATCAACCTGTTCCTGGCCTGCGCCCTGCTGCTGTTCGTGCTGTTCGCCGGCCCCACCCAGCACCTGTTCAATACGCTGATCCAGAACCTGGGTGATTACCTCGGCGCCTTGCCACGCAAGAGCTTCGACGTCTATGCCTACGGTGAAAACCGCGACTGGCTGGGCGGCTGGACGGTGTTCTACTGGGCCTGGTGGATTGCCTGGGCGCCCTTCGTGGGCTTGTTCATTGCGCGCATCTCGCGTGGCCGTACCATCCGCGAATTCGTCTTCGGCGTGTTGCTGATCCCCCTGGGCTTCACCCTGGCGTGGATGTCGATCTTCGGCAACAGCGCCCTGGACCAGGTCATCAACCACGGCATGACCGCGCTTGGCCAGTCTGCCCTGGATAACCCGTCGATGAGCCTGTACCTGCTGCTGGAAACGTATCCCTGGAGCAAGGCGGTGATCGCGACGACGGTGTTCATCAGTTTCGTGTTCTTCGTCACTTCGGCCGACTCGGGCACCGTGGTGTTGTCGACCTTGTCGGCCAAGGGCGGTGACCCGGATGAAGACGGGCCTAACTGGTTGCGGATCTTCTGGGGTGCGATGACCGCGCTGATCACCAGCGCGCTGCTGTTTGCCGGCAGCATCGATTCGCTGAAGTCGGCGGTGGTGCTGACCTCGCTGCCGTTCTCGCTGATCTTGCTGTGCATGATGTGGGGGCTGCACAAGGCGTTCTACCTGGAGTCCCAGCGGCAGATCGCGCAGATGCATTCGCTGGCCCCGTTCGCCCAGTCACGCCGCGGGCGTGGTGGCTGGCGCCAGCGCCTGAGCCAGGCGGTGCACTTTCCGTCGCGTGATGAGGTGTACCGCTTCATGGACGACGTGGTGCGCCCGGCGATTGCCGATGTGCGTGAAGTGTTCGAGCAGAAGGGCCTGGTGCTGATTACCCAGGACGACCCCAGCCATGACAACGTCAGCCTGAAGATCGGCCATGGTGAAGAGCAACCGTTCATCTACCAGGTGCAGATGCGTGGCTATTTCACGCCGTCGTTTGCATTGGGTGGGCTGGGTACGCAGGAGTTGAAAAACCGCCGCTATTACCGGGCGGAGGTGCACCTGAGCGAAGGCAGCCAGAACTACGACCTGGTGGGCTACAGCAAGGAGCAGATCATCAACGACATCCTCGACCAGTACGAGCGGCACATGCAGTACCTGCACCTGGTCCGCTAGACCCTAACGGCCGCTCCCACAGATTCCGCACAATGCCTGAGAGCAGCGGGGTACTTGTGGGAGCGGCGGTGCGGCGATCCGACTTGCCCCGCGAAGAGGCCGGTGCAGGCCCCATCAATTTTCAGAACGGCGCATCCCCCAGGATCGTCGCCCGGTGCATCACCCGCCGCTCAGGCCGGTAATCATCCACCGCAAAATGCTGGGTCACGCGGTTGTCCCAGAACGCCACATCATTTTCCTGCCAACGCCAGCGAATGCTGAACTCCGGCCGTGTCGCATGGGCGAACAGCAGCTTGAGCAACGCTTCGCTTTCATACTCGTTCAACGCGTTGATGCGCGTGGTGAACCCCTCGTTGACGAACAGCGCCTTGCGCCCGCTCACCGGGTGGGTGCGTATCACCGGGTGCGACAGCGGCGGGTTGTTGCGCCGTGTCGCCTCCCAGCGCGCCAGGTCTTCGGGCGTTGTGCCAAACCGTTCGAGCGGGAATGACTTGGTGAAGTCGTGGGTAGCGGTGAGCCCGTCGAGCATCGCGCGCAACGGCGCCGACAAGGCTTCCAGCGCGGCAATACCACTGGCCCACAGGGTGTCGCCGCCATACGCCGGCAGCTGCTTGGCGCTGAGTACCGCGCCCAGGGCCGGGGTCGGCAGAAAGGTCACGTCGGTGTGCCATACCGCATTGTCGCGCACGTCGGTGACCGCCGTGTCGAGTACCAGCACCTGCGGGGTTTCGGGCACGTTGGGGTAGATCGGGTGGATGTGCAGGTCACCAAAGCGGGCAGCGAAGCTGGCCTGCTGCTCCGGGTTGAGCGGTTGCTCGCGGAAAAACAGCACCTGATGCTTGAGCAACGCCTGTTCGATGGCATCGCGCTGCTCGGCGGTGATAGCGCGGCTGATGTCCACGCCGCTGATCTGCGCGCCGAGCGCCGGGCTGAGAGGGGTGATGGTCAGGCTCATGTCGGTCTCGATCTGTTCTGTGGGCGCCGAAATGCCGGCGTGGTCAGTGGCTTTGCCCGTGCCAGGGCACCAGTTTGCGTTGCAGGGCGCGCAAGCTCATCTCCAGGGCAAAGGCGATCAGGGCGATCAGCAGGATGCCCAGCACCACCACGTCGGTGACCAGGAACTGCGCCGCCGACTGCACCATGAAGCCCAGGCCGCTGGTGGCGGCGATCAGTTCTGCGGCCACCAGGGTCGACCAGCCCACGCCCAGGCCGATACGGATGCCGGTGAGGATGTCGGGCAATGCGCTGGGCAGGATCACGTGACGGATCAACTGCGCCTTGCTGGCGCCCAGCGACTGCGCAGCGCGCAGCTTGGTCGGGTCGACAGTGCGCACGCCGGTAGCGGTGGCGATGGCAATCGGGGCGAAGATCGCCAGGTAGATCAGCAGCACTTTCGACAGCTCGCCAATGCCGCACCAGATGACGATGAGCGGCAGATAGGCCAGCGGCGGGATAGGGCGGTAGAACTCGATCAGCGGGTCGAGAATGCCCCGCGCCACGCGGTTGTAACCGATGGCGATACCGACCGGAATGGCGGTCAGGGTCGCGGCCACCAGGGCCAGGCCGATGCGGCCCAGGCTGGCGCCCAGGTGCTGCCACAGGCTGGCATCCATGTAGCCTTGGGTCAGCAGGGTCCAGGCCCTGGCCAAGATGTCGCCGGGCGAGGGCAGGAACAGCGGCTCGATCCAGCCAGCTGCCGTCACCAGCCACCAGACCAGCAGCAGGCTGGCCAGGGTCAGGGTGCTGATCCAGCGGGTGGAAAGCGGGCGGCGTGTCTTTTCGGCAGGCCGGGTGTGGCTATCGTGCTTGCCGTTGACCGGCAGGTCCAGGCTGCTCATGCGCGCTCCTGCAGGCTTTGGCGTTGGGAGAAGACCCGCGCCAGCACATGCTCGCGGGTTTCGATGAAGCGTGGGTCGGACTTGATCGCCCGGGCCGACTCGCCAGCGGCATAGCGCTGGCCGAAGTCCAGTTGCAGGCGCTCGACCACACGGCCGGGGTTGGGGGCCAGCAACACCAGCTCGCTGGCGAGGAATACGGCTTCTTCGATGTCGTGAGTAATCAGGAACACCGGCTTGGCGGTGCGCTGCCAGACCTGCAGCAGCAGCTCTTGCATCTGCTCGCGGGTGAACGCGTCGAGTGCGCCGAACGGTTCGTCCATCAGCAGTACCCGTGGGTCGGCCGCCAGCGCGCGGGCAAGGCCCACACGCTGCTTCTGGCCACCGGACAATTGCCAGATGCGCCGCTCGGCGAACCCTTCCAGGTCGACCAGGGCCAGCATCTCGCGGGCCTTGGTTTCACGTTGCGCGCGCGGCACGCCGGCCAGCTCAAGGCCGAAGGCGACGTTGCCCAGCACGTTCTGCCAGGGCAGCAAGGCGTCGTCCTGGAACACCACGCCGCGTTCGGCGCCTGGGCCTTTGACCGGCACGCCGTCCAGGCTGATGCGCCCGCCGCTGGGGGCCACGAAGCCGGCGATCAGGTTGAGCAGCGAAGTCTTGCCGCTGCCGGACGGCCCCAAGGCCACCAGCAGTTGGCGTGGCCCCAGGCTCAGGTTGATGTCGGCCAGCACCGGGGTGCTGGCGCCGGGGTACTGTGCGCTGATGCGCTCCAGTTCAAGCAAGGCCATGGCTGGCTCCGGGTCAATTAGGCAGGAACTTGGCGCTGACGTACGGCGAGTAGTCCGGCAGCACGGCGTCGACCTTGCCTTGCTGCTTGAGGAAGTTAGCCGTGTCGGTCAGTGCTTTGGTGGTTGGCGCACCCAGGGCGTTGGCCTGGTCTGCGGCCAAGGGGTAGACGTTGCCTTCCAGCAGTACCGGGATATCGCTGGCCTTGGCGCCGGACAGCTTGACCAGCTTGGCCACGTTGTCTTTGTCGGCCAGCCAGGCTTGCGGGTCTTTGCGGTAGTCGGCGTAGGCGTCGAGGGTGACCTTGGCGAAGGCCTTGACCACGTCGGGGTGCTTGTCGGCGAAGTCCTTGCGCACGATCCAGGCGTCGAAGGTAGGTGCGCCTTTTGCGGCCAGTTCACCCGAGGTGATCAGCACTTTGCCGTTTTCCTTGGCCACGCCCAGGGCCGGGTCCCAGACGTAGGTGGCGTCGATGTCACCGCGCTTCCAGGCCGCAATGATGGCCGGTGGTGCGAGGTTGAGGATCTGCACCTTGGTGGGGTCGATGTTCCACGCCTTGAGCGCCGCCAACAGGCTGTAGTGGCCGGTGGAGACGAAGGGCACGGCGACTTTCTTGCCGATCAGGTCTTGTGGCGTCTTGATGGTGTCGCGCGCCACCAGCGCTTCGCCAGCACCAATCTGGGTGGCGATCAGGAAGGTTTCGACCGGCAGCTTGCGGGTGGCGGCGGCGGCCAGGGGGCTGGAGCCGAGGTAGCCAATTTGCACGTCACCGCTGGCCACGGCGGTGATCACATCGGCGCCGTTGTCGAATTTGCGCCAGTCGATGCTGGCCTTGCTGGCTTTTTCGTAGTCGCCATCAACCTGGGCCACTTTGGCCGGGTCGACTGTGGTCTGGTAAGCCACGGTCAGGTCAGCAGCCTGGGCCAACCAGCTGGTGCTGGCGAGAGTCAGGGCGGCGAACAGGCGCAGCGGAGCGTGCGGGATCATGGTGAACCTCTCGTCAGGCAATCGATGTGATGGATGGCGAGAAGACTAAATGATCTAAAAAATAGAAAATAAATAACTTTTTAGAATTAGCTTAGGAGCCAATTGCTGTAAGGCAGGAGCGGCAAGAGCAGGGAATCGCCGGTGACCTGTCTCAATGGCGAAAACCGAGAGGACTGCTAGGCTCTTTGCCCCTTAGACCCGGCTGGAATTAGGTTATGAGCAAACGTTTGCAAATAACTGAGAGTTATGATTGATGCGCCTGTCTACAACAAAGGGTAGTAAAGGTTCCTAATATATTCCGGAATAATCTTACAAATTCATAAAACGGTCATTTTGGATTTATAGGATTGTCATTATCCTGTAGCGCAGGTGGCCTTAGACCAAAGTCGCGAAACGTTTAGAAACGATTGACTTTATGGTCACGCTTTGGGACTAAATCGCCAATCCACGGTGAGCAGGGCAGCAGATCCCGCCGCCAGAGATACACAAGAATTAGAACGTAGAGGAGCAAAACATGTACAAGTCCAGCCTGGCTCTGGCCGTGGCACTGGGGGTTCTCGCCCAACAAGCAGGCGCTGCCGGTTTCGTTGAAGACAGCAAACTGTCGCTCAGCTCGCGCACCATGTACTTCAACAACGACAACCGTGACGGCGGTGCTGACAACCGCGAGTCTGGTCAGGGCTTCAAGCTCGACTACCTGTCCGGTTTCACCGAAGGCACCGTTGGTTTCGGCGTCGATGTCCAGGCCCTGTGGGGGATTCACCTGGATGGCGGCCGCGGCAAGCACCCTGACAACAGCAGCTTCTTCCCCAGCGATACCGACGGCTCTGCTGTGAGCCAGTGGGCGCGCGTGGGCGGTAACGCCAAGGCTCGCTTCTCCAAGACCGAGGTTCACTACGGTAGCGCCCTGGCGCCGAACCTGCCGATCCTGGTTGCCAACGATGGTCGTCTGCTGCCGCAGACCTTCGAGGGTGGCACCATCCAGTCGAAGGAAATCGACAACCTGACCGTCAATGCCGGTCAGCTGACCCACGCCATGGGCCGTGCTTCGAGCAACCGTACCGGCCTGTCCGTGGCGGGCGCTACCCAGGACAGCAACAAGTTCCGCTACGGCGGCCTGGACTACAAGCTCACTCCAGACCTGACCCTGCAGTACTACTACTCGAACCTGGAAGACTTCTACAAGCAGCACTTCCTGGGCGCGACCCACGTGTTCAAGATCGCTGACGACCAGTCGTTCAAGACCGACCTGCGCTACTTCGACAGCAGCAGCGACGGCAAGAACGGTGAAGCCGGCTACCGCTTCAGCAACAACGGCGGTTATGCCAAGAACGCTGGCGAGGTCGACAACAAGACCTGGACCGCCATGTTCACCTACACCCTGGGTGGCCATGCATTGATGCTGGGCCACCAGCGCGTCAATGACGACGGTGGCTTCGTCTGGCTGAACCAAGGCAACGTGGTTGACGGCAATGGCCGCAACGAAGGCGCCGGTGGTTCGAGCTTCTACCTGTTCACCGACAGCATGATCAACCAGTTCGCCAAGGCCGGTGAAAACACCACCTTCGGTCAGTACTCGTATGACTTCGCGCGTCTGGGCGTGCCAGGCCTGAAAGCCTCGGTCTCCTACCTGAAAGGTGAAGACGGCAAGAACGCCAACGGCAACGGTACCTTCAGTGAATGGGAACGTGACGCCCGCGTCGACTACGTCATCCAGGAAGGCACCTTCAAGGGCCTGGGCGCCAGCCTGCGTCACGGTGTCTACCGCGGTACTGGCACCAGCTCCCTGGCTGACCAGGATCAGACCCGTCTGATCTTCAACTACACTTACAACTTCCTGTAAGCCGTAGCTGAACAAGGAGCCTCGCCTAGTGCGAGGCTTTTTTGTGGTGCGCCAGGCATGGCGCGTTGCGCGCTAGCGCAACCAGCTTGGCTGTGGTGGCCACGCTGGTGGCTTGGAGGTGAAAGTCCTCTACACACCCGGCAAGGGGAAGTGTTAGCCAGAGGCAAGGGTGTCGCGGGTGACTGCGAATCTGAAGGAAGCCCGAGGCAAAATGCTGGCCTGACGAACAGGAAGCGGATAGAGGCGGCGCAGCGGGGTAAGGCGGCCATAATCGTCAAAGCCCAATACTTGCACGGAACGCTGTGACGTAAATATGGGATCGACTCGGACTGGTCTCGATACTGGATACGATCAACCGGCTTAGCCGCATAACCTGAACCGCCGTGTACGGAACCGTACGCACGGTGGTGTGAGAGGACGGCGGGTGTGAACCCGCCTCCTACTCGATTCTGCGATTTCGTATGCTATTAGGTTATGAATAAATCAGTATTTATTCTTTTTGTTTTTAACCGAATGCAGGCACATTGAACTTCACCAGGCCAGAACACAGCACAGGAGCCGCACCCCATGAGCCTCAAACTCGGCGATATCGCCCCCGATTTCGAACAGGATTCCAGTGAAGGCAAGATCCGTTTTCATGAGTGGCTCGGCAACAGTTGGGGTGTGCTGTTCTCTCACCCGGCCGACTTCACCCCGGTGTGCACCACCGAACTGGGCCTGACCGCCAAGCTCAAGGACGACTTCGCCAAGCGTGGGGTCAAGGCCATCGCGCTGTCGGTGGACCCGGTCGACTCGCACCACAAGTGGATCGATGACATCAACGAGACCCAGAACACTGTGGTCAACTTCCCGATCATCGCCGACGCCGACCGCAAGGTTTCCGACCTGTACGATTTGATTCACCCGAATGCGAACGACACCCTGACCGTGCGCTCGCTGTTCGTCATCGACCCGAACAAGAAGGTGCGCCTGACCATTACCTACCCGGCCAGTACCGGGCGCAACTTCAACGAAATCTTGCGGGTGATCGATTCGCTGCAGCTGACCGACAACTACAAGGTCGCCACGCCAGGTAACTGGCAGGACGGTGACGAAGTGGTGATCGTGCCTTCGCTCAAAGATGAGGAAGAGATCAAGCAGCGCTTCCCCAAAGGGTATCGAGCGGTAAAGCCCTACCTGCGCCTGACGCCGCAGCCTAATCGTTAAAGGATCCTCGTTGTATTGCTCTTAGCCATGCAGGGTTTTTCGGGCCGTTTCGACGGCCCTTTTTTTTGCCTGGGATTTGCGCAGCTTGGGGCCGCAGAGCAGCCTCAAAACCGCAAACCATATAAATAACAATAAGGAATAAACAAATGAAAAAATATGATTTCTAGATATATAAGCAGGCTGTTAATGTCACTCCAACAGAACACAAGGAAGCGCTGCAATGCTGGTCGTCTCAATCGGTGGTAGCCCTGGTACCCGTTCACGCTCTGGCGTGCTGCTCGAGCGCTCGCGCCAGTGGCTGCAGGACCGCGGCGTTGAAGTGGTGACGTTCCAGGTCCGTGACTTCCCCGCCGAAGACCTGCTGCATGCACGCTTCGACAGCCCGCAGGTGCAGCACTTTCAGCAACTGGTGGCTCAAGCCGATGGCCTGATCGTCGCCACCCCGGTGTACAAGGCCTCGTTTGCCGGTGCGCTGAAGACGTTGCTCGACCTGCTGCCCGAACGCGCCTTGGAGCACAAGATCGTGTTGCCAATTGCCACCGGCGGCAGCATCGCCCACATGCTGGCGGTGGATTACGCGTTGAAACCGGTGCTTTCGGCACTCAAGGCGCAAGAGACCCTGCAAGGGATCTTCGCCGACGACAGCCAGGTCGCCTACGCAGAAGGCAGCAAGCCAGCCCAGCTGGCGAGCGCCCTGCAAGAACGTCTGCATGACTCGCTGGAAACGTTCCACGTTGCCCTGGCTCGTCGGCCGCGGCCGGTAGCGCCCGGTGTATTGAATGAGCGGCTGATCAGCGCCCGCTGGAGCATCTGACCCGCCTTACTGCTGTACCACCTTACTCGCCCGTCAACGAGGCCAGCAGGTGCAACCCGAACCCTATTCGCACAGGAGAGCGCCATGCGCACAGTCTTCTTGCGTCGTGGTCTGGTCGCCCTGTTTGCGGCGGCTGTGTCCTTCGGCGCCATCACCCAAGCCCAGGCCGAGAGCCTGCGCATCGGTTACCAGAAATACGGCACACTGGTGCTGCTCAAGGCCAAGGGCACGCTGGAGAAGCGCCTGGCCGAACAGGGCGTGCACGTGCAATGGACCGAATTCCCCGGTGGCCCGCAGCTGCTCGAAGGGCTGAACGTCGGCTCCATCGACTTCGGCGTCACCGGCGAAACACCGCCCGTGTTCGCCCAGGCCGCCGGTGCCGACCTGCTCTATGTCGCCTACGAGCCGCCTGCGCCGCACAGCGAAGCGATCCTGGTAGCCAAGGGTTCGCCGATCCAGTCGGTGAAAGAACTCAAAGGCAAGAAGGTCGCGCTTAACAATGGCTCGAACGTTCACTACCTGCTGGTGCGTGCGCTGGAAGACGCTGGCCTCAAGTACAGCGACATCCAACCGGTTTACCTGCCTCCAGCCGATGCCCGTGCTGCGTTCGAGCGCGGCAGCGTCGATGCCTGGGTAATCTGGGACCCTTACCAGGCTGCCGCCGAGCAGCAGCTGCAGGCACGCACCCTGCGTGACGGCAAGGGCCTGGTCGACAACCATCAGTTCTACCTCGCCACCCGTGACTACGCCACTCGGCACCCGGCTGTGATCAGCACCTTGATCGAGCAAGTGCGCGCTGTGGGCGAGTGGTCCCAGGCCAACCCGCAGGAGGTCACCGACCAGGTCGCATCGCTGCTGGGGCTGCCTGCCGACATCACCCTGACCTCGGTCAAGCGCCAAGGCTACGGCGCCGCGCCGCTCACCCCTGAGGTGGTGGCCGCACAACAGAAGATCG
Source organism: Pseudomonas sp. SWRI77 (assembly GCF_014269105.1). Lineage (NCBI taxonomy): Bacteria > Pseudomonadati > Pseudomonadota > Gammaproteobacteria > Pseudomonadales > Pseudomonadaceae > Pseudomonas > Pseudomonas sp. SWRI77. Next base: position 16,022 of record NZ_JABWRV010000026.1, on the reverse strand, counting down.
CCGACACATTCCAGGCACTCAAGCTTATTCCCAAGCCGCTGAGCATCAAGGACGTGATCTGGACACCCCCGGCCAAGGTCGCCAGTGCGCCTTGATTGATTTGCCTGCGCCGGGGCGCCGCTCCGGCTTGAGCCACCCTTGAGGAGACAACTCCAATGAGCCTTAACATTTTCTGGTTCCTCCCGACCCATGGTGACGGCAAGTACCTGGGCACGTCCGACGGCGCGCGCGCAGTCGACCATGGCTACCTGCAGCAGATTGCCCAAGCTGCCGACCGCCTCGGTTTTGGTGGGGTGCTGATCCCTACCGGGCGTTCTTGCGAGGATTCCTGGCTGGTGGCAGCGTCGCTGATTCCAGTGACCCAGCATCTGAAATTTCTGGTTGCCCTGCGCCCCGGCATCATTTCGCCGACCGTGGCGGCGCGTCAGGCCGCGACCCTGGACCGCTTGTCCAATGGCCGTGCACTGTTCAACCTGGTGACCGGGGGCGACCCGGACGAACTGGCCGGTGACGGCCTGCACCTGAGCCATGAAGAACGCTACGAAGCCTCGGTCGAGTTCACTCGCATCTGGCGCAAGGTGCTGGAAGGCGAAAGCGTCGATTACGACGGTAAGCACATTCAGGTAAAGGGTGCCAAGCTGCTGTACCCGCCGATTCAGCAACCACGCCCGCCGCTGTATTTCGGCGGTTCGTCCGAAGCGGCCCAGGACCTGGCTGCCGAGCAGGTCGAGCTGTACCTGACCTGGGGCGAGCCACCTGCCGCCGTGGCTGAAAAAATCGCCCAGGTGCGCGAAAAGGCTGCCGCTCAAGGCCGTGAAGTACGCTTTGGCATCCGCCTGCACGTGATCGTGCGTGAAACCAACGAAGAAGCCTGGGCCGCAGCCGGCCGCCTGATTTCGCACCTGGACGATGACACCATCGCCCGTGCCCAGGCCTCGCTGGCGCGCTTCGATTCGGTTGGCCAGCAGCGCATGGCAGCCCTGCATGGCGGCAATCGCGACAACCTGGAAGTCAGCCCCAACCTGTGGGCGGGTGTCGGCCTGGTGCGTGGTGGTGCCGGTACTGCGTTGGTCGGCGATGGCCCGACCGTGGCGGCCCGGGTCAAGGAATACGCCGAGCTGGGCATCGATACGTTCATCTTCTCGGGTTACCCACACCTGGAAGAGTCCTACCGCGTGGCCGAGCTGTTGTTCCCGCATCTCGACGTGCAGCGCCCGGAGCAACCGAAAGCCGGTGGTTACGTGAGCCCGTTCGGCGAGATGGTGGCCAACGACATCCTGCCCAAGTCCGTGTCGCAGAGCTGAGGGCCGGACCATGAGTCGTGCAACTTCTTCCACCCTGGCTCAGCGCCTGGCGCCGTGGGCCCTGCCGGTACTGCTGCTGGCAGCCTGGCAGTTGGCGGTCAGCGCGGGCTGGCTGTCGACCCGCATCCTGCCGGCACCCAGCGCGGTGGTCAGCGCGGGTGTCGAGCTGGTGCGCAGCGGCGAGATCTGGACCCACCTGGCTATCAGTGGCTGGCGTGCCGGGCTTGGTTTCGTCATTGGCGGCAGCATCGGCCTGGTGCTGGGCTTTATCACTGGCCTGTCGAACTGGGGCGAACGCCTGCTCGACAGCTCGGTGCAGATGATCCGCAACGTGCCGCACCTGGCGCTGATCCCACTGGTGATCCTGTGGTTCGGTATCGACGAGTCGGCAAAGATCTTCCTGGTCGCCCTGGGCACGCTGTTTCCGATCTACCTCAACACCTACCACGGTATCCGCAACGTTGACCCGGCGCTGGTGGAGATGGCGCGCAGCTATGGCCTGTCCGGTTTCGGCCTGTTCCGCCAGGTGATCTTGCCCGGTGCGCTGCCCTCGATTCTGGTCGGCGTGCGCTTTGCCCTGGGCTTCATGTGGCTGACCCTGATCGTGGCAGAAACCATTTCGGCCAATGCCGGCATCGGTTACCTGGCGATGAACGCCCGTGAGTTCCTGCAGACCGACGTGGTGGTTTTGGCCATCGTTCTGTACGCCGTGCTTGGCAAGTTGGCCGACCTCGCCGCCCGCGGCCTGGAGCGCGTCTGGCTGCGCTGGCACCCGGCTTATCAAGTTGCCAGGAAGGAGGGCGCATGACCGTGCTCAAGGAACAGCCGCCACGCCTGCTGCGTGGCATCCCCCTGGCATCCAACGGCCTGCGCAAGACCTTTGGCCAGCGTGAAGTGCTCAAAGGCATCGACCTGCACATCCCGGCCGGCCAGTTCGTCGCCATCGTCGGCCGCAGCGGCTGCGGCAAGAGCACCTTGTTGCGCTTGCTGGCCGGGCTCGACCAGCCAAGCGCCGGTCAACTGCTGGCCGGTGCTGCGCCGTTGGCCGAAGCCCGCGAGGAAACGCGGCTGATGTTCCAGGACGCTCGGCTGCTGCCGTGGAAGAAGGTGATCGACAACGTCGGCCTGGGCCTGTCTGGCAACTGGCGCCCGCGTGCGCTGGACGCATTGGAGGCGGTTGGCCTGGCTGACCGCGCCAATGAATGGCCGGCGGCACTTTCCGGCGGCCAGAAGCAGCGTGTAGCGCTGGCCCGGGCACTGATCCACCAGCCTCGCCTGTTGCTGCTCGATGAGCCGCTGGGAGCCCTGGATGCGCTGACCCGTATCGAGATGCAGCAACTGATCGAACGCCTCTGGCGTCAGCACGGTTTTACCGTATTGCTGGTTACCCACGATGTCAGCGAAGCGGTTGCCGTGGCTGACCGGGTGATTTTGATCGAAGACGGCGAGGTCGGGCTCGACCTCACTGTTGACCTGGCCCGGCCAAGGGCGCGGGGTTCGCACCGCTTGGCGGCGCTGGAAAGCGAAGTGCTCAACCGTGTTCTGTCGGTACCGGGCACTGCGCCCGAGCCGGACCCTGTAGCCCCTTTGCCCACGCAACTGCGTTGGGCGCACTGAATGACCCACTTACCTCACTGAAGCCGAAGAGAAGGAATCAAGCCATGACTATCAAAGCCATCAACGTCCGCAACCAGTTCAAAGGCACCGTGAAGGAAATCCTCGAAGGCCCGGTACTGTCGGAAATCGACGTACAGACTGCCTCCGGCATCGTCACTTCGGTGATCACCACCCGCTCGGTCAAAGAGTTGGAGCTGCAGGTGGGCAGTGAAGTGATCGCGTTCGTCAAATCCACCGAAGTGTCCATCGCCAAGCTGTAATGGCAGTGGCGGCGCTGTGCGACCCAGTCGCGGGCTTGATCCGCGAATGGGCCGCCAGGCGGCCCGTACCCTTTAGCCCTAAGCGGGTCGCAACCCGCCAAACAGTTTGTTGGCCTGGCTTTCCGTGAGGGCGCCGCGCCAGGCGCCCGCGCCCAGATTGCGTTCGTGGGCAAGCTTGATGTGACCGGCCTCGAGCCGTGCAAAGCCTTGTGCTGGCCTGCGCTTGAAGTGGAAGTGCGCATACCACAGAGGGCTGCTAGTGGCCGCATCGTCGATGCGGTACTCCTCCAGATACTCGATAGCTTGGCCCTGCCTGTTCTTGGCCGGCTCCAGCACGCGTGACCAACCGATCCGCACCTCACCTTGGCTTTGCAGGTAATCCAGATGACCAGGCTCAGGGCGCTGTGTGGCTTTGGTCTGGTCGATGCGCAATTGCCGACCCACCCTGCGCAGTTCGCCTGCAGCCTGTTCGACACTGCCTGTAAGCTGGCGCTGAGCCTCGGTCAGCGCGCTCCCTCCCCGGCGGGCGATGTCCCGCGCCAGGTCCTCCAGCGTCGTGGCATAACCAATGGCCAGGTCTTGCAGGCTGGCAGGGGCCATGTTCAGGGCCTTGTACTGCTGTAGCTTGGCTTGCTGCGCGGCGACATTGCCCAATCGCTTGCGCGCGGCGGCCACCAGTACCATCAGGTCGGCTGCGGCCGCGGCAGGCTGCACACTTCTGGGTTGCCACAAGTTATCGGCGGTACGGGTGAAGGTGATGTGTGTTTCCTGGTTCAGTCTGTTGCTGACCTGCATCTGCGGCTGGCCGTCGATGGTGATCTCACTGCCTATCAACAACTGTTGGTCCACGGTTTCGAACAGACGGGGCCTGCTCGGCCCGCGATGACGGTTTGGCTTTCGCGTGATGGGGGCTGAGGCGTCGATGCCTGCCTCGACTTCGGCGATCAGTTGGGCCAACGAATGGCGCATTCGCTGGGTGCTTTGCGGTGTGATGTAATCAGGGAAGTCGTCCTGCCAACTGGTCATGTAGTTGCCAAAGCGCTGATAGCGGTCTTTGAGCTGGCGCAGGAAGCGGTGCTCCTGGGTGCGGCTCAGGCCCGCAGTCGCCAGATCTTGATGGCTGAACAACAGGCTCCTCAGGTCGGTGATTTCCTGCCTCACCTGACGTTGCATCAACAGGTAGTCATAGCTTGGCCGGCTTGGCAGCGGGACGATGTGGCTCAGTTCGATGGCCAGTCTTACGGTTCGGTACTCATGAGGGTGCATCGGCATCTGCAGTCTATCGAGTGTTTGTTGGTAGACGGTGAGCTCATTGCCGCGCAGTTTTTGGGTGACCCTTGCCACTCGATGGAATTCGTATTCCAGCTTGCCGAGTGTGTGGCAGAAGCGCTCCTGAGCACCCCTCATCTGCCGCAGGAGCTCAAAGGAGTTGTCGCTGGCGGCGTCCAAGGCTTGTTCGAGCTGTTTGATCCGGGTGTATTCATCCTGCATCCGCAGATTGAGTTGTACGATCAAGGTGGGGTGCTGCCTGCCCAGGTTATAGGCCATTTGGTTGTGCATGCCTTGGTAGTGGCGACCCAGCTGTGGCTTGATTCTGTGCAGTCGCTCCAGGCTTTGCTCATGAAATGTCACGAAGGCTTCCAATTGCTCGATGGACTCCTGTAGCGCCTGCCTGATGGCGGGCAACGGCGCCGGTGTGCCTTGAGGGCCATTGGGGCCAACTCCGCGTGCGGTGTTCCAGGCCGAGACTTTTTCGGTGAGACGGGCTTGGTGTGCAACGCGGCCATTTTCGATGTCTTGCACCACCTGCCTAGGCGATAGCAACGCGGGCTGCCGGCCAAGGTAGCCGCGCAGGTGCTGCCAGCCCTGCTGGTACAGCCTGCCGAGGTAGGCGCCACCGCCTGCCAGCCCACCGTCGACGATACGCCCGCTCAGGCTGCCGTGGGGCTGCCAGGAGCCCAGCTCGTCGAGCTTCACAGGCTGCTTGTAGCTGCGTGCTGCGCTGCCCTTGAGGCGCCAGGTGCGATAGGTCGCGTCCCACTCGACCTGATAGTGCAGCCCCTGGCTGACGATGAAGTCGTTGCCGGTCTCGGCATGCCGGTTGACACCCTTGCCGTGAACCTCGGGGTGGTCGCGCCAGTGGCCCGAGGGCGCTTCGGTTTCATAACCGCTGAAGGGGTCGGTGCGCCCCCGGCGGGTCACGGTGGTGGGCCGCAACCCTTCGAGGCGCTGGCGCAAGTGGGTGCGGGTGCGTGCAAGTGCAGTGGACGAGCGCGACACAGAGGCGGCAGGCACCACATCGAAGAGCGCATCGACCAACGACAGGAACACGCTGTTCAGGTGCTCGACCCCCTCGCCAGGGTCACTCCGCAGAAATGCCTCGACGCTGGCATTGGCGGCGCTCCAGCCATCGTAGAGGGCAATCGCGGTACCTACGCCGGGCACGAAGCCCAGCGCCAGTTTGAGGTAGTCGTATACCCGCCCGTGGCGCATCGCCTCGCTTTCCAGGTACAGGTCGACCTGGCTGCGCGACGAGGCGCGGTGTTCGAGGATCAGCCGGCCCATCTGCAGGTTGGCTCGCACCTGGGCGATCGGCTCTGAACGGGCATTACCCACGCCGATGAAACCGGTGAACCGCTTTAGCAGCGCCTGGTTGATATAGGACAGGTGCGTGCGTGTGTCACCTTCCAGCGGGCGGCTGGCGAGGTAGGTGCGCATGGCCTCGTCGATGGCCATGTCCTCCAGCGCCTGGCATGCCTGCTCGCTGTTTTCGTAGTGGCTGATGACCTTGCCGTTGGGGGCATCGGGTAGCAACAGCAGGCACGGCCCGCTCGCCGGCTTGAGCAGGAAGATGTCTGAAAGCGTCACGCGGTCGCTGCTACCGTCCGCAGCTACGCCAGGCCGCAGGTCGAGTGCATGGTGATCGATGGTGCGGGTAAGCGTGGTGCCCTGCTGTTCGCGGCAGAACAGCTCGAATACCTCCATGCCGTGTGCATCCAGGGTATCGGGCCGGCTCAACAGCAGGATCTTCAACTGGTGCTCGAAGGGCCCGCGGAGCGTTTCCTGGCGCCATTGTGCCTGCCAGTCGGATTGCTCCGCGTTGCCCTTGAAGGTATCGCGTATCTGCTGCTCGTAGGCGCCAGCCACATCCAGTGTCTGCACCAGGGTGGCAATGTAGCTGTGGTTGAGCTTTTGTTGCAGGTCAGGCGTCGCCGTCGTGTCTTCGATTACGATGTTGGCGTTGGCCAGGCGCAAGGTCAGGTCGTCGTCCAATGCCCACAGCAGAAATTGCTCAAGGGGCACGTGGCTACGTTCGGCACTGAACGTCGTGACCTCTTTGTAGGCATTGGCGAAGCCGGACTCCGGCAGCGGGATACGCTGCTTGCCTGTGCGGTCGGCGATGTCCAGGGTGACTTGGGGCAGCGTCGTCAGGCCGAGTGACTGGCGCAGGTGCCCGTTCATCAGGTTGCGTGAAAACGCCCCGCGCTCAGGCAGGTCCCTCGCCAGTAAGCCGCTGGCAGCCAGCATGCTGACGCGCAATGCGTCGAACTGCGCCGCCAGTGCCTCGCGCTGGGGCGCATCAAGGTGGCTCAGTGAATGCAGGCGGGTGTGCAGGTTGGCAGTGCGGTTACGCTCGGCCAGCCGTTCGAACGCCTGGATCCTGGCGGCGTTGTTGCTGGCGCCCAGTTTCCAGCGCAGTTGCAGGCGCGACGAGGGGGCGGCCTGGGTCAGCAGGGCCACGTGGGTCGAGGCCAGGTAATCGAAAGCGTGGGTGGTGATGGGTTCGCTGATCAGGGCTGGTATGTGCTCGCCGCTGTCGATCAGCTCAAGGAGCGCATCGATGTCCTGCGGCCAGACGCTTTCCAGCAGCACTTCTGGCCAGGCGCCCTGCAACGTGTTCAGCAGTCGTTCGGCCAGTTGGGCCTGGTCCGGGTAACAGGCCAGGCCACCGTCGTGCCCGGGTTTGTAGAGCAGCAAGGCGCTGTCTGCTTCACCCGTGGCGTCCTGGGGTATCGCCCGGAGGGTGATGAAGCCCGTCAGGGCCCAACTGCGAGGGCCCACCACCAGTTTCAGAGCGCTGGGCACGACCTGCCGTTGCAGGCTGGGGTTTGGCCGCTCCACCAGTTGGCGAACCCATTGCAGGCGCGATTCGCTCAGGTCCCCCAAGTGTTGTTGGAACTCGGCCTCCAGCAGCAAGGCCTTTGCAAAGTGCTGGCTGAGGTGTTCGAACCTACTGTTTTCGCCGTGCATTTGCCCCCAGGTTTCCGGCGTGGGCGACTCGGGAAGCGCAGCCAGCACTTGTTGCAGTAGGGCGTCCTGGGCATCGAGCTTGGCTTGCTGGGCCTGCAGCTCCGCCAGGCGTGCAGAGCCTGGCCCGGTATCGCTGCCCAGGTAGGCGGCCAGCAGCTGTTCCTGGCGGTCGATGCGCTGCTTGCGCCAGCCGAGTGGCAAGCGTTCGTCGAGTGAATCGAAATGCACCTCGTCCTCCGCCAACGCTTCATCGGCACTGACCAGCCGAGCCAGCTCCTCGCTCAATGCGTCGGGCAGCTCGACCTGCAGTTGCATGCCCTGGCCGGTCAGCAGGCTGTTGAGCAGGCCGGCGAAGCCATCACCCGGGAGCGCGATGACGGCGATGAACGTGCTGTCGCTGTCGCTGGCCAGCGCGGTGGGCGGGGTGCGCCACAGGCGGTCCCGATGCTCGTGGGCCCACTGCAGCAGGGCCGCTTCGCTGTGGAAGGCGCGTACCGGGTTGTGGCCGTCGGGCCGGTACAGCAGCCAGGGCTCGTCATCGCCCGCGGGCGTGATCAGTAGCGCAGTGGGGCAGGCCCCTACGGGGATGCCTGGCTGATGCCAGTGCAGTTGCGCATACCGGCTGCTGCTGTCCAGCTGGCCCAGCTTCCAGGCCTTCGTTGCGATTCGGTCAAGCCCGTAGTTGAGCTCCAGCGCGCTCTGGAAATGCGCGTGCAACTGCTGCTCGGCAAAGGCCCTGCGTGCTATCGACTGCCCGGGCATACGTGCGTCCCAGTAGCTGGCGTGCCCAGGTGAAGGCTGCAGCTGCGCCTGGTTGAACACGCTATTCAGTGCCTTGACCGCCTGGCGTCGTCGCAGGTCGGCCTTGCCGAGGGCATTACCGCGTCCGGCGATAATCCAGGGGGTGGTGGGCAGGGGCAGGGGGCTGGCGAAGTCGTCCAGGCCGATGGGCGTGGTGTCGGCTGACAAGTCGAAAGAATGAGGCATGGTCGTGATCCACGTTGGCTGAGTGCTGGAGAGGAGCGCCCATTTCAACGTTCGATCGGAGGCGAACTGCGTTACATGTTGCTCGTTCAGTGTGTGTGGCGTTTTCCCAGGAACGGCGGCAGGTAGAGCCCCAGATACGCTTCGAATACCCGCATGCCTTCCTCGGCCATACGCGGGGTGATCTGTTCATGCAGCTGCATCGAGCGGGCATACACCCGGTCGCTCAATTCCATGGCCAAGGCAAACACATCCACATCGGTCGGCATTGTTGGCAGCTGGAAGTGCTGGTCGAACAGCCTGTGCATCAGCTCGCCCAGCTCCATGTCGTGCTGGCGGTCAGCCTGCACCACTTCGCTCAGGCCATGCTGGGCAAGGATCAGTTGGCGCGCTGCGGCGTCTTCGTTGTAGATGTCGAGCATGCGCTGCTCGATCAGCCGTGACAGTTGGTGCCAGGTATTGAACGCAGCGCTGTCGATGGGGGCGCTTAGGGCTTCGCGAAAGGCCCGATGCACATCGGCGGTCAACGCCTCGAGCAAGGCGGGCACGCTGGCGAAGAAGTGATACACCGACGAAGGCGGGATTTGTGCCCGTTCGGCAACGCTGTAGATCGACAGCCCCGCGACCCCTTGCTCTGCCAGAAGCTCGCGAGCCGCCGCCAGGATCGCTTCGATCCTGGCCTGGCTGCTGGCGCGCGGCTTGCGAAGGGAGGCGGTGCGGCTCATCAGTTGCTGATCGCCAGGATGCTGGCCTGGTAGGCACCGACGAACAGGTCGAAGTCGCCGACTTCGGTCTGTTCAAGCTCGCTCTGCTTGGCCAGGGACTCGCGGGCGAGCGTTTCGAAGGCCTGCTGGCGCGCGCTGCTCAACGGTTGTTCGCGCAAGCTCTCGGCATGGACACGGCTCTGGCGCAGCGAGAACTGGATAAAGCTCTCGTCGTGTTCGGTCATGCGCGCCAGTACTTGGGCCGATGGGGTCAGCGAAGCGTCGTCGACCTTGGCCTGTTGGGCATCCAGTGCCTTGGCGTGCTCGTCACTGCCGTGTGCCTGGTCGAGCAGGTCGGCCAGCGCGCGAATGCGCGTGATCAGTTCGCCGGCCCACGCCTGCAGACCGATCGGTTGGCCATCGCGCTGCAGTTGCAGGCCAGGGCGGCGACCTTCCTTGACCACGGTCAGGAAGTTGCTGGTGCACTGGCCGCACTCGCCGTTGTCCAGTTGCGGGCTTTCTTCAAGCGCGCAGAACAGCAGGAATGCATCGAGGAAACGCGCCTCGGGCAGGTCGATGCCGACGGGCAGGAACGGGTTGATGTCCAGGCAGCGCACTTCGACGTACTGCACGCCACGGGAGGTCAGGGCCTGGATCGGCCGCTCGCCGGTGTAGGTGACGCGCTTGGGGCGGATGTTCGAGTAGTACTCGTTCTCGATCTGCAGGATGTTGGTGTTCAGTTGCACCCACTCGCCATCCACGTGGGTACCGACCTCGACGTAGGGCGGGTAGGGCGTGCCCACCGCCTTGCGCAGGCTGTCGGTGTAGCTGGCCAGGTTGTTGTAGCAGGGCGTGAGGCCGGCCTGGGCGTTGCTCTGGTAACCCAGGTCACTCATGCGCAGGCTGGTGGCGTAGGGCAGGAACAGGGTGTCGGCGTCCAGCTCTTCGAGTTGGTGCGGGCGGCCACGCAGGAAGCCTTTGTCCAGTGTCGGCGAGGCGCCGAACAGGTACATCAGCAGCCAGCTGTAGCGGCGGAAGTTGCGGATCAGCGCGATGTAGGCCGACGACTGATAGTCGCGCGCGTCTTCTTCGCTGCCTTCACTTGCGCGCAGCAAGGGCCACAGCGTCTCTGGCAGCGAGAAGTTGTAATGGATGCCCGCGATGCACTGCATGGTGCGGCCGTAGCGCAGGGCCAGGCCTTTGCGGTACACGTGCTTGAGCTTGCCGATGTTGGAGCTGCCGTATTCGGCGATCGGGATGTCTTCCTCGGCCGGCAACGCACAGGGCATCGACGGGCTCCACAGGTACTCGTCACCCAGCTTGGTGTAGACGAAGCGGTGGATCTCTTCGAGGTTCTCCAACACCTGGGCCGGGTCTGCGAGGGCCGGGGTGATGAACTCCAGCAGCGACTCGGAATAATCGGTAGTGATCTGCTCATTGGTCAGCGCCGAACCCAACGCTTCCGGGTGCGGCGTCTGGGCCAGGCGACCTTCATCGGTCACGCGCAGGCATTCTCGCTCAATACCGTGCAGGCACTGCTTGAGCAGGGGAAGATTGGCGCCGAGCAGGCTCAGGCGGCGGTTGAGGAGGTCGCTCAAGATGGATTCCTTCACGCGTCAGTCGCCCCAATATGGGGGTGGAGATAACGGTCTACAAGGGTAGGGAGAAAGGAACTGGCGTTGTCGCCTGGTTTACGCGGTTCCAGCAGTGCCAGCGCACTGCTGAAAATACCGCAGATAGTGCTTGGTGAGCTAGAGAACCGCGAAGGTTCCTTGCGCTTTGGCCACCAGCTTGTCGCCTTGGACTACGTCGGCGTCGACCACCAGGGTGCGCCGCCCGGCGTGCAATACGCGGGCGCTGCACACGACCTCGCCGTCGCTGACGGCGCGCATGTAGTTGATCTTGCATTCGATGGTGACGCTTTGCTGGTCGAAGCCATGGCTGGCCGAGCAGGCCAGGCCCATGGCGATGTCCACCAGGCTGAAGATCGCCCCACCGTGCAGTTTCTGCCCCCTGTTGCGCAATTGCGGCGCAAGCGCCAGGGCCACTTCGGCAACGCCGGTGTCCAGGCGTTGCAGGCGGCAGCCGAGCAACTGGCTGAAGGCGCTTTCGACGTATTCGCGCGGGACGTCCATCACTTCTTCTTCAGTTGCTTGGCGTTGGCGAACAACGAGGCCATGGCATTGTTGGCCGGGGCTGCGGTGGTGGTTTCACGCGGGCGTGGCGCCTGCTGCTGGCGATTGCCACCGTTGCCACGGCCGCCACCCCGGTTGCCTTCGACCTTCTCGCCCGGGGTATCGCCCATGCGCATGGACAGGCCGACACGCTTGCGCGGGATGTCCACTTCCATGACCTTGACCTTGACCACGTCGCCGGCCTTGACCGCTTCACGCGGGTCCTTGACGAACTTTTCCGACAGCGCCGAGATGTGCACCAGGCCGTCCTGATGCACGCCAATGTCGACGAAGGCACCGAAGTTGGTGACGTTGGTGACCACGCCTTCGAGGATCATGCCGGGCTCCAGGTCCTTGAGGTCTTCGACGCCGTCCTGGAAGGTCGCGGTCTTGAACTCAGGGCGTGGGTCGCGGCCGGGCTTGTCCAGCTCCTGGAGAATGTCGGTGACGGTCGGCAGGCCGAAGGTCTCGTCGGTGAACTTCTTCGGGTCGAGGCGCTTGAGGAAGCTGCTGTCGCCGATCAGCGAGCGGATATCGCGGTCGGTGCCGGCGGCGATGCGCTGCACCAGCGGGTAGGCTTCCGGGTGCACGGCAGAGGCGTCGAGCGGGTTGTCACCGTTCATTACACGAAGGAAGCCGGCGGCCTGTTCGAAGGTTTTTTCACCCAGGCGGCTGACCTTTTTCAGCGCTGCGCGGGTGGCGAACGGGCCGTTGGCGTCTCGGTGCGCCACGATGTTCTGCGCCAGGGTTGCGTTGAGGCCCGAGATACGGGTCAGCAGCGCCACCGAGGCGGTATTGACGTCCACCCCCACGGCGTTCACGCAGTCCTCGACCACCGCGTCCAGGCCGCGGGCCAGCTTGAGCTGGGACACGTCATGCTGGTACTGGCCGACGCCGATGGATTTCGGGTCGATCTTCACCAGTTCGGCCAACGGGTCCTGCAGGCGGCGGGCGATGGAAACAGCGCCGCGGATCGACACGTCCAGGTCCGGGAATTCGCGGGCGGCCAGTTCCGAGGCCGAGTACACCGAAGCGCCAGCCTCGGAGACCATGACCTTGGTGACCTTCAGGGCCGGGTATTTCTTGACCAGTTCGGCCACCAGCTTGTCGCTCTCGCGGCTGGCGGTGCCGTTGCCGATTGCCACCAACTCCACCGAGTGCTTGGCGCACAGGGCGGCCAGCACGGAGAGGGTGCGGTCCCAGTCGTTTCGCGGTGCGTGCGGGTAGACGGTGGCGGTGTCCAGCAGCTTGCCGGTGGCATCGACCACGGCGATCTTGCAGCCGGTGCGCAGGCCCGGGTCCAGGCCCAGGGTGGCGCGCGGCCCGGCTGGGGCGGCCAGCAACAGGTCGTGCAGGTTGTGGGCGAAGACATTGATTGCCTCGCCCTCGGCGTTGTCGCGCAGTTCACCGAACAGGTCGGTTTCCAGGTGGGTGTACAGCTTGACCTTCCAGGTCCAGCGCACCACCTCGGCCAGCCACTTGTCGGCCGGGCGGCTGCGGTTTTCCAGGCCGAAGTGGCCGCCGATCATGACTTCGCAGGGGTGCAGGGTGCCGGGCAGTTCTTCGCCGACCTTCAACGAGGCACTGAGGATGCCTTCGTTGCGCCCGCGGAAAATCGCCAGGGCACGGTGCGACGGGGCGCTGCGCAGCAGTTCGTCATGGGCGAAGTAGTCGCGGAACTTGGCGCCTTCTTCTTCCTTGCCGGCCACCACGCGGGCGCTGAGCACGGCCTCCTGCTTGAGGAAGTTGCGCAGCTTGTCGAGCAGGGCGGCGTCTTCGGCGAAGCGCTCCATGAGGATGTATTTGGCGCCCTCCAGGGCCGCCTTGACATCGGCCACGCCTTTTTCGGCGTCGACGAAGCGTGCCGCTTCGGTTTCCGGGGCCAGCTGCGGGTCGTTGAACAAGCCGTCGGCCAGCTCGCCAAGGCCGGCTTCCAGGGCGATCTGGCCCTTGGTGCGGCGCTTTTGCTTGTACGGCAGGTAAAGGTCTTCGAGGCGGGTCTTGGTGTCGGCCAACTTGATCTCGCGGGCCAGCTCCGGGGTCAGTTTGCCCTGTTCCTCGATGCTGGACAGGATGCTGGCGCGGCGCTCGTCGAGTTCGCGCAGGTAGCGCAGGCGCTCTTCCAGGTGGCGCAGCTGGGTATCGTCCAGGCTGCCGGTCACTTCCTTGCGGTAACGGGCGATGAAGGGCACGGTCGAGCCTTCGTCCAACAGGCCCACGGCCGCTTCGACCTGTTGTGGGCGTACGCCCAGTTCCTCGGCGATACGGCTGTTGATGCTGTCCATGTAAACCACCTGACAATTGTGAATACGGGGGCCGCGCGCGGGCTCGGAGCCTGACGGCGCTGGATGAAAGCCGCGCATTATACCCATCGTGATCGGCTTGCGGTGATGGCGCCAAGCCAGCCCGAGAGGCCCGGAACTGGCGCTGGGGGAAAAATCTGCTAACAATGCTCACGGCACGCGTTGCAATGGCTACGCCATAATGCGCGGCGATACCAGAGGAGTTATTCATGACCGGCACTGCAAACACCGCTGAAGGTGACAAGATTCTCATCGTCGACGACGATCCCGGGCTGAGCAGCCTGCTGGAACGTTTCTTCACCAGCAAGGGCTACCGTGCCCGCGCGGTGCCCAATACCGAGCAGATGGACCGCCTGCTGTCGCGTGAGGTCTTCAACCTGGTCGTGCTCGACCTGATGCTGCCTGGCGAGGACGGCCTGACCGCGTGCAGGCGCCTGCGCCAGTCGAACAACCAGATCCCGATCATCATGCTCACCGCCAAGGGCGACGAGCTCAGCCGCATCAAGGGGCTGGAGCTGGGCGCCGACGATTACCTGGGTAAGCCGTTCAACCCCGACGAGCTGATGGCCCGGGTCAAGGCCGTGCTGCGCCGCCAGGCGCCGAGTGTGCCCGGCGCCCCGGGCAGCGAGGACGAATCGGTCACCTTCGGTGATTACGAGCTGTCCCTGGCTACCCGCGAGCTCAAGCGCGGCGACGAAGTGCACATGCTCACCACCGGTGAGTTCGCCGTGCTCAAGGCGCTGGTCATGCATGCGCGTGAACCGCTGACCCGCGACAAGCTGATGAACCTGGCCCGTGGCCGTGAATGGGACGCCCTGGAGCGCTCCATCGACGTACAGATCTCGCGCCTGCGCCGCATGATCGAGCCGGACCCGTCCAAGCCACGTTATATCCAGACGGTCTGGGGCGTGGGCTACGTCTTCGTACCAGACGGAAACGCCGGCAAATGATGCCTTGCCGTCGATGAAAACGCCGCTGTGGTTTCCGCAAAGCTTCTTCGCCCGCACGCTGTGGCTGGTGCTGATCGTCGTCCTGTTTTCCAAGGCGCTGACCCTCGTTTATCTGCTGATGAACGAGGATGTGCTGGTCGACCGTCAGTACAGCCATGGTGTGGCACTGACCTTGCGCGCCTATTGGGCTGCCGATGAAGAAAACCGCGACAAGATCGCCGAAGCCGCAGGGCTGATCCGGGTGACCGGCTCTGGGGTACCCGAAGGCGAGCAACACTGGCCTTACAGCGAGATTTACCAGCGGCAGATGCAGGCCGAGCTGGGCGAAGACACCGAGGTACGTCTGCGCATCCACGCGCCACCGGCGTTGTGGGTCAATGCGCCGAGCCTCGGCCCTGGCTGGCTCAAGGTGCCGTTGTACCCGCATCCGCTGCGTGGGCAGAAGATCTGGAACGTGCTCGGCTGGTTCCTGGCCATCGGCCTGCTGTCCACCGCGTCGGCCTGGATATTCGTACGCCAGCTTAACCAGCCGCTCAAGCGCTTGGTGTTCGCCGCCCGGCAACTGGGCCAGGGGCGTAGCGTGCGCTTGCCGATCAGCGACACTCCCAGCGAAATGACCGAGGTGTACCGTGCGTTCAACCAGATGGCCGAGGATGTCGAGCAGGCAGGGCGTGAGCGTGAGTTGATGCTGGCAGGGGTTTCCCACGACCTGCGTACACCGCTGACGCGGCTGCGCCTGTCGCTTTCGCTGTTGGACAGCGACAACGACTTGAGCGATGACATGGTTCGCGACATCGAGGACATGGACGCGATTCTCGACCAGTTCCTGGCGTTCATCCGCGATGGCCGTGACGAGCCGGTGGAGGAGGTCGACCTGGCCGACCTGGTGCGCGAAGTGGTGGCGCCGTACAACCAGCCGCACGAGCGGGTACGCCTGTGCCTTGAGCCGATACCGCCGTTCCCGCTGCGGCGGGTTTCGCTCAAGCGCATGCTGGGCAACCTGATCGGCAACGCCTTGCACCATGCCGGCAAAGGGGTCGAAGTGGCCGCCTATGTTTCGGGCGACGAGAGCGCGCCTTACGTGGTGCTCAGCGTGCTGGACCGGGGCACGGGGATCGACGAGTCGGAGCTGGAGACCATCTTCAACCCGTTCATTCGTGGGGACCGCGCCCGGGGTGGCAAGGGCACCGGGTTGGGCCTGGCGATCGTCAAGCGGATCGCGGCCCAGCATGGCGGCAATGTGGAGCTGCGCAATCGGTCCGGTGGCGGGATCGAGGCGCGGGTGAGGTTGCCGTTGGGGCTTTTGCTGCCGCGTAATGCCGTGTGATTGCCGGGGCCGCTTTGCGGCCCATCGCGACACAAACCCGCTCCTATGTATGGACTCGCCCACATTGTCTAGCTGCTTTTGAGCATTGGAACCCGGTTGCATCTATGTATCAGGCCTATTCGAGGAAGCTTTTCGCTTCTGGCCAACA